>JANLQJ010000436.1:0-38343 GCA_031367715.1 Hyphomicrobiaceae bacterium | reverse complement strand
ACCCCTACACCCCGACCCTAGATTTGGTGGGTACACACCCCTATTTCGCCCCGCCCGGGGGTTGGCGGCGCTGGGTGAGCCCCCCCACTTCTGCGGCCACCGCTGATGCAGATGAGGTGCAAACCGCCCTAGCGTTCTGCGATAATCATAAGGTACCCGCCGTTTTCGTCATTCCAGCGTAGGCGGGAATCCATGCAAGCCAGAGGTTTGACGTAGCTTGACATGGACCGCGGCCGGTCGCCGTGCCAGCATGCTCCCAACACACGAACACGGAGAGTGAGCATGCCCGGCAAACCAGCCATCGGCTTCATCGGCGTCGGCTTCATGGGCCACGGCATGGCCAAGAACATCCTCGAGAAGGGCTATGCCCTGACGGTGCTTGGCCATCGCAATCGAGCGCCGGTCGACGATCTCGTTGGCAAGGGTGCAAGCGAGGCCAAGACCGCGGCCGAGCTGGCGGCAAAATGCGATATCATTTTCATCTGTGTCACTGGCTCGCCGCAGATCGAGGCGCTGGTGCGCGGCCAGGACGGCCTGAAGGCGGGTGCGCACAAGGGCCTGATCATCGCCGATTGCTCGACGGCCGAACCGACATCGACCTTGGCTCTGGCCGACGAATTGGCCCCGCTCGGCGTGCATTTCATCGACGCGCCGTTGGGCGGCACCCCGGCGCAAGCTGAAACCGGCAAGCTCTCGACCATGATCGGAGCTTCGGCCGCTGTGTTCGAAAAAATAAAACCGGTCTGCCAGAGCTGGGCCGCCAAGGTCGATCACATCGGCAAGGTCGGCGACGGTCACAAAATGAAGCTGATCAACAATTTCCTGTCGCTGGGCTATGGCGCCATCTATGCCGAGGCGCTGACGCTGGCGCAGAAAACCGGCATCTCGCCCAAGGTGTTCGACAGCGTGCTGCGCGGCAGCCGGATGGATTGCGGTTTCTACCAGACCTATATGGACTACGTGCTTAACCGCAATCGCGACGCCCACAAATTCACCATCGCGAACGCGGCCAAGGACACGCGCTATCTGGCGTCGCTGTCCGATGCCGAAGGGGTGGCCAATCCGGTCGGGAGCGCGGTCAAGAACGCTTACGCGGAGGCGCTGGCGGCCGGCAAGGGCGACGAGTTCGTACCCATGATGTCGGATTTCGTGGCGGCGGCGAGCGGGGTGAAGTTGGGGTAGCAAGCGGCCCGCCTGGTTTTGTCATCCCGAAAGGCGACCGATGTTTCCGCTCTCCTTGATGTTCAAGTCGTTCGTGCAGACCGGCAGCCTGACGGTCATCGACGCCGAGGGCGCCGAGCACATCTTTGCCGGCAAGCCAACGCTCAGTTCCGGCGCCCCCGCCCCCGCCGTCGTTATGCAGCTTACGGATCCGACTTTGTACCGAAAACTGTTCCTCAATCCCGAACTGCATGCCGGCGAAGCCTACATGGATGGCCGGATGACGTTTCCAGGGTCGTCCCTGCGCGACTTTCTCACCCTGTTCTCGCTCAACCGGCAATCGCTGGCGCAGTATCCGCTGCAAGCCGTGCTCAAGCGCGCCTCGCGCGGCCTCAAGCGCTTCCAGCAGGCCAACCCGATCGGCAAGGCGCAACAGAACGTCGCCCACCACTATGATATCGGCAATGCCTTCTATGAGTTGTTTCTCGACCAGGGCCTGTTCTATTCCTGCGCCTATTTCCGCGAGGACGGTGAGAGCCTGGAAGCGGCGCAAATCAACAAATGCCGGCTGATTGCCGCCAAGCTGCAATTGAAGCCGGGCATGAAGGTGCTCGATATCGGTTCGGGCTGGGGCGGGCTGGCGATCTATCTGGCGCGCGTCGCCGAGGTCGAGGTGTTGGGTGTTACGCTGTCCAAGGAGCAACATGCGTTGGCCGCGCGGCGGGCTACGGACGCCGGCCTAGGCGCCAAAGTGCGCTTCGAACTGCTCGACTATCGCAAACTCACGCAGAAATTCGACCGCATCGTCTCAGTCGGCATGTTCGAGCATGTGGGCGTGGCGCATTATAGCGAGTTCTTCGCCAAGATCAATGATCTGCTCACCGACGATGGCCTGATGCTGCTGCACTCGATCGGCAAGATGAGCCCGCCCGGGACAGCCAGCCCGTGGCTGCGCAAGTACATTTTTCCGGGCGCCTATTCACCGGCGCTATCGGAAGTTTTTCCGGCCGTCGAAAACAACCAGTTGTGGGTAGCGGATCTCGAATTTTTACGCGTACACTATGCGACAACCTTGAAACATTGGCATGAGCGCTTCGAAGCCAACCGCGCCAAAGTTGCCGCCATGTATGACGAGCGCTTCTGCCGCATGTGGGAATTCTATCTGATCAGCGCGGAAATGATGTTCCGCACCGGTTCGCAGGAAGTGTTCCACATGCAGCTGGCCAAGCAGCGCGATGCCGCGCCGATCGTGCGCGACTATGTGGTCGACCGGCAGCGCGAGTTGATGGCCAAAGAATAACCGATCTCAACGCCCCCGCATCACCTCATACAGCATCACGCTCGTCGCCACGGCAAGATTGAGGCTTTCCGTCTGCCCCCACATCGGGATGCGCACGACCCGCGTGCAGGCCGCCGTCAGTGCCGGCGCCAGTCCGTCGCTCTCGCTGCCCATCAGGATGACGGCGTCATGGCCGACCCCGGCGTTGCGGTAATCGAGAGTTGCATCGCCGGCCGTGCCGACCACCTCGCGGCGCTCCTGGGTGCCATGGGCCCAGGCCACGAACTCGGCCTCCGTACACCGCACCAACGGCACATTGGCGATGCTGCCCGAGGTCGCCCGCACGCATTCGGGCGAGAACGGATCGGTCGCCTCGCCGATCAGGATGCAGCCCGCCACCGCGCAGGCATCGGCAGTGCGGATGATGGCGCCGAGATTGCCCGGATCGCGCGGCCGGTCGAGCGCCAGCCACAACCCTTTGAGTTGCGCCGGCAATTCAGCCCAGCGCTGACGCAGCACCCCGACCACCTCTTGCGGATTGTCCTTGCCCGTGATCTTGCCCAGCAGCGCCGTGTCAGCCTCGATCAGCTCGCGCGCGGCGATGCGGGGGCGCGGGCCCGAATGCCACAGCTCCACCACCTCGAACCCGGCCTCGGCGGCGCGCGCGCAAAAAGACTCGCCCTCGAGCAGAAACAGCCCCCCCGCCGCCTCGCGATGCTTCTTCTGGGCGAGCGCGGCTGCCGCTTTCACGCGCGGGTTGGTCAGGCTGGTGATGATCATGGTCGACAGGTTAGCGCAGGCTCACGCAAACCGACAGCCTCACCTCTTGGAATTCATCGCAGATTTGTCAACTTGCGACAGCCCACGGATCATAGCTGCCGACACTCCATAGATGGCCTTCAAGGTCGGTGCAGGAAAAGCCGCGGCCGCCATAGTCCTCGTCCTTGATGGCGACGACGATCTTGCCACCGGCGGCAAGCACCCGCGCGTGCACCTTGTCTGCGTCGGCGACGACGAGATACGCGCTCTGGGTTTCGACACCGCCGACCTCGTCGGGCTGTCTCATGTGCTGCCCGAACGGCGTGTCAGCGACCGAGCCGAGCATGATCATGCCGCCGCCGAGGCTGAGCTGTGCGTGCGCGATGCCGCCCTTGTCGTCGGGGACGATGAGATGTTTCTCAAAGCCGAACACGCGGGTGAGCCAGTCGATGGCGGCGGGGGCGTCGCGATAGCGTAGGCAGGGGACGACGCTGGAATTGGCCATGGGAATGCTCCTTGGTTGAACGGCGAAGCGGCGCTGTTTGGTTGAACCTCGATGCGTCCGTTGGCAATCACCGTCAATGACCGGCCTTGATCCACTGCGGCTGGAGCACTTCCACCTGCGGCGGCGCTTCGAGCAGCGGAGCGACCTCTTTTTCATAGGCGAGATAGGCCGGAGTTTTCAGAAAGGCGGCGGCCGCCTCGGCGCTGCCATAGACCTGGAAGGCGCAGATCCGGTCCGGATCACTGCCAAACGAATAGACATAGACCTCATGCCCGGCATTGGCCTCGATCGCCGGCTGCATGTGCTTCTGCCAAACCTTCTGCACCGCGTCGCGAGCGCCGGGCTTGGTGCGGTGCTGCAGGAAGAGGGCGTGCTTGCTCAAGATGCTTCAGGCCTCTAGGAAGACCATGGCAGAGCGGCAACTTCGCAGGCTGCCGATTCTTAGGACGTATCTGTGGGACTTTAGCCACCCATTTTGCCCAACGCCTGCTTCAACTCCTCCGGGCTGACATTGCGAATGCGCGTCGCCACCGACCAATGGTGGCCGAAGGGATCCTCAAGCGCGCCATACCGATCACCCCAAAACATGTCCGCAACCGGCATGTAAATCTTTGCACCAGCGGCGACAGCCTGCTTGACCACCGCGTCCACATCTTCCACCTGCAAGTGGATGGTGACCGGCGAGCCTTTCAGCTTTTTGGGCCCGAACGCTTTCATTTCGGGATACTCGTCCATCAGCATGAGGGCCGAATTGCCAATCCTGATCATAGCATTCGCCAGTTTTCCGCCCATGTCCTCAAGCCGCGATACTTCGACGGCGCCGAAGGCTTTTTTGTAGAACTCGATGGCATCGCTGGCTCCGGCGCAGGTCAAGTATGGCGTTATGGTATGCATGCCGTTGGGAAGGGCTTTTACGGTTGATTTGGGCATGATTTAGTCTCCTTTGTTAGATAATTGTCAGCATCAACTTACTGTACCCGCGTTCAGTCGCGCCACGGGAACAGCGCGCGCAAGCGGGCGTCGCGCAACCACAGCCCGCCCCAGACCAGCAGACCAAGATAAACGCCGACCAACGTGAATGTGAACAGCGGCATCGACACGCGCAGGTTAGTCGCAACCGCGCCGCCGAGATAACCGGTCAGCAGAATTGCTCCAAGGAAGGAGGTGCGCGGCCAAGCATATAGGGCCACGCTGGCCGCGAGGATCGACCCCAACACGCGATAGAAGTCGATGTCCGCGGGAAGGCCGGTCGGCGGGGTGTTCGCAATCATGGTGCTCGGAAACAGCAACTTTCCGCCCGCATCGAGCGAGAGCGCCAAGATCGCGAGGCCGCTGAGGACGTAACCCGTCCACATCATGGCGCGTGATGCCGGCGAGGGCTGAACATTAGGGGCGATCACGTCTTGCGGATTTCTTTGTGAGGTGGTCATGACTGGTCTCCATCGGACTGTCTGTTCAAAGAGGCTCGTGAAGCACGCGCTCACCACCCGCACTCAGGGCATCGCAGGCGTCACACCGTCTCGACCAGCGCGGCCAACTGTTCAGTGCACAGTGCCCAGCCGCTGTGGAAACCCATCGTCTCATGCGCCTCGCGGTCGGCGTCGGTCCAATGACGGACGCGGGCGGTGTAGCGAGTTTTGCCACCGACATCCTCGAACGTGAGGATCACGGTCATGAACGGTTTGGCCGAGGGTTCCCAGGCTTTGGTGTAGGCGTCGGTGAACACCAGTCGCTGGTTCGGCACGACCTCCAGATAGGTGCCGGAATTTGGAAACTCCTTGCCATCCGGGCCGGCCATGACGATCAGGCCGGAGCCGCCGGGACGCACGTCGGTCGTGGCCTTGGGCGTTGTCCAGGGTTTGGGGGCGAACCATTTCACGATTAGCTTGGGGTCGGTCCAGGCCTGGTAGACCTTGGCCGGCGGGGCGTCGATCATGCGTGTCAGGATGAGATCGCGGCCTTCGGTCCGGGTCGTCGTCTTGGCATTGGCGCTTGTGGCGGGCGCGGTTGATTTGACTTTGGTCATTTGCAGCGTCCTTTGAGTTGAAAGTGCAAAGTTGAACCTTGCTTCAGCGCCTCCTGTGACTAGTGGTAACGCTGCGGCGCCGAGAATGTTCCGTGAAGCGATGGATTGCCGTAACCGGGCAGCCAAAGCACAACCCAGCGGATTTGCCAGGCCGAACTCACCGCACCGTAAGCCGGTTGGCGAGCCACGGGCCGAGCTGCTGAGCCACTTCCGGACAATACCGCGCCACACCACTCGCCGTCGGCCGCAACGCGGGCGCTTGCGCTGTGACCACGAACAACCCCGCATATCCGAGCCATCCCAGAGCGGTGGTCAAACCCAACCGGCGCTAGATCAGTTTTGCAAAGAACGTCCTAATATCCGCAACCAGCAGATCGGGCGCGTCGTGCGCCGCAAAGTGGCCGCCTTTGGGCATTTCGGTCCAGTGCACGATGTTGTTGGCGCGCTCGGCGAAACTGCGGACCGACCGAAAATCATAGGGAAACACCGCGACACCTGTTGGGGTATCGTTGCGCTTCTCGCTGTAGCCTGAGCCCGACTGGGCGTCTTCGTAGTAGATGTTCGCCGCCGATCCGCCGGTCGCCGTGAACCAGTAGATGGAGGCGTGCGTGAGAAACAAGTCGCGATCAAACGATTTGGCGGCTTCCCCCGAGAAGCCGAAGAACAACTCCGTATTCCAGGCCATCTGTCCAACCGGGGAATCAACCAAGCCGTAGGCAAGAGTGCCAGGCCGCTTTTGCTGGATCGGCTGATAGCCTCCAAACTTTTCATACGTTTTAAGATTGGCCATGCCTTCTTTCTCGAATGGTGACAGCTTGTCCATCTCGCCGGGCGTACCGTTGGGAAAGGCGAAGATCTGTTGCAGATGCGTGCCAACCAGGCCCTTTGGTTTCAGGATTCCAAGCTCCTTGCCGACCAGCGCGCCGACATCGCCGCCCTGAGCGCCGTAGCGGGTGTAATCCAAGCGCTTCATCAACTTGTCCCAGGCTTTGGCCACATGCGCGGTATCCCAGCCCGGCATCGTCATCGGGCTCGAGAAGCCAAACCCGGGCAAGGATGGGATGACCAGATCAAAGGCGACGGCCGGATCAAGGCCGTGCGTACGCGGATCGCTGAGCGGCCCGGCGATACCCAGATACTCGACCACCGAACTTGGCCAGCCATGCGTCAGGATCAGCGGAAAGGCTTTTGGTTCAGGCGATTTGACGTGCAGGAAATGTATCGGTTGGCCATCTATCTCCGTCATGAACTGCGGATACCCGTTCAGCTGCGCTTCGTGTTTGCGCCAGTCGTATGTGTTCAGCCACTGTTTGGTCAGTTCCTTGATGAAGGGCACTGGCTGGCCACGGCTCCAATCATCGCCGATGGCTGACGGCCAGCGCGTCATTTGGAGGCGCTGTTTCAGATCATCGATCTGCTTCTGCGGGACATTGATCTTAAATGGAGTGATGGTCACGGTTTGCGATCCTGGTAGCGGTGTCGTTGCCAACGCGGGCGAAACAAGTTGCGGCAGGATTGCCGCAATACTGGCAGTCTGGAGAAAGTTCCTTCGGTTCATAGTCCAGCCCTTTTGATCTCATCACTCTTGTCATCGTTACCAAGTGTTCTTGCGTCGCCGATGGCGTCGGATGCTCCCGCGCAGTACAGCTCGGGCGTCAAAGTGCGCATGCCATCGGGGATGGGTTTAACGCTGGTTTGGCCATGTTGAGTGCTCCTTGTTAGAGAAGGTCGATTGCCGTGACGAAATCGCAACCGCAACCGCAACCGCAACCGCAAGGGTAACGCCCCGCTGTGGAAAATGTTCCGTCGATGGGTCGCCCCAACTGGGCGGTCAAAGCACAGTCCAGCAGGTCCGCCCGGCCGAACTCACCGCGCGGTCAGCTGTCCGGCGAGCCACGGGCCGAGCTGCTGATCCACTTCCGGACAATACCGCGCCCTACCAATGGCCGCCGGGCGGAGTGCAGGCTCTTTGGCCGTGACCACGAACAGACCCGGATATCCGAGCCATCCCAGCACCCCCGTGTCGTCACCGACGGCGACGGAGACATCGGCGCAAGCCAGCATCGAGGGCTGCAACAGATACGCCGCCGCCAGCAGGTCGAACGGATAGAAGCCGGGGCGATTGATGTCTCTGCGCCAATGGGCGAGCCACGCGCGCGAGCGGTCCGCCACCCAGAGCCAGGCGCCGCCGCGCGCGCTCATGCCGTCCAGGATTGCCTGATCGATCATGACTGCGCGCGCTGCGTCGTAGGGCACCAGCGTCAGCGGCAGGCCCATCGCCAGCACCTCGGCCGCCGCCTTGGGATCCTGCGCCAGGTTCAGGTCGGAGAAGATCGGACCATGGCCAAGAACCGAGTGCGCGCTACTGCCTTCAACGGGATGGAACACATGGCCGCGCCGCCGCCCCATGACGGCAACCAGCTGCTGGACGCGGGCTTGCAGATCGGGATGGCCGCGCAGGGCGCTCGCGACGTTGGTCAACGGGCCGAGCGCGACGATCACCAGCGGGCCCTCCTGCAGCGCCTGCCGCAGCATCTCATGCGCGGGGGACTGCGGTTCGGACGCACCATCCGCCAGCGGCTTTGCCGAGCCAAGATACACCGTGGCTGCCGGCATCCCATCGGTACGCAACTGAGACAGCAGCGCCCGCGTGGTCGGATCGGTTACAGCCAGCGGCGCATTGCCGAAGATGGTCGAGACGCCGACGATATTCACGTCGCTCGATTGAGCCAGCAACAGCAGGCCGAAACAGTCGTCCGGATCTTTTGTCGTGCCCACTCCGCAAGCTGCGTCGGTGTCGATCCAGACCCGGGTCGGCCGGTCCAAGCTGGTGGGGCCTGGGGTGAGCGCCAACGGCATCACGGCTGGCTCGCCGGTTCGCCAGGAGTCGACCGGCAGTGTCAGCGCAAGTAAGAACCCACCGGCCAGAAACAGCGTGGATCCGCCAAGCGTCCACGTTATGGCGTTCAAAACAGTAACCGGTTTGCCGCCCTTCACAGGTGCCGCGTTTCGGCCGGCACGTGTCCCCAATCGTTGTTGCGTCCGTCGGCGTAGCGGACGGGGGCGTCGATTAGCTCTTTGGAATCGACATTGTCGAGCGAGGCCAGCTGAATCGAGACATAGTCGCCGCCGATCTGTTCCAGATACCCGGTGGCATATGTCCGCACGCCGCAATTCTTGCAGAACAGGTGATGGCCCGCCTTCGTATTGAACTGGTAGTCGCTGAGATCGCTCTTGCCGGCCAATAACCGGAAGGCGTCGGGCTTGATGATTACGCTCCAGTTACGCGTCTTGGTGCAGATCGAGCAGTTGCACTTGCCGGCGCCCAAAGCGAGATCAATGTCGGCTTCGAAGCGGACTGCGCCGCAGTGGCAGCTTCCAGTGTAGGTCTTTTTCATCGTTACCGCCTGAACTTGAGCCGTTCGAATAAAGCGCCGGGAGCGCGAAAAGGTTCCGATCATGGAAACATTACCCGTCAACGCGAACCCGTGGCCCTGCGGCAACGGCTCTGTGGGCGTATCCGGGTACGCTCCTGATGCACCTTGGCGGTTCGGCGCGCGCAGACTAGCGTTGCGCCAAGACCATCTCACGCCTCCCGAATCGCAAAGCCCACCTACCCATGGCCGCAGCAGCCACCAAACGCGCCCCCGCCTCCGACGCGCTCCCGCGGGCCGAGGCGATCCTGCATGCCACCTTTGGCTACTCCGCCTTCCGGCTGCATCAGGCCGCCATCGTCGAGGCGCTGATCAACGGCGAGGATGTGCTGGCCTTGATGCCGACCGGTGGCGGCAAGTCGCTGTGCTACCAAATCCCGGCGCTGGCCCGTCCCGGCACTGGCATCGTGGTGTCGCCGCTGATCGCGCTGATGCAGGACCAGGTCGACGCCCTGCACGAGCTTGGTGTCAGCGCGGCCTTTCTCAATTCATCGCAGACGCCGGACGAGCAACGCGCGGTCGAGCGCCGGCTCGCCGATGGGTCGCTGGACCTGCTCTACATCGCCCCCGAGCGGCTGCTCACGGAGCGCGCGCTGAGCCTGCTGCGTGACGCCAACATCGCGCTCTTTGCCATCGATGAAGCCCACTGCGTGTCGCAGTGGGGGCACGACTTCCGGCCCGATTACCGGCAGCTGTCGCGCCTGCCCGATCTGTTCCCGCATGTGCCGCGCATCGCGCTCACCGCCACGGCGGATGAGCCGACGCGCAATGAAATCATCGAGCAGTTGCGGCTGGAGAAGGCGCACAAATACATCTCCAGCTTCGACCGCCCGAACATCCGCTATGCCATCGAGCCGGGTGGTTCGGGCAGCGGGCGCGAGCGGCTCGCGGCCTTTATTCGCGACAACCACGAAGGCAATGCCGGGATCGTCTATTGCCTCAGCCGCAAGCAGGTCGAAGAGACCGCGATTGCGCTCTCGGGCAAGGGCCGGGTGGCGCTGCCCTATCACGCCGGGCTGGACGCCAGCGTGCGCCGCAAGCATCAGCAGCGGTTTTTGCGCGAGGACGGCATCATCATGGTGGCGACCATCGCCTTCGGCATGGGCATCGACAAGCCGGATGTGCGCTTTGTCGGCCATCTGAGCTTGCCCAAATCGGTCGAGGCCTATTATCAGGAGACCGGCCGCGCTGGCCGCGATGGCGAGCCGGCCGACGCCTGGATGACCTATGGCATGCAGGATGTAGTGATGCTGCGGCAGTGGATCGCCCAGGGCGAAGCGGGTGAAGAGCGCAAGCGCGTCGAGACGCAAAAGCTGGATGCACTGCTCGGACTGACGGAAATCACCTCATGCCGGCGCCAACGTCTGCTGGCCTATTTCGGCGAGGCTGGAACTAAGCCTTGCGGCAACTGCGACAATTGTCTCAGCCCGCCCGCTACAGTCGATGGCACCGAAGCCGCGCGCAAAGCCTTGTCAGCCATTTATCGCACCGGCGAGCGCTTTGGCGCCGGCTACGTCATCGCCGTGTTGCGCGGCGAGGGCGATGACCGCGTCGCCAAGAACGGCCATGACAGACTGCCGACCTTCGGTGTCGGCAAAGGGCTTGGCGACGACGAATGGCGCGGGCTGTTCCGCCAGCTGACGGTGCAGGGGCTGATCGAGGTCGATCTGGAGCGGCACGGCGCGTTGCGTTTGACGGCCAGTTGCCGGCCGCTGCTGCGCGGCGAGACCACGTTCGAGATGCGCAAGGAGGCGCGGGCGCCGGCCGGCAAGCGTGCCGATCGGTCGGTACGCGGGCAGCGCAACGGCAAGGGCGTGGGCAGCCCGGTCGCCAGTGGCGACGAGGCTTTGCTGGCGGCGTTGCGGGCACTGCGTTCACGGCTGGCTGGCGAGGGGAACGTACCGCCCTATGTCATCTTCCACGACCGCACGCTGCATGAGCTGGCGGAAAAGAAGCCGCTGAGCGCTGGCGCGTTGCACGGCATTACGGGCCTGGGCGAAGTGAAGATCTCGCGCTACGGCTCGGCTATTGTCGAATTGATGCTGGCGCTAGTGGAGCCAAGCGCTGCCCGTTCGGGCTAAGCTTAATGGCGAAAACAAACCGCCGCTTAAGGGATAACACTTGCCTTGAGCTAGGCTCGAACCAACAATCGCGGGCATCGGGTAGCTAGGCCGCCTGATCAGTCGTTGTTGAGGCTCCCATGCGATGGCTCAAACTGCTCGTGTCACTGATTGCGACGCTATCGGTCTGCGCGAGCATCCAAGCCGCGTGGACAAATCCTGGCTTTGCCTCTGAGCGCGTGGTTTTGCCGATTTATCAGGACGTCGTGCATGGCCATGGTGGCGATGGATTTCGCTATTGGCTCTGGCTGACGATTGGCAACGAAAAGCCGATGAAGGTCTTGCTCGACACCGGTTCGAGTGGCTTGTTCGTCTTGGCGAGCGGGCTCACCGACCCGGACACATTGCCCGTGGCCGGAAGGGTCACAGCCTCATACGATTACGGCGATGTGCTGCTGGGGCGCAAATCGAAGTCCATCATTGCTTTTGGCAAGGTCAAGTCCCTTCGTCCGGTCAGGTTCGGCCTGGTGACGTCGACCGACTGTGCGGCTGCCAAACCAGACTGCATAGCCTCAAGAACCAATTTCGAGGACTATCGCATCGTCAGCGAAGGCATCGCCGGACAGGGATACTCCGCGATTGCCGGCGTGTCGCTTGGCGTCGATCTTGGAGCTGATCCGTTGCCCAACCCTTTCACCGGCGTGGCCCAGTCATGGGTGATCGAGTTGCCGACGCCGGGGCAATGGACGGCGGGGAAGCTCATCCTGAACCCGGACGAACGCGACTTGGTAGGCTACCAGACCTTTGAAGTGGTCAGCGATGCCCACAATTGGCAAGGCGCAATACGCAGCGGAATTCCTGGTTGCGTGGCGGAAGGCGACAGCGGCGAGTCCGTCTGCGGTGGCATCAGCTTTGATTCGGGCGCCAACAGCATCCTCGTCGACACACGAGACGATGACCTGTTTCAGACCTTGCAGAATGCGGGCTCTTACGCCTTTGAATTTGGCGATGGCGAGAACAAGCCGGTGTGGCGCGCCCAGATCCCGCCAAATGCCTTTGTCCAGACGGATCTTGGGCAAGGCCGGGCGCCATTGAAGATTACTCTGGGCTATCACGTCATGTGGAATTTTCGCATTTTCTACGACTATGCCGGCGATACCGTCGGTTTGAAACAGCGGTGAATATTGGGTCTGGCAAATTCCAGCTTGCAAACCTGTTAAAGCGATAACGCATCGCCCTTGTGCTGCCCCGTTTGACAAGCATAGCATTTCCGGCTGCCGCGGCACGATTCTGAGGGCTGGCTGGCATGGATATACATGAGAGACTCGACCTGCAGCGGATCGCCCGCAGGAATCCCATCGCGATACTGTTTGTCGCCGTCTTCGATTTCTTAAACCGGCTGGGCCGGCACTGGTTCATGCTGTTGATTCTGCTGGGCGGCGTGTGCCTGGCCATCCGCGGCACCATTCTGCTCGACTTCGGCGTTGCCTATCTGTTTCGCGAAGACCGTACGCTGACGGGTTTCTCGCCCGGAATATTGCTGCAAAGTCCGAGCTTCTTTACCGAGCTGCTGGCCGTCATGCTGGCCGGCGCTGCCTGGGTATTTGCGGTCGATCTCGATGCGCAAATTGGCCCGGACCGGCCCGAGCCGAAATTCCACCAGCAGCTGCCAGGTCTGGCGTTGCGCATCATCCTGCTGGCTGCGCTGCCATTCCTGGCGCTGGTCTATCCGGCCTCCGACGCCATCGCCCCGTTGCGCGATGGCGAAGTGCAGCGGGCCGCGCTCGGCTGGCTGTTTGGTGTTCTGCTGTCATTGGCAGTGCTCTCGGTCGCGTCGTTGGTCGAGAGCGGACTGCAGTATTTCACCATTGGGCATTTCGGCATCCGGGGCTGGCTGGTCCGGCGGGCGCCGCGCGTTGCCAGTTGGGTCGCCTGGGACAATATCATCTGGCGCGTGATCATTCTCTGGGCGATGTATGTCGTGGCCTGGGCGGGCATCATCGTGGTCGCCGTGCACTTGCCGGCAGTCGCCATCTTTGCTCTGGTCGGCGTAGCGCTGGGCGGCTACGTGGCGCTCAATTTCGTGGTCGAGCGCATGCGGTTCTACTTCATTCTGGCGATCTTTGGCCTGGCGTTCTTCGCCCGCGGCGGCGACGCCTATCTCTACCGTTTTCCGGGGCTGGAGGCTCAATACTCGGCCTGTGACCGGCTGCAAGGCAGCGGCCCGGCAAGGGCCGCCACCGCCCGCAAGCCAATCTGGTGCGCCAGGAACTTAGACGCCAACGGCGAGGGTGGCGCAGGGGCAGCAGGCGAATTCCGGCAATTGCCGCGCTCGGCCTCGCTGCAGGCCTTGAAGACTTTGCGGCTTGCCAAGGGCGTGGGCGCAACGGCGCAATTGCCCAAACTCGTGGTAGTGGCGATTTCCGGCGGAGCGTATCGCGCCGCGTTCTGGGGCGCGCTGGTGCTGGATCGGCTGCGCGCCGAGAGCGCAGTTGGCCAGCCGCTCGAAGGTCTTGCCGAAGGCATCCGCCTGCTCAGCGGCTCGTCCGGCGGCATGGTGCCGGCCGCCTATTACGTGACATTGCCACCGGCCAAGCTTGCCGGCCATCCTTTGGGAACTGGCCTGGAAGAGATGATCTCGCGCGACATTGGCGCCGCCAACGGACTTGCCCCTGGCGAGGCCAGCTTCGACAGCCTATCACCGATTGCCCAGCAACTGGTGCGCAAGGACATTTTCAACACCTTCCGGCCGGGCCGAACCATCACCGATCGCGGCCGCACGCTGGACCGCCAGTGGGGCAGGCTGAACATCACCTTTGCTGCGCTACGTGCCGAGGAAGCCGCCGGCCGCCGGCCCTCGCTGATCCTGTCGCCGATGATCGCCGAGACCGGCCAGCCGCTGCTGATCAGCAATCTCGATCTCACCGGCATCAGCGGCCCCTTGCGGGGGGAGGCCAAGGGCGCGCAGCAGACTATCGATCTATTCCGTACCCTGCCCGAGGCGGCGCGCGGCCTGACGCTGGCGACCGCCGTGCGCATGTCGGCGACCTTTCCGCTGATCACGCCCGCCGTCAGCCTGCCGACCATCCCGCCGCTGCACCCTCTCGATGCCGGCTATTTCGACGACTACGGCATGGGTGTCGCGCTCGCCTATCTCAAGCAGCACGATGTCATCGACTGGATCGCGGCCAACACCTCCGGCGTCATCCTGGTGCAGATCAATGCCTTCCCGGTGCATGCCGCGCCCGCCGATGCGGGCGGCAACGGCTGTACGGATCTGACGCGTGATACTCTCGACGGCTACATCATCCGCTCACTGTCGCCGATCGTCAGCCCGCTGGCCGGCCTGTTCTCGTCGCGCGGCGCCAGCATGGTGTTCCGCAACGATCAGGGCTTCGACACGCTGCAGCAGCTGATGCACAAGGTGCCGGGCAAGGACGGCAAGCCGCTGAGCTTCGAGCTGGTCGCCTTCGAGAATGCGGCGCGCGCGAGTTTCTCGTGGTACCTGCCGCAGCGCGATCTCGAATGCATGCGCGGGCAGCTGGATGCCGCGCATAACAAGGTGGCGATGGCGCGGCTGGTCGAATTGTGGCGCGATGGGTCGGTTGAGCCGGTCGAGAGCGGCGCGATTCCCGCACCGGCCGCGGTCGGCGCAATGCCTACCCCCGATGAAACCGGCGTGGCCGTCACGGTAACCCCATGAGATTGGTGGCCGGCAGGCTGCGTGGGCGGACGATTGCCAGCCCGGACGATCAGTCGATCCGTCCGACCTCGGATCGTATCCGCGAAAGCGTGTTCGACATCCTGGCCCATGGCGCAGCAGCGGTGCCGCTCGAGGGAGCGCGCGTCATCGATCTGTTTGCCGGCACTGGCGCGCTCGGGCTGGAGGCGATCTCACGCGGCGCGGCCTATTGCCTGTTCGTCGAAGTTAGCGCCGAGGCGCGCGGCCTGATCCGCGAGAACGTCGAGGCGCTGGGGCTGACAGGGTGCACGCGGATTTTTCGTCGTGACGCGACGGACCTCGGCCCCGCCAGCCAGATGGGGCAATTCGGCCTGGCGTTCCTGGACCCGCCCTATGACAAGGGGTTGGGCGACAAGGCGCTGACATCGCTGCTCGTGGGAGGTTGGCTAGCGTCGGATGCGATGGTGGTGATCGAGGAGCGCGAGGGGGTGGAGGTGGTGGTACCGGCTGGGCTGTCCGTTCTGGACCGGCGGGTTTATGGCGATACTCAGGTGTTGTTTTTGGCGAACCAGGGGACATGATGTTCATCGCCGGCTCAGACGCCGGTGACAAAATCTGCGACGGCGTCGTGCCGGCCATGAACATCATGTCCCTAAACGGTCCAGCACATTGCGCGTGACGCGCTCGACGAACGGATCGCGGTCGATCAGGCCGGCGACCCATTCGCAGCTGCCGGCGGTGAAGACTTCGCCATTGCCTTTGCGGAAGTTCACCATCATGCCCGAGCCGCGGCGCATTTTCTCCATGATCTCGGGAGTGGCCGCGCCATGCACGGCCTCGGCGGCAAAGCGCAGGTCGTCGTCGCCGAGGAACGGCACCACGCCGCGCTCGCCGTGGTTTTCCTCGGCCATCACGGCGAGGCCCATGGCAATGATTTCGATCCCGTCCGGCGCGCCGTCCGTGCCAAGAGCAACCGGCAAGCCGTCGCGGAACGTGTGGTCGAGCCCATCCACCTCGTAGCCGAAGATGCGCGATGGGGCGCCAAACACGTCGCCGTAGTAGAGATCGGTATCGGCGAAGGCCCAGTGCTCAGGCCGGTAGACCGTGAAACCACCCGATTGGCGCGGGGCGGCGCCGGCCCAACCGGCATACATGCCGCGCAAGGCGTTCACACCAAATGTGGACGCGCCGGGGCGACTGACTTCGATGGATTCCCAAGCCGTCGTCGTCCGTGCGCGCTCTGACGAGTTGTAGAGCGGATCTTCCGCGCGCGCGCGGTATTTGTAGCAGATCTGCGTCGTGCCGCCGTCCTCGATGCGCGTCTGCCAAAGGAAGTTGCCGGCGAAGCGGGCGACATTGCCGCCGCCATCCACATAGGCATCGACAGCATCGCGCATTTCCCTGGTCCAGTATTCGTCATGGCCGACAAAAACGGCGAGCGAGTAGCGCTTGAGGAATTCGGGGTCTGCGTGAAGATCGTGCAGCGCACAGACATCGACGTCGTAACCGTCAGCCTCGGCCCAGCGCAGGAAGTGCCGGTCGTAGCTGGCCCAGCCGGCCGAGGCATATTTCTTGGAATAGCCGTTGGCATAAGCCCATTCAACATGCGCAAGACGCAGCGCCGCGCCCATCACTGGCGGAGTTCGCAGTGGCACACGCGGCGCGCCTTCGGGCAGCACGACGAAGCCGCGGGAGACCGGCCGCAGCATGGAGACGCGCGGGCTGTACAGATTGCGTTCCGGGCCGGTGATGCCTTCATAGTGGTTCGACCCGCCCCAGTCGTTATAGGCTGCCCACGTCCCAGTGGCGGCAACCAGCAGCATCCTGGACGCTTGGCCGGACGCGGCGCGGATGAGAATGAGGTGGTGATATTCCAGTAGAGCGCCAGCCGCCGTCTGGCCCGAGATGCGGATGATGTATCCGCCCGAACGCCAATCGAACGGGATCACCAGCTCAAACGCTAGCGGCCAGCGGCAGCCGTTGACCGAGCAATCGTCCGGCGTCTGATGGAAACTGCCAGGGATATCCGAGCGGGCATGGACCTGCTGCCGCTCGGCGCCATCGCGATAAATCTCCATGCGGTAGCGCGTCAGCGTCGACGAGACGTGCAAGCGTACCGCATCGCCCGGCTGATAGCTCCAGCGATCCGTGTAACCCCACAGTTGCGGCACCGACGCATCGTTGCTGGCGCGCTCGTAGAAATTTTCCGCGATGGCGCTCGGCCAGCGCCCCAGTGTCGTCGATCCGCGACGTGGATGCTCCGGCATCAGATCGCTTCCAGCGCCTGCTCCAGATCGGCGATCAGGTCCGAGACATGTTCGATGCCGACCGAGACGCGCAGCAGGTTGGGCGGTACCAGAGAGTCCGGACCTTCCACCGTCTTGCGGTGCTCGATCAGGCTTTCGACACCGCCCAGCGAGGTCGCGGGATAAAATACCTTTACGCCGCCTGCGACTCGCCGCGCCTCCTCGGCGCCACCGCGCGTCAGGATCGACAGCATGCCGCCAAACCCGCCCGTCATCTGGCGTCTTGCGATCGCATGTCCGGGATGGCTCGGCAGCCCCGGATAAATCACGCGCTCGACCTTGGGGTGGCCCTCGAAATGCTTGGCAATCGCCATGGCGTTGTTCGATTGGCGCTCGAAGCGCACAAACAGCGTCCGCATACCGCGCACCAGCAGCCAGGCCTCGAACGCGCCAAGCACCGCGCCCTGCTGCTTGCGGATGAAATGGATTTCCTCAAAGCGCGCGTCCTTGGCCGCCACCGTCACCACGCCGCCGGTGATATCGGAATGGCCATTGAGGAACTTGGTCGCCGAATGCACGACGATATCAGCGCCATACTTGAGCGCCTGCGTGGTGCAGGGTGGCGCATTGGTGCCATCGACGCCGAGGATGGCACCGGCCGCATGGGCGATGCGCGCGGATTCGGCAATATCGATCACCTCGAAGGTCGGGTTGGCCGGCGTCTCCAGCCACACCAGGCTCGTGACGCCAGGTTTTATCGCCCGCCGCAGCGTCTCGATATCGGCCTGATCGAACTGATCGACGCTGATGCGCTTCTGCCCGCCGATGCGGCGCAACCAGAGCAAGGCGCCGAAATACATGATGCGCGGCACCACCACGTGCGAGCCGGGCTTGATGGTCTCGAACACTGCCTGGATGGCGGCCAGGCCGGAGCCGAACAGCCGCGACGCCGCGCCACCCTCCAGCGCGCAGATGATGCTCTCGGCCAGATCGATGGTCGGGCTTTCGTAGCGCGAATAGTTGTAGCCGCCGATGAGTTCATAGCTCTCATCGCGCGCAAAGGTCGAGGTCGGATGAATCGGCGGGGCGACCGCGCCGGTTTCCTTGTCGAGATAGTGCAGGGCCTGCGCGGCGGCGGTTTCGGGGGCGAAGGGGCGGTTTGTGCTCATACTGCGATTGTGCGCTGCGTCGCGTTCGCCGGTCAACCGGGATCGGCTGCGACCGACACCCGGTCTCCACTGCGATAGGCATCGAGGTTCATGGAGCCGCCAATGCGCAGCGCCAGCGGCCGCACGCCGCCCGGCCGCCGCGCGCGCATGAAACGTCGCGCCGGCTCGAACACCGGTTCCCCTGACAGCGGAAAGGTCCCCCAATGCATGCCGATCGCCAGCTTGGCCCCGATGTCAGTGGCCACCTGCAGTGCCTCTTCAGGGGAAACGTGCACCGCACGCGTTTCCTTGTGCGGTTCGTAGGCCCCGATCGGCACCAGCGCCACGTCATGGGCGCCGTAGGCGCGGCGGATCTGCTTGAAGACCGGCCCATAGCCGGTGTCGCCGGCAAAGTAGATTGAGCCGCCGCGGGCCGCGCGCAGGGAATAGCCGAGCGCCCGCGTCTGATAGGCATCGAGCCCAAAGCGGCTGGTATCGTGATAGGCCGGCAGCGCCAGCAAGCGAACGCCCGCGACGGTCAGACTCTCGCCCACGTCGATGCCGAGCGTGCCGTGAAAGCCAGCCGCGCGGCCGTGATCTTCGTTGCCTCTGGGCAGCAGCAGCGCCGCCTCGGGAAAGCGCGTGCCGAGCTTGGCCAGCGAGGCATCGTCGAGATGGTCGTAGTGGTTGTGCGAGATGAGAATAACGTCCACGCGCGGCAACTCGTCGATCTCGAGCGCGGGCGGCACATAGCGGCGCGGGCCGCTGATTTCCAGCGGCGAGGCGGTTTGCGAAAACACCGGATCGGTCAGGATGGTCAGCCCGCCGATGCGGATCAGGAAGGTTGAATGCCCGATCCACAGCACGCACAGATCGCAGTGGTCAAGCCGGTTGCGGCCAGCCAGCACTTCGGCTTTCGGCAGCACATAGTGCGCCGTCACGACGTCCTGCGCATAGCCATTGTAGGAAGCCTTGATCAGGAATTGCAGCCAGGCTGCGCTGTTGCCTTCGGAATAGCTGCCAGATTGCAGCGCCTCGACAACGATGCTGCCATGGTCGCCGGCCACCACTTCACGCGATTGGCGGGAGGCGCAGCCGGTGAGCAGCAGCGCGGCGAACAGGCAGGTGGCAAGTCTGGCGAGGTGCGACCACGCGCGCTCGCAAAGCACCAGAGCGGCCCGGTCGCCCGACCGGCCAGCGCGATAAGCCATTGATGCCACGGCAAACCCAACCTGCAACTGCGGACCACAGCGTTCAGGTTTAGCCGCGGAGGATTAACATCGGGTTGATGGGTGTGTGGGATTGGTACGGCGACCACTTGGCACTGCGGAATGGCGCCATCAACTAAGGTTGAGCGCCCGCCGACACCCCAAACCGCTTCTCCACATACCCCTCCACCACCGCCTTGAACTCCGCCGCAATCCCTGCCCCGCGCAGCGTCATCGCCTTTTTGCCATCGATGAACACCGGCGCCACCGGCTGTTCGCCGGTGCCCGGCAACGAAATGCCGATATCGGCGTGCTTGCTCTCGCCGGGACCGTTGACGATGCAGCCCATGACGGCGATCTTCAGGCTTTCGACACCGGGGTACCGCGGGCGCCAGACGTCCATCCGCTCACGCACATGGGTTTCGATATCGCGGGCCAGTTCCTGAAACACCGTCGACGTCGTTCTGCCGCAGCCGGGGCAGGCCGCGATCACCGGCACGAAGGCGCGCAGACCCATGCTCTGCAGCAGCTCTTGCGCGGTACGCACCTCCAGCGTGCGGTCGCCGCCGGGCTCGGGTGTCAGCGAGAAGCGGATGGTGTCGCCGATGCCCTGCTGCAGCAGGATGCCCATGGCGGCCGACGAGGCGACAATGCCCTTTGAGCCCATGCCCGCCTCGGTCAGGCCGAGATGCAGGGCGTAGCGGCAGCGGGCCGCGAGTTTGCGATAAACCGCGATCAGGTCCTGCACGTTCGAGACTTTGGCCGAGATGATGATGCGGTCGGCGGGCAAGCCGATCTTCTCCGCCAGCTCGGCGCTGATGAGGCCGGACTGCACCACGGCCTCGTGCATGACGACGCGGGCGTCGGCCGGTTCGGGCAGCGCGGCGTTGGCGTCCATCAGGCGGGTGAGCAGCTCCTGATCGAGCGAGCCCCAGTTGACGCCGATGCGCACCGGCTTGCCGTATTTCAGCGCCAGCTCGACAATGTCCGTGAACTGACGGTCTCGCTTATCCTTGAAGCCGACATTGCCGGGGTTGATGCGGTATTTGTCCAGCGCCTCGGCACACGCCGGAAAATCCTTCAGCAGCGTGTGGCCGTTGTAATGAAAGTCGCCGATCAGTGGCACTTTGATACCGAGCCGTCCAAGCCGGTCGCGGATCTGCGGCACGGCGGCAGCGGCTTCGGGACGGTCTACGGTGATACGTACCAGCTCGGAACCGGCGCGCGCGAGCGCGGCCACCTGGGCAGCGGTGCCGCCGGCGTCGGCGGTATCGGTGTTGGTCATCGACTGCACCACAATTGGCGCATCACCGCCGACTGTGACGGCGCCAATGCGAACTGGAATTGAGGCGCGGCGGGGACTCATGATCGTCCTTCTTGCTGTCGGCGCAGGGCGCGATAGTCACCAGCATCTTGCATGTTGCATAAGCGCAGGCAGTCCTACGCGGCAATTGCGGCATGTTGGCCACAGGCCCGCGGCAGGTCGGCATCAAGCCAAAATTGCCCGCCTAAGGTAAGATTACCGCATGGTCACTTGCTGCAGCCAGGGCCGTCCCCGTATGATGCCAGGATCACAGGTGCCGTACCGCCGCTGAGCCGGTGGCGACGAAGGCGGGATAATGTCGACGATGCGTTTCATGGTCTGGCGTAAAATACCTCGCATCTTTAGGTGCTTGACGGCATTTTTGCTGCCGCTTCTGCCACTATCGCTGCTGCTAACCGGAGCGGCCCTGGGACAAACCGTGGCCGGCAAGGCCGAACCGGCCACGACCACCACCGTGCCTTCGGCGCCGACTCTAACCAATTCCACGGACATCGTGCGCGAGTCGCAGGCCTGGGTCAGTCAGAACCACTTGCTGCTTTGGATCAGCTATCTGGCGGTCGCCAGCGCCGTGGCAACGCTGATGTACCGTTTCAGCAAGACCGAAGCCTGGGCCAACCTGCGCCAGCGACTGCAGAACGAAGTCTTGAGCAACTGGCGCCTGGCGCTGCTGGGCATCACCAGCATCGCACTGACGCTCGCTTCGGGCTGGACGACCTGGGACGGCATGACGAATTTCACCGGCACGCCGCTGTTGAGTTTCCTGATCACGTTCGGCATCCAGGGCATCATGCTGATCGCCGCCTGGCTGATTGGTGAGAGTTTCGCGGTTGGCCTGGCCGGTCCCGGCAATGGCGGCAAGCTATCGACGCCTGATCGCATTCTGGCCGTGCTCTCGGTGGTGTTGCTGGCCGCAGCCCTCTATGCCATCGCCATGGTCGCGATGCAGCGCGGCACCATCGACTATCTCGACAGCATCATCCGCCGCCATAAGAGCGAATTGCAACTGGACCTCCCCACCAGCAATTTCCGCATCCTGATCGCACTCGGTTTCTCGGCGCTGTTCACCTTGCTGTTGGTGTCGCAGAAGGAGATCTTCCAGCCCTATACGCGCGGCCTGAAGGCAATCTTTATGAGCCTGCCAGTCTGGCTGATGTTCCTGGCCTGCGCGATCACTTCGGTATTCTTCTCGTTCGACTCGCTGTTTTCGACCATTTTTCCGCAAGACCAGCGCGCGCGCGTCGCGCAATTGCGCACCACCAACCAAGTGGCCGGTATCGTCGCCGATCTCGGCGTCACCATCTCAAAGCGTCAGGGCGACAGCATCGACGGGCTGTTCTCAGGCGCCGAATGGAAGGACTACTCGTCCCGTATCACCGACATCATCACCATCGCCCGCGCCGCACCCGACCAGATCGCCGCGCTCACCCGTAAGGAGCTGGAGGATCAGCAATCCGTCCGCGCCGGCCTGGAAGAGCGCAAGGCTACGGCACAGAGCCAGCAGGTGCGGCTTGAGCAGCGCAAGGAAGTGCTGCTGGCCGACGTGAACAAGCTGAAGGAGGAGGTGCCTCCGATCGCCGCCGAGGTCGATCGACTGAAGGGCGATGTGTTCAAGAAGGACAGCGAAATTCTCGCCAAGAAGGCCGAAATGCAGGCCGAGGCGGGTGGTGTTGGTGGCACGCTGAAGGCCGGGCAAGGCCCCGAATTTCAAAAGCGCCGCAAGGAGCTGGATGATTTTGCCAAGCTGAAGGCGATTGTCGAAAGCCAGTTGAAGGAGCGGGCCGCCCAACTCAAGGGCAAGCGCGACAGCCTTGCCTCATCCGAGGGCGAGCTGGCTCAGATCGATGGCGAAATTGGCAAGCTGAGAGGCGAGAAGGACGTTGCCGACAAGCAGATGGCGTCCGTGTCGGCACCTAAGCCCGTGGGCTCGCTGGCCGCCACCACCGAAACCATGGCGACGACCGGCTTCTCCTCGCTCGACGACGCCTTTGCGCAGTTCCGCCAGCATCCCGACCGCAAGAGCTTCGATGCCGTGCAGCAGCAATGCGGCGCGCTGCTCACGGTGTTCGACAAGGTGCCGGCGCTGAAGACGGCCGCTGGCGAAAAAGCCGTGCGCTGCGATCCCAGCGTGGTTGCCGAACAGGTGAGCCGCATACTCGCGCTCAATGATGGCCTGGTTGCCTTCAAGGACCGCTGCTCGAAGCCTGACAGCCTGCCGCAGACCAGCGTCGACGACCTGCTGACCTTCGGCCAGCAATGTGTGCAGTCGTCCGGCCTCGACAGCAAGGACACCGCGCTCTATCGCGGCAACATCAATTCCATCGGCCTGAACCGGGACGACAAGGCGCACCGTTTCGTGGTCAGCTGGAACGCCTTTCTCGATGGCAACCGGCTGGCCTATCTGGCGCTCGCCATCGCCATCGCGCTCGATGGCCTGGTGTTTATGTCCGGATTGTTCGGCGCCAATGCCACGTCTTCGCCGCTGGTGCGCTTGCCCGGCGCGGCGGGGCGGTCGCCCGGCGAACTTGAGGTCGTCATGTACAATTCGCTGGGCGCCGACGTGTATGGCACGGCACAGATCATCTTGAACGCCTTGCATCCGATTGTCCCGCATGACGGCTTCGTATCCGAAATTCGGACCGGCGATTATCACGGCGACACGGCCGCCACCATCCGCCGCGTGCTGAGCGCGGGGGGGCAATTTGGCGCGGTGGAACCCGACGGCCGCACCAACGGCGTCTTTCTGGTTCGCGGTGAGCTGACGCAGTTTCTCGCCAAGGCGTGCGACCGTGAATTGCGCACCAAACCGGCCGTGGTTGCCGCCGCCGAGCGGGCGCGCGAGCTGGAAGTGGCACGCCATGCCGAATTCGAGAAACAGCGCCAAGTCGACGCCGAAGCGCTGCGCCAGTCCGAGGTTGATCTGCATAAGGGCGAACGCGAATTGCAGAGGCGCGCCCGTGCGCTCGAGCCGGTCTTGACGGCTGCGCTCATTCCTGACGATCTCGACGACAAGGAGTCACTGTTCCACACCTCGCAGCGGTTGCTGGCCCAGATGCGCCCGACGGCCAATCATGCCGAGTTCACCTCAGAGATCGAACTCACCAATCTGCGCAGCGCCGATCAGCAGTTCTTCCGCGGTATACTCAATACGGCGGCCGCCCGCCGTGCGGTTGAAAAGGCCGATGCCGGCGAGCGTGAGTTGTACATGGTGCGGCCTGAACTCATCTTGTGTCTGACCGCCATCCGCGTGAAAGCCTATGACGATTGGCAACGCCGGGCCCGCAAGCAGGGCATGTTCGGCTGGCTGCTCGGGCCGCGCGATGTGACGCCACAAAAGGCGGCGTTGGCGGCCAAGCGCCCGAGCCTGCAGATCGTTGCGCAGCCAGCCAAGGAGGCGACGACAGCGACGCCGAACGGCGCCAGCAGCGAAAGCCTGCCGCCACGTCTACCTGCCAGCCAGCCTGCGCCCGTCCGCAGCCACGCCGAGGCGCCAAAGCCACGTCGCGAAGCTGCCGTGCCGGCGGTGCTCAACGGCAAGGCACCGGCCGCTGCCGACGCCGAGCCATTGATGCTCGAACGCATCGTCGCCTGGGGCAAGCGCAACGCTTTCAGCGATGTCGAAATGTCCTGGTTAAAGGTACTTCTGCGCAGTGACCGCAGGTCCATCGTGACCGGCTATCTGGCCGAGATCCTGGCCCCGGCCATGGTTGCCGACGCCGAACAGGATGCCCGCGCCGAACTGTCGTCCTTCCGCACGACACTCGTCCCCGACGGGCTCGGCGATGCCGAGGCCGACAATTTGCAGCGGGCGCTGAGCGCCCTGCATCAGCTGCAAAGCCTGAAAGAGCAGCTGTCGACAACACTTGACCGGCACATCGGCGATCACAGCCTGTCGGCCGAGCAGCAGCAGTATTTCCACGCCCTGGGCGAACTCAGCGACGCCATCCGGCTGTTCTCGCACGATACCGACAAGGCGCTCGACAGCTGGCAGCGCGCTGCCGCCACCATGCGATTGCTCGACGGCGAAACCGCCCGTCAGCGGCTGGCCAATTGAGAACGAGGAACGCAAACATGATTGCGAACGCCATGCGGACGAAATGGGCAGCCGGCAAGCCGATCATCAATGGCTGGCTGTCGGTCGCCAGCCCGTTCACCGCCGAGATCATGGCCGAGCAGGGCTATGACAGCCTGACCATCGATCTGCAACACGGCCTGGTCGGCTACGAAGCGGCGACCGGCATGCTGCAGGCCATGCGTGCCAGCAACGTGACGCCGATGGTGCGCGTGCCCTGGCTTGATCCGGCCGACATCATGAAGTCGCTCGATGCCGGGGCCTACGGGGTCATCTGCCCCATGATCAATACCGCCGAGGAGGCTGCGCGCCTGGTCTCCTACATGCGTTATCCGCCCAATGGCCAGCGTAGCTTCGGGCCGACGCGCGTATCAATCTCGTCCGGCGCCGACTATGGTCAGCATGCCGACAAAGAGGTGGTCGCCCTGGCAATGATCGAGACCGCCGAGGCCTATGCCAATATCGATGCCATCGTCGCAACCAAAGGCCTGGACGGGGTCTATATCGGCCCGGCCGATCTGACGCTTGGCCTGACCGGGCGGAAATACCCCACCGGTTTCGATCGCGAGGAGCCCGAAATCGTGGCCGCGATCAAGAAGATCCTGGAGCGTGCGCACAAGGCCGGCATTCGCGCCGGCATCCATACTGGCACGCCCGCCTATGCCGCCAAGGCGATCGGCTGGGGCTTCGATCTGGTGACGCTCTCGAACGATGTGCGCCTGCTGGCCAACGCCGCCCAGGCCAGCGTTGCCAGCGTGCGTAAGCTGCTTGGCGAAACACCAGCGCCCGCAACCCCTGGTGCCGCCAAAGGTTACTGACATGCCGCACATCCTGGTCGCCGGGCGCATCCATCAATCCGGTCTGGCGTTGTTGCAGTCGGCGCCCGGCGTGACGCTGGACGTGGTCAATGAGATCACGTTGGCGTCTTACGCGCCTTTGATCGGCAAGGCCGATGCGCTGCTCATCCGCACCCAGCCGCTGCCCGCCGCGGTGATCGCCGACGCCCCGCGCCTGAAAATCGTCTCGCGCCATGGCGTCGGCTTCGACGCTGTCGACGTTGCGGCGCTGAACCGGCGCGGCATCCCGCTGACCATCGTCGGCGACGTCAATTCCGTGTCGGTTGCCGAACACACGATGATGCTCATGCTGGCGCTGGCCAAACAGGCAGTCGCCTACGATGCGGCAACGCGTGGAATGGGCTGGGAGACGCGCAACCGGTTCTCGGCCTTCGAGCTTTCCGGCAAGACGCTGCTGTTGTTGGGCTTTGGGCGGATCGGCCGGCATGTTGCGAGGTTGGCGCTCGCCTTCGGCATGCAGGTCGCGGCGCACGATCCGTTCGTTGCCGCCGCCGCCGTCGCCAGTAGCGGTGTCGTGCCCGTGACCGATCTCGAGGCGGCGCTGGGACAAGCCGATGTCGTGTCGGTGCACATGCCACGCTCGGATGGCCGGGCGGCCCTGGGGGCAAACGAATTAGCGCGCCTGAAGCCCACGGCAATCGTCATCAACACTGCGCGCGGCGGTCTGATCGACGAAACGTCGCTGGCTGCCGCATTGAGCCAGGGACGCCTCGCCGGAGCCGGCCTGGACGTGTTCGAGACTGAACCGCCGTCGCGAACTCATCCGCTGTTCGGCAATGACCGCGTTATCCTGAGCCCACATATCGCCGGGCTCTCCCAGGAAAGCGCCGAACGCATGTCGATCTCCTCGGCGCGGAACATCCTCGATTGCTTTGCCGGGAGATTGGATCCGAGCCTGGTGGTAAATAGCGCAGCGCTAGAGCCGTAGGAGCCGCTTGCGGCCGCCCGTCCCAGACAGACCAGCGCTGGGCGCGTTGATCTTGCGCAATGCCGTTGTCGCAATGCCGCTTGCTAGCGTGCCGACTTGAGCTTAGCCTGTGCATAAGAGCCGGGCTGGATTTTTGCTGTAATTGGCTGGAATCTCAGACACCTGCCATTTGGGAGGACGTCGTATGATTCCAGGACAGTTCGAATATCATCGCCCGCGTTCGCTCGCCGAGGCGACGACATTGCTCGGCGATTTGAAAGCTGATGCCCGCGTGCTGGCCGGCGGCCAGAGCCTGATCCCGATGATGAAATTGCGCTTGGCGGCACCCGGTCACTTGATTGATCTGGCGTCGGTTGGCGAGCTTAAGGGCATCCAGCGCGGCGGAACATCCATTGTCATCGGCGCCATGACCACACAGGCCGATATCATTGGTTCCAAAGACCTTGCCGACAGCGTGCCGCTGCTGCGCGAGGCGGCCTTGCAGGTTGCCGACCCGCAAGTGAGGTACCTGGGCACCATCGGTGGCAACTGCGCCAATGGCGATCCTGGCAACGACATGCCCGCGATCATGATGGTGCTCGATGCCAGCTATCGGCTGGTGGGCCGGGGCGGATCACGCACCGTCAAGGCGCGCGATTTTTATTTCGGCACCTACGCAACGGAATTGAAGGACGGCGAGATCCTCGCCTCCATCGACGTGCCGCTGCCGCCAGCCGGGCATGGCCATGCCTATGAAAAGCTGAAGCGCAAGATCGGGGATTACGCGACCGCTGCGGCGGCCGTCATGCTGACGGTGCGCGGCGGCACGGTGCAGACCTGCTCGATCGCGCTGTCGAATCTGTCGGACAGAGCGCTACTGGCCAGCGCCGCAAATGCAGCGATCGTGGGCAAGCCGTTGGACAAGGCAGCCATCGCAGCGGCGGTCGCAGCAGCACGCGGCATCATGTATCCGGCGTCCGATACGCGCGGCACGCCCGAATATCGCATCCACGTCGGCGGCACCATGGTCGAGCGCGC
The DNA here is from genome assembly GCA_031367715.1 of Hyphomicrobiaceae bacterium. Lineage (GTDB taxonomy): Bacteria > Pseudomonadota > Alphaproteobacteria > Rhizobiales > Hyphomicrobiaceae > JANYHF01. The sequence goes on along the minus strand of JANLQJ010000436.1, from coordinate 10,640 downwards.
CCTCAAGACCGCCATGGCTCGCGCCAAGGGCTAATTTCAAATCAAAGGCCGACAGACAACGGCCACTACGGGAGACAAACGCCATGGCGAAAACCCATGTGACGATGACCATCAACGGCGGCGAGGTCGAAGGCCTGGTCGAGCCGCGCACGCTGCTGATCCACTTCCTGCGCGAGAACCTGAACCTGACCGGCGCCCATATCGGCTGCGAGACCACCCATTGTGGTGCCTGCACGGTCGATCTCAACGGCATGTCGGTAAAAAGCTGTACCATGTTCGCGGTGCAGGCCGAGGGCGCCAAGATCACGACGATCGAGGGCATGGCCAATGCCGATGGCACGCTGCACGCCCTGCAGGAGGGCTTCAAGCAGATGCACGGGCTGCAATGTGGCTTCTGCACCCCGGGCATGATTCTGCGCGCGCATCGTCTGTTGAAGGAAAATCCGACGCCGACCGAAACGGAAATCCGCTTTGGCATCGCCGGCAATCTTTGCCGCTGCACGGGCTATCAGAACATCGTCAAGTCAATCCAATACGCCGCCGCCAAGATCAATGGCGTGCCGTTCAAGGAGGCCGCAGAATGAACGCGATGGTGGAAAGCAAGGAAATCCGCGAAGCCAAGCTTGAGGGCATGGGCTGCAAGCGCAAGCGAGTCGAGGACGCCCGCTTCACCCAAGGCAAAGGCAACTATGTCGACGATCTGAAGCTGCCCGGCATGCTGTTTGGCGATTTCGTGCGCTCACAGCACGCCCATGCACGCATCAAGAGCATCGATTCCACCAAGGCCCTGAAAGTGCCTGGCGTGCTCGCCGTGCTGACCGCCAAGGAGCTGGCGGGCGTCAACCTCGCCTGGATGCCGACCCTGGCTGGCGACGTGCAGATGGTGCTGGCTGACGGCAAGGTACTGTTCCAGAATCAGGAAGTCGCCTTCGTCGTGGCTACCGACCGTTACGCCGCCGCAGATGGCGTGGAAGCGGTTGATGTCGACTACGAGCCGCTGCCCGTGGTAATAGATCCGTTCACGGCCATGGCACCCAACGCGCCCGTATTGCGCGAGGACCTTGCAGGCAAGATGACTGGCGCGCACGGTCCGCGCAAACATCACAACCACATCTTCGAGTGGGTGATGGGCGACAAGGACCTGACCGACGCCGCCTTCCGCAATGCCGAGGTGACGATCAAGGAGCTGATCTCCTATCACCGCACCCATCCCTCGCCGCTGGAGACTTGCCAGTGCGTTGCCTCGATGGACAAGATCAAAGGCGAGCTGACGCTGTGGGGCACCTTCCAGGCGCCGCACGTCATCCGCACGGTGGCTTCGCTGATCTCGACCATCCCTGAGCACAAGATCCACGTTATCGCCCCCGATATCGGCGGCGGTTTCGGCAACAAGGTCGGCGCCTATCCGGGCTACATCTGCTCGATCGTCGCCTCCATCGTCACCGGCAAGCCGGTGAAGTGGGTCGAGGACCGCATCGAGAACCTGACGGCGACGTCGTTTGCGCGCGACTACCACATGACGTGCGAGATGGCCGCCACCAAGGCCGGCAAGGTCACGGGCCTGCGCGTGCATGTGCTGGCTGATCACGGCGCGTTCGATGCCTGCGCCGATCCGTCGAAGTGGCCGGCCGGTTTCTTTAACATTGTCACCGGCTCATATGACTTTCCGACCGCGCATCTTGCCGTGGATGGCGTCTACACCAACAAAGCCCCTGGCGGCGTTGCCTATCGCTGCTCGTTCCGGGTCACGGAAGCTGCCTACTGCATCGAGCGCGCCATGGACATCATGGCCAAGAAGCTTGGCCTCGATCCGGCCGAATTCCGCCTGCGCAACTTCATCAAGCGCGAGCAATTCCCGTACAAGTCGGCGCTCGGCTGGGAATACGATTCTGGCGACTACCACACCGCCATGCACAAGGTGATGGACGCCATTGACTATAAGAGTCTGCGCGCTGAACAGGCAGCCAAGCAGGCGGCCTTCAAGCGCGGCGAATCCCGCGATATCATGGGCGTGGGCGTATCCTTCTTTACCGAGATCGTCGGCGCCGGCCCGTCCAAGAACTGCGACATCCTGGGGATCGCCATGTTCGATGCCTGCGAAATCCGCATCCATCCGACCGGATCGGCGATCGCGCGCGTCGGCACCAAGTCGACCGGCCAAGCGCACGAGACGACTTACGCCCAGATCATCGCCACTGAGATCGGCATTCCCGCCGACATGATCATGGTGGAAGAGGGCAACACGGATACCGCGCCCTATGGCTTGGGTACCTATGGCTCGCGCTCGACGCCGGTCGCCGGTGCCGCGGTCGCCATGGCCTCGCGCAAGATCAAGGCCAAGGCGCAGATGATCGCGGCCTATCTGCTCGAAGTGCACGAGGGCGACCTGGAATGGGAAATTGACGGTTTTCGCGTCAAGGGCCTGCCCGAGAAGTACAAAAGCATGAAGGACATCTCTTGGGCCGCCTACCATTCGCCGCCGCCGAACATGGAGCCGGGCCTGGAAGCCGTCAGCTACTATGATCCGCCGAACATGACCTATCCGTTCGGCGCTTATTTCTGCGTCATGGATATTGACGTCGATACCGGCGTCTACAAGGTGCGCCGCTTCTATGCGCTGGACGATTGCGGCACGCGCATCAATCCGATGATCATCGAGGGCCAGGTGCATGGCGGCCTCACCGAGGCCTTCGCCATCGCCATGGGCCAGGAGATCAAATACGATGCGACAGGCAACGTCATGAACGGCTCCTTCATGGACTTCTTCATCCCGACCGCGGTCGAGACCCCACATTGGGAAACCGACCACACGGTGACGCCGTCGCCGCATCATCCGATCGGCGCCAAGGGCGTCGGCGAGAGCCCGAATGTCGGCGGCGTGCCGGCGTTCTCCAATGCGGTGAACGATGCGTTCGGGTTCTTAGGGGGCACGCATATCCAGATGCCGCATGATTATCACCGCAACTGGGAAGCGGCCAAGCGCCTTGGAGCGCATGTGTAGCGCCTTCTTTTCTCCCTTGCCTTTGGCGGGGGAGAAGAGAAGCAACCGCTCTTTGATTTGCGCGCGGATAGAGTTAGATGCCTGCCACCCTCACCCGCGACCAGATCGCCGAACGGCTCGGCGCGGTAGGCTATATCGCCGATGCCGACATTGCCATGGCGCTGCAGCTGATGGACATGCTCGGCCGGCCGTTGCTGCTCGAGGGCGAAGCCGGGGTCGGCAAGACCGAGGTCGCCAAGGCGCTTGCCGAGGTACACAAAGTGCCGCTCATCCGGCTGCAATGCTACGAAGGCCTCGACCAATCCTCCGCACTCTATGAATGGAACTACCAGCGCCAGCTGCTGTCGATCCAGGCCCGCGCCGGGCAAGCGGGCAACGCCGACGACGACGTCTTTTCCGAGAAATTCCTCCTGGAACGCCCTTTGCTCGCCGCCATCCGCCGCAGCGACCGACCAGTGCTGCTGATCGATGAAATAGATCGCGCCGACGAGGAATTCGAAGCATTTCTGCTCGAACTGCTCTCCGATTTCCAGGTCACCATTCCCGAGCTTGGCACCATCAAGGCCAGCTCGATCCCGCGCGTCGTGCTGACCTCCAACGGCACGCGCGAGCTTTCCGATGCTCTGCGCCGGCGCTGCCTCTACCACTATGTCGAGTTCCCGGACGTTGCCCGCGAGACGCGCATCATCCTCTCGCGTGTGCCCGGCATCGGCACCGCACTGGCGCTGCAGATTGCCAATGGCGTGCAGGGCATCCGCAAGGAAGAGCTGCGCAAGGCGCCGGGCGTCGCCGAAACACTGGACTGGGCCGCCGCCCTGCTCGGGCTCGGCATCAAGAACCTGCATGATGATCCCGCCACCGTCTACGAGACGCTGCGCTGTCTCTTGAAGACGCAAGAAGATCGCAGCCGCTTCACCCGCGAGGTCGCGGCCCGCGTGCTCGGAAAGGTTGCCTGATGGACGCGCAGCCGGCCGATGTGGCAGACCTGGACGCATTCAGTCATCAACTGGCCGAACGTCTCGCCGGCTTCACCCGCACGCTGCGCAACAACGCCTTCGTGCTCGGCCTCGGCGAGGCTGCCGATGCCGCGCGCATCATGACAACCGACCTGGCGTCGCGACCTGCCCAATTGCGCGCCGCGCTGAAGGCCTTGTTCTGCGCTCGCCGTTCCGATTGGCTGAAGTTCGACGAGATCTTCGATGCCTATTGGCTGGAACGCGGCCTGAAGCACAGCAAGATTGCCGCGCCCGCCAATGCGACGACGCCATCCAAGGCGCGCCAACTTTTGCTGGGTGAAACTGAAAAGAGCGGACCATCGGCGCTCGGCGAACAGGTTCCCAAGGATGGCGACGGCAACACCCCGCAACCCGAGGGCTCGGCCCGCATGGACGGCGCCTCGCGGGTTGCCCTTCTGACCGAGACCGACTTTCGCAAGATCGCCGATCCCGACGCCATCGTCGAAGCGCACGCACAGGCCGAGCGACTGGCGCGCATCATGCGCAGCAAGCTCAGCCGGCGCGAGCGCGCGCGCAACAAGGGTCGACGCCTGGAACCGCGCCGCACCATTCGACGCAACATAGCCCATGGCGGCGTGCCAATCGACCTGGTCTGGCGCGCCAAGAAGCGCAAGCCGTTGCGGCTGGTGGTGCTGCTCGATGCCTCCGGCTCCATGAGTCTGTACACCAGCGTGTTCGTGCGTTTCATGCACGGCGTGCTCGATCATTTCCACGAGGCCGAGGCGTTCCTGTTCCATACCCGATTGGTGCAGGTCTCGACCGCCATGCGCGAAAAAGATGCCGGGCGGGCGCTGGAACGGCTTTCGCTGCTGGCGCAAGGCGTCGGCGGCGGTACGCGCATTGGGGAGAGTCTGGCCACCTTCAACCGTTGGCACGCGCCAAGTGTCATCCACTCGCGCACCTGCGTGATGATCATTTCCGACGGCTACGACACCGGCGACAGCGATGGCCTTGGCCCCGAGATGCGGCAACTGGCAAAGCGCTGCAAACGTATTGTTTGGCTCAATCCCATGCTAGGCTGGGACGGCTACGAACCGGCCGCTCGTGGCATGCAGGCGGCGATGCCCTATATTGATCTGTTTGCGCCGGCGCATAATCTGAAGTCGCTGGCCGCGCTCGAACCCTATCTGGCGAAACTCTAGCCGAGCCGACACGGATGAAAACCACCTTCGACCTGCCCGACACCATCCGGACACTGACGGACGCGCGCGAGCCGTTTGCAGTCGCTACGGTCATTCGCACGGTTTCGCTCACGGCGGCCAAGGCCGGCGCCAAGGCCGTAATCCGCAGTGACGGGTCCATCTCGGCTGGTTGGATTGGTGGCGGCTGCGCCCGGGCCGCTGTGCTGAAGGCCGCGCGCGAGGCGCTGGCCGATGGCAAGCCGCGCCTGATCTCGGTGATGCCCGAGGATGCGCTGCAAGAACTCCACGTCGCGCCGGGCCAGGCCAAGGACGGGGTCCAGTTCGCGCGCAACATGTGCCCGAGCCAAGGCACCATGGACGTGTTCGTCGAGCCGGTGTTGCCCAAGCCAGAGCTGCTGATCTGGGGCGCCAGTCCGGTCGCGGTCGCGCTCGCCGATCTTGGCAAACGGCTCGGCTATCATGTTGTCGTCGTTGTGCCCACCGAGGAGCAAGGCAAGTTCGCCAATTACGATCTGGCAACCAATCTTTACGACCCCGCCACCATGCTCGATGGCGAACGCTACATCGTGGTGGCGACGCAAGGTCGTGGCGACGAGGCCGCCCTGTCCAATGCCCTTGCGACGCCCGCGCGGCATGTCGGGTTCGTTGGTTCGCATAGAAAGGCCGCTGCACTACGACAGGCGCTGGCGACCAAAGGCATCGCACAGGAGCGGCTCGCTGCCATGCGCTCGCCGGTCGGGCTGAATATCGGCGCTGTCACGCCCGAAGAGATCGCGCTGTCGATACTGGCCGAGATCGTCGAAATCCGACGGCGAGAGGCCCGCCAGGTTTTGCCCGGTTGACCGCCGCTAAGTCCCGCTGCCAAGATGCTTGCGGATCTGGTCGGCGAGGCGGCGGCGCGGCGGATCGTTGGTGGCGCTATCGGTGCTCGCGAATTCAATGGGAGCCGCGTCCGCAACCGGCTGCGGCGCACCGGTGAGTTCAGCCGCCGCCTCGCGATAGAATTTGGCAGAGCGCAGATCATCAAGTTCCAGCAATTCGAGATGTGCGGCACCCTCTTTCTGCACCAGGTAAAGCGGTCCGGCCTTGCCGACGACGCGCCCGCTCATACGGCCGAGCCCGCCCGACACCTCAAAACGCAACCCCACCAGGACGTCGTCTTCATCCATCGCCAAGCTCCCAGAAAGCGTTTTGATCGTTGATTGCTGCGGCTTGGCGAATGCTACCGGTAAATCGCCTTTGCCGTAGTGGACCTTGCGGCCGAACCTGCTCGCTTGGAGCGCGAACCCGATTGCCAACGTTGGACGCAGCCTGCCGTAACCAATGGCCTGCTATTTCGGGCCGGTCGGCGCCGTGCGACCCAGTACACGGTAGATCGTGTTGCGCGACACACGCAGGTGGCGCGCGGCAAGGCTGATATTGCCGCCCGCGTCGGCTAGCGCCGCCATCACCATGTCCTTGTGGGCACCGCGCATGGACGCGTCGCCTGCCGGTGACGTGACGGCGTAAGGCGATGCCATTGATTGCACCGTAGGCTGGCCGCGCTGATGTGGGGACCGAACGTCGGCATGCTGGTGATCGTTATGATTGGTGCACGCCGCCTCAATCATGGACTTGTCTATCATGCCATCGGCCGCTTTCAGGCTTGCCCGGGCCAGTTCGTTGCGCAATTGGCGAATGTTTCCCGGCCAGGGATGGCTGCGCATATGCGCCAGCGCCTCTTGCTCAAGCCGGAAGCCAGGCGCGATCATCCTCAGCACATACACCGCAATGGCGTCGATATCGCTGCGGGTGGCCAAGCTGGGCAATGTGACCTCAAGCGCGTTCATGCGGTACAGCAGGTCGGCCCGGAAGCGCCCTGATGCCACAGCGTCATCGAGCTTGACGTTGGTTGCCGACACCAATTGCACATCGACGATTGAGCGCTGGCCGCCGACCGGCCGCACGGTCCAATCGTCGAGCAGACGCAACAGCACGGCTTGCAGCGCCATCGGCAGTTCGCCGATTTCGTCGAGGAACAGGGTGCCACCGTCCGCCTCTGCGACCAACCCTTTGGCGCCGCCGCGCCGGGCTCCCGTGAAGGCGCCATCAGCATAGCCGAACAATTCGGCCTCGATCAGGCTATCGGGCAGGGCCGCGCAATTGATCGGCACGAAGGCGCCCTTGCGACCGCTGGCGATGTGCGCATGGCGGGCCAGCAGTTCCTTGCCAGTCCCTGTTTCGCCCCGGATCAGGATCGGCAGCTGGCGCGCGACCGCCAGTTCAACCTCCTTGACGATCGCCAACAGGCGCGGATCGTCGGCGACAAACGCTGGTTTTCCGGGCGACGGTCTGATCTTGTTTGCCGTCGCCCTGACAGTCCGGGAAGCGGCCTGTTGGCCTTGCGAGGCCTCCATGCGCGCCACGAACGACAGGCCGCCCCGGTCGCGCATGCGCACGCAATCGAGCTGCCGGCCCTGAGCCAGCAGGGCGTCGAACTTCAGGTCGAAGAAGTCTTCGAAACTCGGCCCCTCGGCGATCGAGCGCCCGCGCAGGAAACTGCGGGCTTGGCTATTGGCGCCCACCACTTGGCCGTCGCCGCGCAAGGCCATCAGGCCGGCGCTGAGCGAGTGCAGATATTCGCTATGCTGGTGAATGGCGATGATGGTGTCGCCGCGGTGCTGTTCGCGAAACACGCCGTTCTCGATCTGCGCGGCGGCCAACTGCATCAGCACCTTGGTGTGGCGCTGGCGCTCGGCGCAATCGGACGACGCATCTATAACGCCAAGCAGTGACCCATCGGGCGCAAACACCGGATGCGCAATGCAGGTCAAACCCAAATGATCGATAAAGAAATGCTCGGCCCGATGCACGACTGCGGCTTGGCGCTGAATGGCGGCCGAGCCTAGGGCATTGGTGCCGCAGGTCGCCTCGTTCCAGATGGTGCCGGGACGCAGGCCAGCAGCTCTTGCGGGTGTGACAAATTCCGGATCGGCAATGACATCCAGCAGCATGCAGTCGGCATTGGTGAAGGCGATCATGAAGCTGCTGCCGGCGATCTGGCTCGACAGGCCATGCAGCTCGGCCAGCGCCAGCCGCCGGGCTGGCCCGAGTTTTTCGCGGGCTTCGTTGAGCTTGACGGCCGGCTCGACTCTCACTTCGGGACGCTTGCGCGGATCCAGCCCGAGCGCCAGACAGCGCTCCCAGCTCTGATAGATGTCGGCCGGCAGCAGCTCCGGCGCCACGCCACCGTCGCGCTCAAGAATGGCGTGGGCGCGTTCAGCTGAGGTTTCGGCACTGTCCATGCTGGCCATCGTTCCGATGTTTCAGCGTGCAATTGAGGGGCTCTATCGACTGCTGGTCCTGACCCTAACACCGCGTTGGAAAGCTGACCAGCGGTCTGAGGAACTAAATCCGTACTTGCGCGTTGTCCGTCGGTCTGACCTGTCATCAATCGCAACACTGTTGAACACCTGTTCCGTTCCGAAACAGAGCAGTCTCATTCCAGTCCGAACATCAATAATGCGAATAGTCAGCCTGTTTCGAATTGGCACGGAACTTGAATGCTACTCCCAATGCCGGCAGCCTCGATGCCTCCGGCAGGGGACCGTCAAGAACGTGTCGCCACGAAAAAACGCCATTGCTCGGGAGGGCACCGGACATGAAGGCCGCAGTACTCCATCGCTATGATGAGAAACTCACCGCCGATCAATTTGTCCAATATGAGGATGTCGCCGATCCCAAGATCACCAAGCCGACCGATGTCATCGTGCGCATCGGTGGAGCTGGCGTGTGCCGCACCGATTTGCACGTGGTCGAAGGCATCTGGCGCGACAAGGTCAGCGTCAAGCTGCCGTACATCATGGGCCATGAGAACGCCGGCTGGGTCGAGGCGGTCGGCACTGGCGTTACCAGCGTCAAGGTCGGCGACCCGGTCATCTGCCATCCGCTGGTGACCAGCGGGCATTGCCTCGCGTGCCGCCGCGGCCATGACATGCAGGCCGATGAGAGCAGCTTTCCCGGCATCAACGCCGATGGGGGGTACGCGCAGTATCTGCTCAGCGGCGAGCGGGCGCTGATCAAGCTGCCCAAGACGCTGGCGCCGAAAGATGTCGCTCCCTATACTGACGCTGGCCTGACGGCTTATCGCGCCGCCAAGAAGGCCTCGCGGCATTTGTTGCCGGGCGAATATGTCGTCTGCATTGGCGCCGGCGGCCTCGGCCACATCGGCATCCAGGTGCTGGCGGCCTTGTGCGCGGCCGAGATCATTGTCGTCGACCGCTCGGATTTGGCGCTTGGCCTGGCCAAGGACTGCGGCGCGCATCACCTGATCAAGGGCGATGGTAATGAAGTGGACGCCGTGCTCGCCCTGACCAAGGGCAAGGGCGCCGAAGCGGTGATCGACTTTGTCGGCGAAGGCAATTCGATCCAGCAGGGCCTGGCCATGACACGTAATGCCGGCTTCTACTATATCGTCGGCTACGGCGGCCAGATCAATCTTCCCGCCATGGACATGATCACCTCGGAAAAGACCATCGTCGGCAATCTGGTCGGAACCTATGCCGAGTTGGTGGAGCTGATGGCGCTGGCCGATCGCGGCCGCGTGCATCTGGCGACCAGGGAATACAAGCTCAGCGCCGCCAACGACGCCTTGCGCGATTTGCATCACGGCACGGTTAAAGGCCGGGCTGTACTCATTCCTTAAGTTTGTCGCTGCTGACCTTACGCCTGGACTCCTTGGCCGCCGGACAACGAGCGTTCTGACCATGATGAGCGAAGCCGATCACAAGCCAAAAACTCCGCCCCGGCCGTTCGTCGCCGCCGATCTGGGCGGCGACGCTCCGGCCGAATTGCAACGCATCGCCGAGCGCAACCGCCTGCTCGTTCAGACCATGGAAATCAACGCCAAGCAAAGGCATCTGGAAAGCCTGCAGATCGGGCTGACGCTGGAAGTGAACCGGCTTGACGCCGCCAAGGACGCGCTCATGGCGGCGGATTTGTCGGGGCTGCGGGCTCGGCTGAGCGAAGTCAACGATCAGCTGCGGCGCTTGGCGGCGCAACGCGAATGGCTGGTCAGCACCCTGGCCGAAATCGATGCTGCGCCTCGGCCGTTCGCTGGCCCAGGCGGCGAGCGCAACTAACAATCAAACAGCCTCTCACGGAGTTGCAGCAATGCCGGTAAAACAAAAAGCCAAGTCTGCCCCTGGCCACGTTCACGGCCCCGACTGCGGCCACAACCATCAGCATGGCCACGCGCCTGGACCGGCCGCGACACTTGCTCCGGCTACCCCCTTGTTGCTCAACGAGGCGTCGTTCACGCCGATGCCCGGCGTCGACAACAATGATCGTTCCAAGGACGAGCTGTTCGTACGCCTCGCATTTGTCGCCGACGCCATGATCAAGGCGCACGGCAAGGATTTCGCGATGGGCGCGCTGGTTTTGTCAGCACGTTTCATCGCCGAAGGAAAACCCCTCATCAAGCGGAAGCAGGAGACCGAGGCA
>JANLQJ010000362.1:0-14502 GCA_031367715.1 Hyphomicrobiaceae bacterium | reverse complement strand
TGTCAAGTGGCAGACTGAGCCTGAAAGTAGAGCTGGAGAGCCGAAACCGATCAATTTTGTACCCAGTTGCACATGCTTTGTTATTGATAGTAACCGCTTGAAGCGGCTGGTCTTTTTCGTTCCGGCGTCCAGGAACTTCGGTCTAGCTGCGCGGCAAGCTCTTGGACGGGCGCACTGCTGTGCGCCCCGCTTGCGAGCACGAGTCAAACGATAGGTTGGACGGTATCAGACCCCTTTTCGCCCTCACGCTCAACCGTTTTCGCCAGCAGCAGCGGGCGAATAGGGGTCTGACCCCATCGGCCGCCACCATGCACTGAACCGGAAAAGGCGGACGCCGGCGCCACCTATTCGGCAGCTTGCGGAGCCTTGGCCATCCCGTTAGCTGCAGTCCGGAATTGCGCCAACAAGGCCTGTTCCTGGATCTTCGCCTTCTCGATGCTCGCCAGCTTCACCGGGCCAAAACCCTTGATCTCGCGCGCCGCGCCCAGCAGCGCCACGGCAACCGCGTGATTGTCGGGCCGCAACTCCTGTGCCACCTTCGACAGCAGCATCTGGTAGTCGGCAATGAGCTGCCGCTCTGACCGCCGTTCCGCCGTGCGGCCGAACAGGTCCCAGGCCGTGCCGCGCAGCCGTTTCAACTTGGCCAATTGCCTGAGCACCACCAGTATCCATGGCCCGAACGCCATCTTTCTTGGCCGTCCCGTCGCCTTGTCGTTGCCGGCGATCAGCGGTGGCGCCAGATGCAACGTCACTCTGCCGCCGCCGTCGAACTGCTCCCTCAGCGCGACGGCGAAACTGCCATCCGTGTAGAGCCGGGCCACCTCGTACTCGTCCTTGTACGCCATCAGTTTGAACAGCGCTTCGGCGCCGGTTCGTGTCAGTGTGTCATGGCCCGGCGCCATTCGCCGCTCGGCAGCACGGATCGCTTCGAGATCCCCGCGATAGCACTGCGCATAGGCCTCATCCTGATACGACACGAGAAACGCGGCGCGGCGGGAGATCAATTCGTCGGCGGTCTCGGAAGCTGCAGGTGACGGCTTTGCCGCAATCAGCCGTTCGATCACCGTCGGATCATGCGCCACCGTCCGCCCCAGCCGGAACGCACGCCGGTTCATCTCGACCGCCGCCCCGTTCAACTCAATCGATAGCTCGATGGCGGCCGCGCCAACCGGCACCAGGCCGAGCTGATAGGCGTAGCCCAGCAGCAGCATATTGGCGCCGATCGAATCGCCGAATACCTGCTCGGCCAGCGTGTGCGCATCAAAAAACCAGTTTCGACCTAGCCCGGTTCGCTCCTCGATATCGCGGCGCATACGTTGTGCCGGCAATTGCAGCGCAGGTTGGCGCGTGAAATCGCCAGTCAGCACTTCATAAGTGTTGACCACCGCGCGCGTGCGGCCCGTGGCCATCGTTCCCAGGATGCCCTGCGAGGCCGTCACCACCAGATCGCCGCCGAGCACCAGATCGGAACCCCCGAGCGAAGTACGAATGGCATGGATATCGTCCGTGGACCGTGCAATGCGCGCGTGACATGCAACGGACCCGCCCTTTTGCGCCATGCCGGTCATTTCCATGCCGCCAAAGGCCTTGCCTTCAAGGTAGGCGGCTTCGCCCAGCACTGCGTTGACGGTCACTACGCCCGTACCGCCGATGCCGGTGATGATGATCTGGTAGGGTTTTTCGAGCCTCGGCAGCACCGGCTCGGGGAGGGCGGCATAGCCTGCCTCGATCTCGACTGACGCCGCGCCACGGCGTGCCTTGGCCGGAAGCACGCCCTCGAGCGTCACGAAGCTGGGGCAGAAGCCCTTCACGCAGGAGAAATCCTTGTTGCACGCCGACTGATCGATCTTGCGCTTGCGGCCGAGATCAGTTTCCAGGGCCAAGATGGCGACGCAGTTCGATTGCACACCGCAATCGCCACAGCCCTCGCACACGGCGGCGTTGATGAACACCCGCTTGTCGGGATCGGGATAAGTGCCGCGCTTCCTCCCTCGCCGCTTTTCCGCAGCACACGTCTGATCGAAGATCAGCACCGTGGTGCCGGCAATGTCGCGCAACGCCTTCTGCACCTCATCGATGTCATCGCGATGATGCACGGCGACACCGCGTGGCAGATCAACGCCAGCATATTTCTCCGGTTCGTCGGTCACCATGACGACGCGCTTTGCGCCCTCGGCCACCATTTCATGGGCGATCTGCGGCGCGGTCTTGCCGCCGTCGAGTGGCTGGCCGCCGGTCATCGCCACGGCATCGTTGAACAGGATCTTGTAGGTGATGTTGACGCCGGATGCGATGGCGGCGCGCACGGCCAACGAGCCCGAATGCACATAGGTGCCGTCACCGAGATTCTGGAACACGTGCCCGGTTTTTGAGAACGGCGCCTCGCCAATCCAGTTGGCGCCCTCGCCGCCCATCTGCGTGAAGCCGAGCGTCGAGCGATCCATCCACTGCGCCATGTAGTGACAGCCGATTCCGGCATAGGCGCGCGAGCCTTCGGGTACCACGGTGGATGAATTGTGCGGGCAGCCGGCGCAGAAATAAGGCGTGCGCTGCACGCTGTCGCCACGAGGGGCCGCATTGCCGGTGAGCTGGCGCAGTCCCGCAAGACGGGTTTTCAACGCGCCGTCGTCGGCCAAGCGCAGCACGCGCTCGCCGATGGCCAGCGCGATCGCAGTCGGTTCCAACGCGCCCTTGGCCGGGAACAGCCAATTTCTGTGCTCGTCATACTTGCCGATGACCACTGGCGCGTTGCTCATGCCGTACAATTCTTCGCGCACCTGCACCTCGATCAGCGAGCGCTTTTCTTCAACAATGATGATGAGATCGAGCCCGTTCGCGAAGGCGTGCAGTCCCCGCGGCTCGAGCGGCCAGGGCATGGCGACCTTGAAGAGACGAATGCCCAGCGCCGCCGCGCGCGCTTCGTCGATCTCCAATTCCTCGAGGGCCTGGCGCGTGTCGAGATAACTCTTGCCGGTCGAGATGATGCCGATGCGCGGCTTGGCGCCACCGCTCCAGACGATCCTGTCGAGCCGATTGGCGCGCGCGAAGGCCAGAACGGCGTCGCGCTTGTAATCCTGCAGCCGCGCCTCGCGCGCCAGCGGCGTATCGTTGAGGCGGATGTTGAGCCCGCCCTCGGGCATGGCAAAATCCGTAGGTAGCGCAATAGTGACACGGGACGCGCGGCCATCGCAGACCGCGGTCGCCTCGATGGTGTCTTTGACGCATTTGATGCCCGACCAGGTGCCGGCAAAGCGCGAGAGCGCAATGCCGTAGACGCCGTAATCGAGAATTTCCTGCACGCCGGCGGGTGAGAAGATCGGAATCATGGCGTCGACGAAGGCGAATTCGCTTTGGTGGGCGGTGGTCGAACTTTCGCAGGTGTGATCGTCGCCCATCAGCGCCACCACGCCGCCATGACGCGAGGTACCCGCATGATTGGCATGGCGCAGTGCATCGCCGGCGCGGTCAACACCCGGGCCCTTGCCGTACCAGAGCCCGAACACGCCGTCGAACTTGCCTTCGCCGCGCAGCTCCGCCTGTTGAGCACCCCAGATGGCGTTGGCCGCCAGTTCCTCGTTGATCGCCGGCTGGAAGACGATGTGGGCGCGCTCCAATTCCAGCGCCGCCCGCTTCATTTGCGACTCCAGCCCCGCGATCGGCGAACCGCGATAGCCGCTGACATAGCCGCCGGTATTGAGACCTGCGTTGCGGTCGCGTTGGTGTTGCATGAGCAGCAGGCGGGTCGCAGCCTGCGCGCCGGTCAGCAGCACAGTATCGACGCGGAGATCGAATTTGTCGGCCAGACTTGCTTTGGGGGCCGAATCCGTCTTGGGCATGGTCAACCTTCAGCAGAGGTAAATCGCACCGGTTCACCCATGGCGGGTCCAGAAATTTCGCCATCCCACATGACACGGCGGCCGCGGATGATGGTGCCGGCAACGCGGCCCTTGAGGGTGCTGCCCTCGAACGGCGTCCAGCCTGCACGGCTGGCCATCTGCGCTGATCTGATATGGGTGGTCGCAGCCAAATCCACCAGTGCCAGGTCAGCATCGTAGCCGACGGCGAGGCGACCCTTGCCGGCGATGCCGAACAGTCGTTGCGGGCCGTGGCTGGTCATGTCCACCAGCCGCTGCAGGCTGAGCCGACCAGCCGCAACGTGATCCAGCATCACAGGCAACATGGTCTGCACACCAGGCATGCCGGATGGCGACGCCGGATAGGGTTTGGCCTTTTCCTCAAGCGTGTGGGGCGCATGGTCGGAGCCGAGAATATCGGCGACACCGTTTTCCACTGCCCGCCACAACGCGGCCTGATGCTCGGCCGAGCGCAGCGGCGGGTTCATTTGCGCGCGAGTACCGAGGCGCGGATAGGCCTCCTCGGCGGTGAGGCTGAGATGTTGCGGCGTCACCTCGACGCTAACCAACGCTTTGTGGTCGGCCAGGAACGTCATCTCGTCGGCTGTCGAAACGTGCAGGATATGGATAGGCTTGCGTGCGGCCTCCGCCAGCCGCACCAGCCGAGTTGTGCAGTTGAGCGCAGCCGTGGCATCGCGCCAGACCGAATGGCTGGCCGGAATGCCTTCCTGTTGCAGCGCCTTGCGCGAGCGCAACCGCGCCTCGCTCTCGGAGTGGAAAGCGACGCGGCGGCTGGTGAGCGCCAGGATGGCGGCCAGCGTTGCCTCGTCTTCAACCAGCAGGTCGCCCGTCGATGAGCCGGCGAACACCTTGATGCCGGCGCTGCCTGGCAAGTGCTCCAGGTCCGGAATGTCGGCGACCGTATCTGCCGTGCCACCGACCCAGAACGCGAAGTCGCAGGCCATGCGATGGCGGGCGCGCGCGAGCTTGTCGGCGAGCGCCTCTGCGGTGGTAGTGGGCGGCATGGTGTTGGGCATCTCGAACACGGCCGTGACGCCACCGAGCACCGCCGCGCGGGCGCCGCTCTCCAGGTCCTCCTTGTGGGTGGCCCCCGGTTCGCGGAAATGCACCTGCGAGTCAATGACGCCAGGGAGGATGTGGAGGCCGCGCGCGTCGATGGTCTCGCCGGCGCTGGCGGACGCGAGGTTGCCAAGCGCGGCAACGCGGCCGGCGCGGATGCCGATATCGCGCGGGCCGATGCCATCGTGGTTGACGACGGTGCCGTTGCGGATGAGGAGGTCGAAGGTGGCAGCCATGCAAAAAACTCCGTTGCCTGAGCATTACGCTGCAGGCGGCCGGAGGCTCCCCTTCTCCCTTTGGGAGAAGGAGGGCCAACGGCTGGCGATGATCGTGCGGCTGGGGTAGAGTCGCACGGGATAGAACTCTAGACCCCGTGGGGCGTCATGTCTGCAAGCCACATCGCCTATCTCGACGAACGGGCCGCGGTGCGGGTCGGTGGGGAAGATGCGGGAATGACACGATGACAACCACCAGCACGGAACTCCAGATATTGAGCGATCGCTCTCTGGTTGCCCTGAGCGGTCCAGACGCAGAGAAATTTCTTCAGGGAGTCATCACAAACGACGTGGCGCTGCTCGAAAACCAAGACTTCATTCTCGCCGCTCTCTTGTCACCACAAGGTAAAGTCCTGTTCGAATTTTACGTCATTCGAGCTGGTGACGACCTCTGGATCGATGTTGCGAGATCGTCGGCAGATGAACTTGTCAAGCGGCTGTCGATGTACAAACTGCGTGCCGATGTCAGGATAGCGGACGTGTCCGCCTCAAACTGCGTCGCGTACGCGACGTATCCATATTTCCAAGAGTGCGAGGTCTACTACTTCATGGCCCGGCACTCCCTCAAAGCTCCGTTCCGAGGCCGTTGCTATATAACGGCAGCGCACGACGCGGTTGGCAAGAGACTTTCCGAAATTGGCTCCAATGCTCCTGATCCCGACCATGAAACGAACCGCATCTCCCTCGGCATCCCCGAAGGCGGCAAGGACTACGCCTTCGGCGAGATTTTCCCGCATGAGGCGATGTTGGATCAGTTGAACGGCGTGTCATTCACCAAGGGTTGCTATGTGGGACAAGAAATCGTCTCGCGCATGGAGCATCGCGGGACGGCGCGGAGCAGGTTCTTGATGGTGGCGGGGGATGGCCCATTGCCGGTGCGCGGGACAGAAGTTCTGGCTGGGGAAAGGCCGATTGGCGTGATGGGGTCGCGGGTGGAAAGCCATGGGCTCGCGCTGGTGCGACTGGATCGGCTGACAGACGCCTACACGGATGGCAAACCCATCACCACGAGCGGCGTACCGATCACGCTGACCAAGCCGCCCTACGCCACCTTCAGCGTTCCGGAACTCAAGCCATGAGCGCCGCACCAACGCGCTGCACCTGGGCGGGCGATGATCCGCTCTATATCCGTTATCACGACACCGAATGGGGCGTGCCGCAGACGGACGACATCGCACTGTTCGAAAAGCTCATTCTGGAAGGCTTCCAGGCCGGACTCTCCTGGATCACGATCCTGCGCAAGCGCGAACACTTCCGCAAAGTCTTCGATGGTTTCGATCCCGACAGGATCGTCCGCTATGGCGATGCCAAAAAAGCCGCCCTGATGGCCGATGCTGGCATCGTGCGCAATCGCCTGAAAATCGAAGCCACCATCGACAACGCCAAGGCCTATCTGAAGCTGGTCGAGCGCCAGAGCCTCGCCCATTTCATTTGGGACATCTCGGGCGGCAAGCCGCAGCAGAACAGTCACGCTTCGATGGCAAGCGTCCTGGCCGAGACGCCCACCAGCAAGGCCATCTCGAAGGCGTTGAAGGCCGAAGGTTTCCGCTTCGTCGGCCCGACCACGGTTTATGCCTTCATGCAGTCCATGGGCATGGTCAACGACCACTTCGTCGGCTGCCCGCAATATGCCGTGTGCGCGGCCCATGCCAAAACGTTCAAGATGCCAAAGAGCAAGAAGCCTTGAGCGAACCCACGCCAAATGCCAAACCGCCGCGCGCCTGGCAGCGCATGTTGTCGGGTCGCCGGCTCAATCTGCTGGATCCCTCGCCGCTCGATATCGAGATCGAGGACATAGCGCATGGCCTTTCCCGAGTGGCGCGCTGGAACGGCCAGACCAGCGGCGAGCATTCGTTCTCGGTGGCACAGCATTCGCTCGCCGTCGAGGCTCTGACCGGGCTGCTGAAACCGGATTGGCCCGCCCCCTGGCGCCTTGCCGCACTGCTGCACGATGCGCCCGAATATGTCATCGGCGACCTGATCAGCCCGTTCAAGGCGGCCGTCGGGCTCGACTACAAGACCTTTGAGAACCGCATCCTTGCCGCGGTGCATCAACGCTTCGGCTTGCCGGCCAGTCTGCCGCTGGCGGTTACCAAGGCCATCAAGTTGGCCGATCAGGTGAGCGCCCATTTCGAGGCGCGGCAGCTGGCCGGTTTCGATGAAGCCGAAGCCATCGTCTATTTCGGCAAGCCCAGCGCCCAGGCAGGGTTGCCGCAGTGGCGCGACGCATATTTCACCAGTTGGCCAGTGGGGATTGCCCAACAACGCTATCTCGACCGTTTCCAACAGTTGGCGGCAGCGCCGTGATGGTCCATAACCGGCGCCTCACAACAGGAAACCCGACCATGTCCGCCAAAGCGTCCCCATCCAGCACCATCCATGTCTGCGGCATCGACGCCCTGGAGGCCACTGCCGGTGCCATCGGCGCAACCCACGTGGTGACGCTTATTCGCGACCACGGCCCGATCCCCACGCCCAACGGGATCGTCGCCAGCAACCATCTGCGTGTCGATATCAACGACATCACGGCGCCGGCCGATGGTTTGGTGCATCCGCAGGACATGCATGTCGAGGAAGTTCTGAACTTCGTGCGCAGCTGGAACCACCGCTCGCCGATGATCATCCATTGCTACGCCGGTATCAGCCGCTCGACCGCCTCGGCCTTTTCCGGCCTATGCGCGCTCAATCCGGAGGTGCCGGAAGATCTGATAGCCCGCCGGTTGCGCCGAGCCTCGGCCACCGCCACTCCCAATCGGCTCATAGTAAGCATCGCCGATGACCTGCTCGGCCGGGGCGGGCGCATGGTCGATGCCGTCGACGCCATCGGCCAGGGCCAGCCAGCCGCCGCGTGCGTGCCATTTTATTTGTCGTCGCGACAAGACGCCTGACGGAACAAACCCTTAGTTCCAGCGTTGTGCATAACGGATCGGCGTGAACTCGCAGGCCGAATGGCGGATTGCGGCTTGGCCGGGACCCAGCACGGGTCATGCAATGCCGTCAGACGTAGCACATTTTATGCCGCATCGGGTCCTCGGAGCTATGCGCCCGCTGCAATCTCAGCCTTCGAAAAATGCTCGCATCGCCTTCTCGCCGCCCTACTCTCGCCCTTACTTCTCGTCATCCTACTGATGCTGAACGGAAATTCAGCTCTAAGCGCCCCAATTCTCGGATCCATTGCGGGCAGGGTCTCCGGCGCGACAATAACAAGAAGGGGACTCCCATGAACGTTATGCCGCGAATGCAACATATGCACGGTGGACACGGCGGCAATTCGGTTGAGATCAGTCTCAACGCTGCCGTTATCTCCATCGATCACGATGCGCCTTGCTTGTTGATGGTGCGCAACCGCGACCAACATGGCGATTACCTGTCGCTGCCCACCGGTCCGTTCGTGCCGGCCATGCATGATTCGCTGGAATTTGGCGTTCGCGACTGGGTGATGCAGCAGACCGGGGTCTCGCTCGGCTACCTCGAACAGCTCTATACCTTTGGCGACCATGTGGCCGAGGATGCCAGCCAAGGCGGCGAAACGCCAACCGTGTCATTGGGTTACATGGCATTGACATCGCCGGATCATGGCCAGGGCACGGCGTCGCGCCAGTGGATCGGCGCCTATGACTTCATGCCCTGGGAAGATTGGCGCGATGGCCGCCCTGAGATCCTGTCTGAGCAGATCGAGCCCCGGCTGAAAGCCTGGACCGCCGAACAATCGGTCAGCGACCTGGACGGCGGCGTGCCGATCCTTAGCGAAGCCTTGCGCATCGCCTTTGGCCTTGATGGCGCCACCTGGGACGAAGAGCGCGTGCTCGATCGTTATGAATTCTTGCGTGCTGTCGGGCTGTTGGACCAGCCGGGATTTGGCGCCGAAGCGCATCTCGACAAGAAGTATCAGCTCGCTGCCGCACGTCCAATCTCACACGCCCACCGGCGCATTCTGGCTGCCGCGCTCGGCCGGCTGCGTGCCAAAATCAAATACCGGCCGGTGCTGTTCGAGCTGATGGCGCCAGAATTCACGCTGTTCGAACTGCAGCGCACAGTTGAAGCGATTCTCGGCAGCCGGCTGCACAAGCAGAACTTCCGCCGTCTGGTCGAAAGTGGCGGGTTGGTTGATGCCACGGCCGATATCCGCACCCATACCGGCGGACGGCCAGCCAAGCTGTTCAAATTCCGGCGCGAAGTCCTGATGGAGCGGCCCGCTCCGGGCGTGCGTGTGCGGGCGGGTCTGGCGGCGTAAGCCAGACTTTTGCCGGCCGTGAAACGAGATCGCTTTGACGGCTGGAGCAAACTGTCGTTGTGCAACCGCTCCAGCAGATCAGTCGGCAACACCTCGTGTTGCACATTCAAGCCTCGATTTCGACCTATTGAGCGTTTAGAGTATTGTCGACCCGGCATTGCGATGCTTTTGGATCAGGTCCAGAATTCTTGTGGGCTGGCGGGATTGGGCTGCTGTGACAGCCCTTTGTGATCGGTGCATCCGGGCGAACCGGTGAGGACGGGCATGTTGTGGGTCGTGCTGTTGGCGGTGTTTTCGCTGCTGTTTGGGTTGTGGGGCTATATGGCGGCGCGCAGCCGCGGCCGCTCGCCCATGCTATGGGCACTGTTGTGTGCGGTGACTTTTTTCATCGGCATTGCCATCGTCTACAGCCTTGGCGATCCGCTGAGCTACGCTGATACACGCCAGCACGCTCACCAGCATTTGGACGCTGATCAACTGGAAGCTGATCCCGGGGAGGTCGACCGCCACGCGCCCGTTCGCCGCGCCGAATCTGCCCCGCAACAGCTTGAAACCGTTGCCACCAGCGAATTGGTCGATGATCGCCGCTGGCGCTATTTGTGCGAGTATCATCCGCGCATCAGCGAGGCGGTACGCCGTATTGAACCACTTGGCGAGGCCGCCGTCGAAGAGTTGAAATCTGCCTATCTGGCGCTGAACGATGCAACGCTGTTGCCGGGCATTCTGCGACGCATCGACGAGCGGTTTGGCGGCGGACTGCGCAACTCCCTCGCCGCGGCCGATCCCTATCGTCCGCTGGCGGCGCCGGTTGAGGACGAAGAGCCAATCGATCTCAGCTCGCCGATGCCTGCGGACACACTGGAGCGCAGCAACTACGGATTGAATGGTTCAAGGCAATCTTCCCGGCTCACCCGCTCCGATCCGATAACAGAAGCTCCGCCCGTCCGCGAACAGCGCACTAGCCGCGACGACACCTCCGACAGTGAGCGCGAGCAAGCGGCCTGGCGGTCGGCGTTCGACAACGATCGCGCGCAGGGCACGGAATCGACTGGCGGCGCCGGCATCGCGGTAAACTCGATGTCGGCCCCAATGTCGGCCTCTGTGACGTCTGCATTGGCGTCGACAATTGCGTCGACGCAAAATCCACCCGCCTCTGATCGTGCGCCAGCAGCCGAGCGCGGGCGCATCAACGGCCTCGGCGCGTCGCCAAACAACGGCGGCCCGGCCAACGGGACCTCCAGCAGCAGCGGCAATTCCCTGGTCAAGGAGCCCCCGCGCGAAGCCCAGAGCCGGCTGGAGCGCCGCGAGGTGGCACCACCGGCCCGATCGCAGCCGCCGGTACTAGTCGCAGCGGAGACACCAGCAACCCGCCCGCCCGAGCACCGAACGGTCGCGCCTGCCGAATTGGTTGGAGCGCGCTACCTCGAAACCTTTGGCGGGCTGCATCTGTTCGCGCTGGTCGACGGACGCGTATTCGTGGACCGCCACGAGGCCCTCGGCTCACTCGAACTGGCGCGCAGCTATATCGACAGCATCAAAGGCAAGCACGCCGACGCGTGACCCGTCTGGGACCAAGGCATGGGGACTTCCCTGCCTCCAAGCTGTGGCTTGAATTCCGCCACACCGGCACGATATGTGCTGTGATCCGATCAAGCGGCCGTTATCCGACGGCTTGGAACCCGAAGTTTGGCGTCATGAGCATTCAGCAACTGCCTATGTTCATCACCTTCTACGGCGCTGCGAGCGTTGTAGGGGCGATCGTGGCCTATATTCTGGCCTCGGCAAGGCATCGCGACGCTTCGCACTGGGCGACCGTGTCGTTCCTGTTCCCGCCGGCAGCGCTGATCACGCTCTTCCTGACGCCGGCACCGCCGGAGCACCGTCACGCCCGCGCCCTGGAACAGCGGCTGCAAAAGCATCTCGATTCCGACTGATCAACTTCAGACCGGACCAATCAATCAATGACGATGAGATGATTGGGCAGCTGGTTCGGATTGCTGGAGCCAGGCGGGAAATGCTTTGCCAACACGTCGCCAGTCGCGCGGATGGTTTCGATCAGTCCATCAGCGGCCATGCCATCGCCGATGCGCGCGGTCAGCCGGTCGACCATGGCTTGCCAGTCTTCCTGCGGTACCAGCTTGTAGATGTTGCGGTCGGCAATGATCTCGGCGAAGTGCTCGGCCGCTGAAATGAAGATGAGCACGCCGGTATGCCCGGCAGTCGTGTAGAGATTTTGCGCCAGGAACTGTTCGACCGCCCGCTTGTGCGCACGATCGCGTTTGATCGAGCCAGGCACCAGGGCGAGACGGATCGGCCGGTAATAGACGATGCACGCGACGATAACGAACACCGCCAGCTGCAGCAAGTAGATGTACTGTACCGGCCACCAAGTGAAATAGATCAGCGGCCAGGGCACCAGCAGCGCCAGCAGCGCCGCGACCATCGGTGCAACCGACACATAGCTCGCGCTCGATGCGGCAATCACGGCGACGATCTCGCCGCTGGTGCGGCCCTCGGCCTCGCCGATGGCTGCGGCCACCCGATCGCGATCTGTTGCTGATACCAGCATATCTGCACTCTCCCGCTGGGCGCACCTACGCCCGTACTCCTACCAGCCGCCCGAGGCTCCACCGCCGCCGCTGCTGCCACCACCGCCACCAAATCCGCCACCACCGCCGCCGGACCAGCCGCCGCCTCCGCCGCTGCCCCAGGAGCCCGAGCCGCCGTAGCCGCCCGGAATGATGACGACGCCACCGCCGCGCCGGCGCCCACCAGTTGTGCTCAAACCCTGCTTCATCGACCGATAGTTGCTCCAGACAATGAACAGGACAATCGCGACCCAGAACAGCAGCGGCAGCCAATCCGTCCAGCTCCCACGGTTCTGCCGACCGGCGCCCTTGGCCCGCTTCTTAACCTCTTCGGGGTCGCCCAGTAGCGAATCCTCGATGTCCTTGACGCCCGCCACGATGCCGCCGGGAAAGTCGCCGCGCCGGAACACTGGCAGAATGCGGTTCTGGATGATGACACTGGACAGCCCATCGGTGATGGTACCCTCAAGTCCGTAACCGACCTCGATGCGCACCTTGCGCTCGTTCGGCGCCACCACCAGCAGGATGCCGTTGTTCTTGTTCTTCTGCCCGATCTGCCAATGCCGGAACAAGCGATTGGCATAATCCTCGATTGTATAACCCTGCAGCGACGGCACCGTCACCACCACGACCTGATCGGTCGAACGGTTCTCGAGCGAGGCGAGACTGGTCGTTAAAGCCGCTTCCTGCCCAACATCAAGCAGTCCGGCCCCGTCAACGACGCGGCCGGTCAGCTCGGGAAAGGTAGGATCGGCTGCCTGCGCCGCGCTTGCTACGGTGAGCGCCGCAACCGCCAGCATGGCAACCAGCAGCAGCGCACGCCCCCAGTCCGCGCGCTGCAGCCCAATCGCTCGGGCGATCTGCATTGGCGAACCGCCTTAGTTGAACTTCACCTTGGGCGCCACCTGATCGGTCTCTGGTGCGGTGAACGTCGCCATTTCCTTTGCGGTCGGATAAAGCAGCGATTTCCACCAGCGGCCAGGGATCGTTTTCAGCTCGGTATTGTACTGCTGCACAGCCAGGATGTAGTCGCGGCGCGATACCGTGACGCGGTTCTCGGTGCCTTCCAGCTGATCCTGCAATTTCAAGAAGTTGGCGTTCGATTTCAGCTCGGGATAGTTTTCCGTGACGACCAAAAGCCTGCTGAGCGCACCGCCGAGCCCGGTCTGAGCATCCTCGAACTTCTTCAAGGCCTCGGGATTGTTGAGGATGTCGGCAGGCAATTGCACCGACGTCGCCTTGGCCCGGGCCTCGATGACCTCCAGGAGCACTTTGCTTTCTTGCGCGGCAAAGCCCTTCACCGTCTCGACCAGGTTCGGGATCAGATCGGCGCGGCGTTTGTAATTGTTCTGCACCTCGGACCAGGCTGCCTTGGCCTGCTCCTCATAAGTCGGGATATTGTTGACCCCGCAACCGGCAACCGCGACTGCGGTCCAGAGCATGGCGGCCAGCATCATCAGGTTGCGGCCGAACCGCGGCAAGGCATGAGACATGGACTGAAAACTCCGAAGGCAAGGGCAAGAAAAGCCGTGGCAAGCATGTATGGACGCTGGCTGACTTTATCAAGCGAATTGCAGCGCTGTCCGATCAGCTGGCGTCACAACAATTTTTCCGATCAGTTCCAATTTGGTAACCATGAGATGCGAGACTTCACATCAATTCAATACGTTAACCACATGACTTCACGTCGTAAAACGAGGTAACGCTGTGCGCGTATCAACTCTTCTCACTGCCGCACTGCTGCTGGTTCTGGGTTTTGCCGCGCCAGCTTCAGCTGGCCTGCTGGAACTGCGCAACGATCCGATCACCCTGCACTGGAATTGCGCCATCACGCCGTGCCGCCACAACAACCTTGCCTACCAGCGGGTCTATGTGCGCGACCAGTATCTGCGCTACGATATCCACACCGTGCCGGCCCGCTACGAGATGCGCCGTCTGCGCGTAATGGTGACGCCGCCGACCGTAGTTGTCTATGGCCGCCACCGCTACGGCCGCAGTGGGCTGGTCGCCTTGCCAGTCGGCGCCTATCGCGTCGTCAGGCCGGCGCGATATACTTGGGTGACCTCGCCTGTGCTGGTATCGCCGGCACGCAGCTATGTCACGCGCCGCCAGCCGCACACCGCTTTGTACCGGCAAAACATCGTCGTCTATCAAGGGTCAAACTGATCCGGCACCCGGCCAACAACGTCAAAAGCCGCCCGTAAGGCGGCTGTTCGCGTCAACAAACCAAACGAGCTAGTACCCACTATCACAACTCCCTGGCACGTCTGATCGCCGAGGCCGGAGTGACTGGCAGGCGGCGGCGCGATGGCGTTGTGGTGCATCGTCGCGCGCCGCCAACGCACCAGGCGCCCGGGTTCGGCGACCCAAAGGGCGGCCGAAGACGCTTGCCGGGGGCGTCGCGCGGCCTTGCCGATGACCCACATCGCCGCGACCGCGCTCCTGCCCGGCAAGCGTCTTGGGCCGTCATA
>JANLQJ010000329.1:0-2219 GCA_031367715.1 Hyphomicrobiaceae bacterium | reverse complement strand
ATCGCGGCGACACCGCTTGGTCGTCTCGGGCTACCGGAAGATATTGCCCCGATCGTGGTCTTCCTGGCGTCGGACGATGCCGCGTGGTTGACTGGCGCACAAATCCACGCGTCCGGCGGGCTGCGCTGAAGCCGTACCAGTGTGGTCCCGCAGCCCGTTGCGCACAAGCTCACCCCCGGCCTGTTTGATAAAGGCCGGACAAAACCAGCAAACAAAAAGGAGAGAACGTGATTCGTCCTGAGGATGTCCGCTTTCATACCCCGAAAGACGTGCAGTACGATTGGGCGGAGACGAATTTCTTCTCCGTCTGCATCCCCGAGCAAAATATCCAGGCCTGGGTCTACACCATCGCACGGCCCGGCGTGGGGGCTTTCGTCGCCGATGTCGGTGCGGTCAATCGCGTCAGCAATCAACTGATCGACGCGATCTACATGGACATACAGCAGCATCTGCCGATGCCGGCCAGGCTGGAAGACTACAGCCTGCCGAACGGATTGAGCGTCAAGACCTCCAACGAGCCGCGCGACTACCACGTCCACTATCAAGGCATCGACGACACGGAGTTCGATTGGCATGTGAAGGGAATCATGGAGCCCTTTGACATCCATGACCCAACCATGGATCCGCTTGCCTCCACCGACGCCAACCAAAGCGGTTGGGGCACCGCCTACGCCAATCATTTCGACATAGTTGTCCGCGTCACGGGCACCACCAAAATACGTGGCCGCAAGTTCGCGACCGATTGCGTCACGGTGATGGATCATAGCTGGGGTCCCCGTAACGAGCGCCTGCTGGGGGGCTTGGGTTGGTTCAGTGCCTGCTTTGGCGAGGACTATAACGTCATGGCGATCTTTTCTTTCGATCCGCTGGCCAAGGACTGGGCACAGTTCCAACTGGCGCATGGCTTCGCACTGATCAACGGCAAGGTACGCGGACTCAAGTCCGGTCGCTGCCGCGCGCTGCGCAACGGCCAGTATGCGATTGGGTACGAGCTGCGCGTCATCGATGTCGATGATCGTGAACATGTCATGACCGGCTCACCTGTCGCCCAATATCCGTGGTCCTGTTACAGCAACAGCCATGCAAAAGTTTCCCTGGTGCGGTGGTTCGCCAACGGACGCGAGGGCTACGGCCAGGGCCAGGAGAACTGGGCCATGGATCGCCTGACGGGCCTTGATTTCAAGGCGGGCCACTGACCATGACCGCTGAAACAACCGCGGAATTTTTCATACTGACCTTGGAGGCTCAATGAGCAACGCTGATCTGCGTCAGACCCCAACACCATCCTTCATCGCTGATATCCGGCGCCGGTTTCCGGTTGAGCGTGAGATTGACCGCGTGCTTACCCGCAAGATGGAGCGGCGATCCGGCCCAGGCTATCGGCCGATTCCGCTCGACAAGCTGGTTGTCGGCACAACAGCACTGATCGCCAGGAGTTACGACGGAGATTTCAATCTTCAGAAGGCACGCTGGTTGACCGGTGGTGCGTCGAAGATCCAGATGGCTTTCGATCTGGAGTGGGACGGTCCTGACAGGGACAAGCGTCAGGTGACCCCGATGGTGCTCCGCATGGAACCACCGGAATCGGTGGTCGAAACCAGTCGGGCGCGTGAATTCGAACTGCTTCATGCACTGCAAGGCATCGTGCCGGTACCGCCCTGTTATTGGGTGGACCCGGAAGGCGAAAGCCTGCCCCACCCCGCCTTGATCTACGGCTTTGTCGATGGCGTTACGAAGCCGACGAAACTCAATTCCAAGCAGGTCACCGGTATTGGCTTGAACTATGGTCCGGAACTCCGGCCAAAACTGGCCGCGCAATTCCTCGAGCATGTTGGCCGTTTCCATTCGCAAGGTGCCGAGCTGCAAGCAAAACTGGTGACCTTCGACTCCGCCGCGGTCGGCTCGAATTCGAGCGTTATCCGGCAAATCAATTGGTGGCGCCGGGTGTGGGAAGAAGACCGCAAGGAAGATGAGGCGCTGATGGAGGTTGCCTACAATTGGCTGATCCGTAATGCGCCGCCGCTGGACCATGTTTCGATTGTCCACGGCGATTGCCGCGGCGGTAACTTCCTGTTCACCGAACACGATGCGAAGATCACCGCGTGGCTGGATTGGGAACTCGCCCTTCTCGGTGACCGCCATCAGGATCTGGCATGGTCGATGATGAATCCCTATCGCCACATGTCGGAGGATGGAAAGACCGAGTTGGTCAACGGCTT
>JANLQJ010000293.1:0-2947 GCA_031367715.1 Hyphomicrobiaceae bacterium | reverse complement strand
CTTCTCTGGCTTCCAGAAGGTCGGGCGCTCGATCAGCTCGATGCCCGGAAAGTTGGCGGCAAGACATTTGTTGAAGCCGACCGTGCGATCCCGACCTGCGGCATTGGCCTGATCGCCCATCAGTGACAGGACCTTGCCCTTGCCCCCCAAAGCCGCGCCCATCGCCTTGCAGATCTTGTCGCCCATCTCAAGGTTGTCAGCGCGCACGATCATATAGAGCTTTCCGCCGTTTGGCGGAATATCGGTGGCGATGACCGGGACATTCTTGCTGTTGGCGAAATCGATGGCCGGTATGATCGCCTGACTATCGGTTGCGCCGACGACGATTGCCTGCGCGCCCGCCGAGATCAAGTTGCGGATGTCAGTGACCTGCTTTGCTGCGTCCCCGTTGGCGTTCGCGGGCGGAAGTAGCGTCACGCCATCTTTCTTTGCCGCCTCGGTGGCAAAGTTGACCTGAACCACCTGTCCGGGATCCGTCAGGAAGGGCGACGAATACCCAACTTTGAAATCCTTCGCAGCGGCAGGATTCGATGCGATCAAGCACA
This sequence comes from Hyphomicrobiaceae bacterium, assembly GCA_031367715.1. GTDB lineage: Bacteria > Pseudomonadota > Alphaproteobacteria > Rhizobiales > Hyphomicrobiaceae > JANYHF01. The sequence goes on along the minus strand of JANLQJ010000293.1, from coordinate 2,402 downwards.
CCGTCAAGAGCAATCCGGCCTTGATAATGGATGCCTTTGACTGCTTCCGATTTTCGAACGACTTCTCCACGATTTTCTCCCCATTGCCTTTGAAAACTTAATTTGGTCACCTGACAAGAGTGCCGGGGACCTGGTTACCAAGCTCAAGTTGGCAGCGGGCGGCAGCCAAATCAAACGAGATTTTCACACTGATAGATGAACATATTTCATCTTTTCACTATGCGGCTCTGCCTCGATCTTGCGCTGTGGCGGACTGAGCCGGAGAGGAAGGGTATCGCACCACAGTCGACTTCTGGGCCTATTGAAATGGATGAAGCAGATTCACCATTACTTGTAAACTTTGCGGTTGTCGCATCTCAGGCTTCGACTGATACTCCATCGGGGCAACGGCCATCCGGGAACAGGTGATTGTCTGTTGCTAATGTCTCTCGCGAACCGTGATGCGGCAGGGAGCAAACGAGGACGAATGTCTATGCCAGAAATGCCAACGCCGCCAGAACGGCTAGCCAACGTCAGCCTGTCGGAGCGGGCGTACCGCATCCGGCGCAATGCATTGCGGATGGGCCAGGTCCAGGGCCAGGGCTACATCGCCCAGGCACTCGACATCGCGGACGTGTTGGCCGCCGCGTACTTCCACGCCATGACTTACCGCCCAAACGAGCCGGAATGGGAGGGCCGCGACCGCTTTCTGCTCTCAAACGGCCATTACGCAATCGCGCTCTACGCCGCTTTGATTGAGGCAGGCGTCCTGTCTGAGGACGAGCTGGAAACCTACGGCAGCGACGGCAGTCGACTGCCGATGTCGGGCATGGCCGCCTATACGCCGGGAATGGAAATGTCCGGCGGCTCGCTTGGGCTGGGCCTTTCGATTGCAGTCGGCATGGCCCTTGGCCTCAAGCGCAAGGGCTCGTCCTCGCGGGTCTACGTGCTGTTCTCCGATGGCGAGCTTGACGAGGGCTCGGTCTGGGAAGCAATCATGTCTGCCTCTCATTGGAAGCTCGACAACCTTATCGCCATGGTCGACGTCAACAACCAGCAAGCCGACGGCCCTTCATCCGAAGTGATGTCTTTCGAGCCCCTGGTTGACAAGCTTAATGCCTTCGGATGGTTCACCCAGCGCATCAACGGCAACGACCTTGAGGCCGTGGTCGCGGCCTTCGACGCGGCAAAGGCTCACCCCGAGCCGAAGCCCCGGATGATCGTTTGCGACACACTGATGGGCTTTGGTGTGCCGTTCCTGGAGGCGCGCGAGAAGAGCCACTTCATCCGCGTTGACGAGCACGAATGGCAGTTGGCGCTCGATGCACTCGATGCCGGGAGGACCGCATGAGCACCGAAACCAAAAAGCGCCTGACCACCTCGGCGATGATTGCCTCGATCGCCGGCGAGGGACAGCGCACGCGACCCGCGCCCTTTGGCCACGCACTGGTCCAGTTGGCCCGCCAGAGACCCGAGATTGTCGGCATGACCGCCGATCTCGGCAAGTACACCGACCTGCATATCTTCAAAGAGGCCTTTCCGGACCGCTACTACCAGATGGGCATGGCCGAACAGCTCTTGATGGGCTCCGCCGCCGGCCTTGCGCATGAGGGATTTGTACCCTTCGCCACCACCTATGCGGTCTTTGCCTCGCGCCGCGCCTACGACTTCATCCACCAGACGATCGCCGAGGAAAACCTCGACGTGAAGATCGTCGCCGGGCTCCCCGGCCTCACCTCGGGCTATGGACCAAGCCACCAGGCGACCGAGGACCTCGCGCTGTTCCGCGCCATGCCCGGAATGACGGTCATCGACCCCTGCGACGCGCTCGAGATCGAGCAAGCGGTCCCCGCCATCGCCGACTACCGTGGACCGGTCTACATGCGCCTCCTGCGCGGCAATGTGCCGCTGGTACTTGACGAATACGGTTACCAATTCGAGCTTGGCAAGGCGAAGGTCCTTCGTGACGGCACGGATGTGCTGCTGATTTCGTCAGGTTTTCTGACGATGCGCGCGCTGGAGGTGGCGATCGAACTGGCGCGTGACCGGGTCTCGGTGGCGGTCCTGCACGTTTCGACTATCAAGCCACTCGACGGCGCAACGATTCTCGCGGCGGCTCGTCGCACCGGCCGCATGGTCGTCGTACCGAGAATCACTCGGTGATCGGCGGTCTTGGCGAGGCCGTCGCGGGGCTTCTGCTCCGGTCAGGCGTGGCACCACCGGCGTTCCGCCAGATCGGACTTCCCGACGAGTTCCTCGGCACCGGCGCCCTGCCCACGCTCCATGATCGCTACGGGATATCGACTTCGGCTATGGCGGCCAGCATCAAGGGCTGGCTATAGAAAGGCCGATCATGCCCAATCTCAAGGAGGCGACATGATACGCAAGATTGGCTTCGTCGGACTCGGCGCGATGGGCCTGCC
>JANLQJ010000190.1:0-15990 GCA_031367715.1 Hyphomicrobiaceae bacterium | reverse complement strand
GTCGCTCGCCTATGGGCGAGCGAGCGACGACGGCTCCTGGGGGATGGGGGAGAGACCGCTGCCCGGGCGGCGGCCCCGGCGTATCAAGCCAGCGTGCTTCCGATGGTATTGTACATCGTCAATAAACGTCCCGCATATTCCCACTAATTCTCGCGATTGCCAGTTGCCGCTACTGTAATTTATGTGCAATAATACTGTTTCTTAAAAAAATCCAAATCATGAGTGCGAAATGTATCGACAGAATCAGAGGCTGTTTTCCAGTACCGCTACTGGGAGTAGCGGCCGTAGCCGCTTCCAGCCACGCGTGAAGAGAGACGGATGCTTCACAAGACCTCTCAGCGCAAACAACTTTTCAAAAGCTGGGGCCAGGCTGCTCATCGGCTCTCGCGGCGAGCTGGGGCGGGCCGATCCAGAAAATCACTCGACGCGTGCGAGCCCATTTCCTGCGGCGCCGACCGCTGCTTTGCTCGGCCACGCTAAGCGACAGATCGATTTGGACGCGCCTGGACCGGACGCCAGCCATGCATGTTAAGCGTCCCAATCGGCCTCAAAGGGTCCGTCGGGACATGATGGGAATGGATGATCTCTTCGATTTGCCCAACCGTCAGCCATCGCCTCCCACACCCTTGATTGACGAGGAACTCTGGAGCGTCAATGTCGTCAAGACGAAAACAGGGTTGTCGCGGGCGTCGATCTACAAATATGTCGAGCTGGGGCTCTTCCCCCGGCAGCGCCACCTTGGCCCTGGCCGGGTCGCATGGCGCGCCTCAGACGTCCGCGCCTGGATCAAGACCCGGCCTGAGTAGCTGAGGTTTTCAAAAGACTACAATCAGTACCGACACGCCGTAGAGACTGAGGCGGTGACTTAGGGACCGCCTCAGACTGAATGTCGTCGAAATAGCAACTTGAACAGGCAATCAACCGCTTGAGTCCTGGAAAATCCGGCATATCCTTCTTGCTTCCATCCGTCTGAGCGGAGTTGGTCCGTCGATACTGTCTCATTCGATGACTGCATTGTTTCCATCGGGGGTGGGTGGTAAATCATCCAATTGCATTTTGAGTTGAAGCTGAGGGTCGGGACTGCGCGACCTGCCCAGTCGGCCGTCGCAATAGTTCGCCCAAGTTTCCATCAACTCACGCCTCTTATTCAGCAGGTCGCCGCGCCGATAGGCGGCTTCGACCTGGTTTGCGACGGCATGGGCCAATGCTTTTTCGACGACGAAGTTTGGGAAGGACGTTTCTTCGGCAGCCCAATCGCGAAACGACGATCGGAACCCATGGGCCGTCACGTTGAGTTCCATGCGCCGCAGCGCCATGAGGAAGACCATGTTGGACAACGGCTTGCCGTCCTTTTGTCCTGGAAACACGAGCCCACCGTCGCCAGAAACGGGCCTGAGCTTGGCCAGCAGCGTTTGAGCGTGCTGCGACAGCGGGACGATGTGAATTGCTCCGGCCTTCATGCGGCGCGCCGGGATGGTCCAAGTTGCCGTGGTGAGATCAATCTCTTGCCAAACCGCTCCCAAGACCTCGTTGGTCCGGCAGGCCGTCAGGATCAGAAATTCGAAAGCGAGTAGCCCGACAGTGCGTCCAGATCTCTCGCGCAGCTTCGCCACGAAAGCTGGCACCTCTACATAGGGCATCGCCGCGAGATGGTCGCCGCGATCAGATTGCTTCGGCAAGCCGCGTTCCACACCGTCAACGGGATTTGTGAGTTGTAATCCATAGGCGACGCGGGCCCAGTCGAAGACGGCGTGCATGCGTTGGCGAACCCGTCGGGCGGTTTCGGACTTGGTCAGCCAGATCGGGGCAAGTACTCTTTGGATGTCCGAAGTCTCGATTTGATCGACGGGATGGTGGCCGATGACCGGCGCCGCGTAGGTTTCCAGTGATGTGAGCCAAGATGCGGCATGCCGTTCATTCTTCCAACTCGCGACGGTCTCGGCATGAACCCTTGCGGCCGCCTCTTTGAACGTTGGCGCGATGGCGCGGCGTCGGCGGCGTTCCGCGATCGGGTCGCCGCCGTCACGGGCCAGACGCCTCATGTCGATCGCGATGTCGCGGGCAGCAGCCAGAGACACCAGGAGGGCACTGCCGAGACCGATATCCCGTCGGCGCCCTCTGACGTGAATGCGCAGCAACCAGCGTCTGGCGCCGGAGGGGTCGACAACCAAATAGAGTCCATTGCCGTCACCATAGCGGCCGGGTATCTTGAGGCGCCGGACCGCCATCGCCGTCAGTGCCTGCCGGTAGAATTTGTGCAAGTCGGTCACGAGCCTGCTCAAGTTGCGGAAATCGAACCGGCGCACCCCCACTTTTACCCCACACAATACGTGGGGTAGGGCTGTATTGCGCCATACGCCCTCGGACAACATGTCAAAGTTCTAAGGCAAAATCGTGTTTATTTGCAGTGAGTTGGCGGACAAATCCAGACGTCCTTGGACGGATCGATATGACTGGTTCGATTCCGTTCGGCTCCACCACTTCCGCCGCCAAATTGAGGCTGGTTGCCGGCTGCGCTCGCGCTGCGGATCCGAGCGCCAGCTGGCTTGACGGGGACCGATAAGTGCGGTCTGACAGCACGGCACATGACGCTGATGCAGAGGGCGGTGGACGGTGGCTGAGATCGGGATCGGCGTGGTGGGCGCCGGCTATATGGGCAAGGCGCATTCGGTGGCCATGGCGGCCGTCGGCGCAGTGTTCGACACCAGGCTGCGCCCGCGCCTGGAGATGATCTGCACCACTACTGTGGTCGGTGCCACCGACAAGGCGCGCGCCTTCGGCTTTGCCCGTGGCACGGCGGATTGGCGCCAACTGGTCGCCGATCCCAAGGTCGAGGCCGTGGTGATCGCCAGCCCCCAGGACACCCATTGCGAGATCGCGCTGGCGGCGCTTGCGCTGGGCAAACCCGTGCTGTGCGAAAAACCACTGGGAATGGATCTGGCCGAATGCCGGAGCATGGTGGCGGCCGCCGAAAAAAGCGGCGTCGCCAACATGACCGGCTTCAACTATATCCGCACGCCGGCCTCGCAGTTGGCGCGCCAGATCATCGCGGCGGGCGAGATCGGCGCCATCACGTCGTTTCGCGGCGAGCACACGGAAGATTTCCTGGCCGATGCGTCGACCCCGGCGGACTGGCGGACGCGGGCACGCGCGAACGGGAACATGGGCGATCTGGCCCCTCACCCCATCAACGCAGCGCTGGCTTTGGCGGGGCCGATTGACCGGCTGATCGCCGTAATCGAGACGGTGCACAAAACGCGTCCCGGCCCCAACGGTCCCGAGGCCGTCACGAACGACGATCTGGCCCATATCATGTGCCGGTTTGCCAGCGGGGCGCTGGGCACACTGTTCATCAGCCGCGTCGCAACCGGCCGCAAGATGGGTTACGCCTACGAGGTGTACGGAACCAAGGGCGCGATCCGCTTTGACCAGGAAGATCAGAACGCGCTGCATCTCTACCAGGGTGACGCCAAGCCAGACCGCCAGGGCTTCACAAAAATCCTGACCGGGCCGCTGCATCCCGACTACCGGCCGTTCTGCCTCGGGCCAGGTCACGGCACCGGCTACCAGGATCAGATCATCATCGAGGCGCGCGATTTTCTCGAGGCGATCGCGACGAAAAAGCCGATCTGGCCGACCTTTCATGACGGCATGCTGGTCAACCAGGTGATCGAAGCGGCGTTCAAGTCGCATGCCGAAAAGCGGTGGGTAGCGGTGAGTGAGGTGTAGAAGACGAGCGCGGCGTAACTTCCTTTTCCTTTAGGGAGAAGGGAGTGAGCCGTTGGCTTGGTGTATTTGATATCGAAGAAGAGAATGGTTGTGAATTCAATCTGATCACGGTGCAATGAAATCTGATGACCATTAAGATCGGTAATGCCCCCTGCTCCTGGGGCGTCGAATTTGCCGACGATCCGCGTAATCCGAGCTGGACGCGCGTGCTCGATGAGTGCAAGGCGGCCGGCTATGGCGGCATCGAGCTGGGGCCGATCGGCTTCATGCCGGAGGACCCGGCGGCACTCGGCGACGCGCTCAGGCAGCGCGAGCTGGAGCTGATCGGCGGCGTGGTCTATCGGGCCTTCAGCGATCCCGCCAAATGGGACGATGTCCGCCAAGCATCTGTCCGCACCTGCAAGGCACTGAGGGCCCATGGCGCGCGGCATCTGGTGCTGATCGATGCGATTTCGCCTCGCCGCGCGCCGACTGCGGGACGACCGGACGAGGCGGTGCAGCTGGATGCCGGCGAATGGCGCGGGATGGTCAAGCGCTTTACCGACATCGCTCGCCTGGGACATGAGGAGTACGGCCTCACCGTCAGCATCCATCCGCATGCCGCCGGCTTCGTCGATTTCGAGCTCGAGGTGGAGCGGCTGCTCGATGAGGTTCATCCCAGCCTGCTGAAGATCTGCATCGATACCGGGCACTCGCACTATGCCGGCTTCGATCCGGTGGCGTTCATGCGGCGGCACATGGATCGCATCACCTACGTGCATTTCAAGGACATCGATCCGGCCGTACGCGCCACGGCGGTCGCCAACCGGACGGACTTCTATGAGGCCTGCGGGCAGCGCATCTTCTGCAATCTTGGCGATGGCATGACGGATTTCCAGGCCGTGCGGCAGCTGCTGCTGGAGCACGGTTACAACGGCTGGTGCACGGTGGAGCAGGATTGCGATCCTGCCGGCAAGACTTCGCCGCTCAACGATGCGCGCATCAACCGGCAATTCCTCACCTCCATCGGTTTCAACTGACGGGGGCACGACCATGGCAAGACTGAACTGGGGCATGATCGGTGGCGGCGAGGGCAGCCAGATCGGACCCGCACATCGCATCAGCGCGTCGATGGACGGGCACTATACCATGGCCGCGGGCGCGCTCGATGCCGACGCAAGCAAGGGCTGCGACTTCGCCAAGCGGCTCGGCATCGCTCCGGATCGTGCCTATGGCAACTGGCGCGAAATGCTGGCAGGCGAGCGCAAGCGCGCCGATCGCGTCGATCTGGTGACCGTGGCAACACCCAACGCAACGCATTACGAGATCACCAAGGCGTATCTCGAAGCCGGCTTCCATGTGCTGTGCGAAAAGCCGATGACCATGACGGTCGAGGAGGCCGAGGAGATTGTCGCGGTTGCCAAGCGCGGCGGCATGATCTGCGCGGTCAACTACGGTTATTCCGGTTACGCCCTGGTGCGCCACATGCGGGCCATGGTGGCGCGCGGCGATCTCGGCAAGGTGCGGCTGATCAAGGCCGAGTTCGCCCACGGCTTTCATGCTGACGCTACCGACGCGGACAACCCCAGGGTTCGCTGGCGCTACGATCCCGCGCAAGCTGGCATCTCGGCCGTGTTCGCCGATTGCGGGATCCATGCGCTGCACATGGCAAGTTACGTATCTGGTCAGCACGCTATTGAACTGTCGGCTGATTTTATCTCGGCGCTGGCCGGCCGACAGCTCGAAGACGATGCCATGATCAATCTGCGCATGGACGGCGGCGCGACCGTGCGGCTGTGGACCAGCGCGGTCGCGGTCGGGCGCATGCACGGCCTGAACATCCAGGTGTTCGGCGAGACCGGCGGGCTGCGCTGGGCCCAGGAATGGCCAAACCAGCTGTTCTGGACCCCGCTGAACCGGCGCACACAGATCCTAGAGCGTGGCGGGCCCGACTTGTCGCCCGAAGCTGACCGGGCGTCGCGTGTCACCATGGGTCACGCCGAGGGCATGCCGCTGGCCTTCGCTAACATTTATGCCGATTTGGCGGATGCGATCACGTCCAAGACTGCCGGCCGTGCCGCCAATCCGCTGGCCGGGCACTACCCGACCGCAGTCGATGGTTTGCGCTCGATGGCCGCCATCGCCGCCGCCGTGCAGTCGGCAAGCCAACGCGGCGCATGGGTCGATGCCCGTCCGCCGTCGTTGCGAGCGTCGAAGGTCCGATAGGACCGGCCGGTCTCAGGTCCGCAGTACCAGGGACGTCATCCCGGCGCTTGCGCAGGCGGCAAACATGCCGTTCATCAGCGGGCCCATGTCGGCGCCGGTCTGTGAAATCAACTGGCTGCCGAATACCGCGCCCAGACCGCCAGCGAGCGCGTTGAAAAACCAGCCGTAGCCCTCGCCGCTGACCAGGAAGCCCAGCACCACGCCGAGCATCGTGCCCATGACCAGCAGAAACAGAATTGAATTGGGATCCATGACTTTACCCTCCCGAGCGGGCATCGCACCGGCGACGCAACCTCGGAGAGAACGAATGCAAGCCTTGGGCCAGGAGTCGGCCTATCGGCGCGCGCACGCTGCACGGGGGCGAGCGCCGCGCGCCCGACGCCATGAACTTCGACCGAAAACCCATCCAAGTTTGCTTGAGAGTGAGCAGGCACATCGAGAACCGGTCTCAGAAGTGGAACATTGTGAGGTTCGGCACGACCGAACGCTTGAGGAACGGTGGTTTCTGGTTTTCTGAGCGCAAGCGCGGCCATCCTGCAACAGTCGCACGCGGAGTCGGCATGGTATCGGCCGCATACGGTTAACGTCGCGTTGGCCACATTGAGCCGGGCATCCAACTGTGCTTAATGCCTGGGAGGCTGCGCGGGGCCCTTGGGCTGGCGCGGCGGGTGCATGTATGAGGGGGTGCGTTTATGGACGGTCTCAACCGGGTGATGGCGTTCATAACGCAGTTTGTCACCCCGATTTACGTCCTGCGAGGTCCGATCGTCGCCGTCATACTCAGCTCGACGCTATTGGCGATGCCGGACCAGTCGCTTGAGATCATGCGCGCGCTCGCGCTCGATCGTGTTCGCTTCATGCCGCAGATCGTGCTGGCGTTCTCGACCCTGCTGGCGGCCGGCTTCTTCATCTGGTTTCTCGGCCGCACGCTGACCTATCGCTGGCAGCCCGAAGGGGTCAGTGAAAGTTCGGTGACGGGCGTCTTGTTGCGATGGCTGCCGCGGCTGCTCGGCGCCATGCCGTTGTTTGCGGCGGCGCTGGGCCAATGGCGCGCCGGGCAGCTGCTGACCCCGATCGACATTCCGCCGTGGATGGAAACGGTCATGCCGGACCTGGTTCCGACCATCCGGGCGGCGGCCGATGAATACGCTTTTGCCCGCCAATTGCTGATTGTTGGCGCACTGATCGCGCTGGCCCTTGGACTGCTGATCATTCTGGTGACCTTCCTGCGCTCGCGCGGCAAGCTCGAAACCCACGATAACCCGAATGCGTGGATCTATGGCGCGCCAACGCGGCTGTTTTTTCTGGCGGTTACCATCGCTCTGGTAGCGGCGTTTTCGGCGTACTTCTTTGGCGATCCAACCAAATACGGCTTGTTGGCCAGCCAACTGGGGACCTTTACGATCTTTAACCTGTTCATGATTTGCCTGGCGTTCTTTTTGACCGCCCTCACCAACATCTATGACCGCACGCATTTCCCGGCGCTGTCGCTACTGGTGCTGCTGGCATTTGTCTCGCAAGCCTTTGACCTCAATGACAATCATGAGATCCGTACGCTCAAATCGAAATTCCAATCCCTGCCCAGTTCGGTGCAGGCATTCCGCGATTGGCTCGATAGCCGTCCTGACCGCGCCTATTTCGCCAGCCGGAACGAGCCCTATCCGATCTATGTGATCGCCTCGGAAGGTGGCGGCTTGTATGCCGCTCAGCATGCGGCGCTGACGCTTGGGCGCATGCAGGATCGCTGCCCAGCCTTTGCGCAACACATCTTTGCCATCAGCGCGGTGTCGGGCGGCGGCCTCGGAGCAGCCGTCTTCTCATCGCTGGTGAAGCAGAAGAACCCGCGTGTCAGCGAGCCGAAATGCGCTTTCGGGCCGCAACCGACCGGCTGGTACGAGCAGCGCTCGAACGATTTTCTTGGCCGCGACTTCATTGCCCCACTGGCGGCGGCCGGCTTTTTTCCCGATTTCCTGCAACGCATCCTGCCGTTCCCGGTGAAGGAATTTGACCGGGCGCGGGCGCTGGAGGCCAGCTTCGAGCGGGCTTGGAGCGAATCGGTTCCAGAGTCGACGCAAAACCCGTTTGTCGGCAGCTACTACGATCACTGGAAAGCTGACCAGACAGCCCCGGCAGTGGTGCTGAACGCCGCCCAAGTGGCCACCGGCATTCGCACTTTGGTCTCGCCGTTCCGGTTCTTTCAGGAGGCGACGGCCCGGCTGCAGACGCTGAATTCGATCATGCGCACCGATATTCCAATGAGTACCGCGGTTGGCATCAGCTCGCGCTTCCCATGGGTGCTGCCAGCGGCATCTTGGCGGCGCGGCGTCGAGCAGTACCGCTTCGTCGACGGCGGCTATTTCGAGTCCTCGGGCATCGACACCGCCCACGACCTGATCTCGATCCTTGAGGACTATGTGGCGCAGGAAAAGGACCTTGGACACCCCAATCCCGATGTCCGCATCCAGCTCATGGTGCTGACGCCCGACGATGCCTTGCAGGACCCGGTCAATACGCCAAACGCCATCAAACTACGTGAGGCACGCACCAGTCGCACCGGTTTTGACGAGCTTTTGTCGCCGCTCCATACCCTGCTCAACACGCGCGGCGAGCGCGGTGTCGTGTCGCTTCGACGCGAGTTCCGCAAGTTCTGTCCCGATTGCACCCGCGATCAGGCGGACCGGCGCGTCTATGCCGGCCTCGATGGCGATGCGCGCGTGTTCCGGCTTAACTTCACGGACTTCCCGCTGACGCTCGGCTGGCATCTGTCGCATGTGACGCAGAACCTGATCTCGGCGCACAGCGGCTATGCGGATCGCTGTTTTGCCGCCCGCGCTTCGATCACCTCCGGCTGGACCTGGGCCGCGCAAGTGTTGAACGAGAACAACTGCACCGCCTGCACCATGATGTACACGCTGACGGGACGCGCCAAGGTCCTGGAATCGATCGCGCCGACGCTGCTATCGGCAGCCGAGGCGTTGAAGAAGGGGCCGCTGGCCAAGTCGCTGGAACTGTGCCGCGCCGATAGCGGAACCGTCAGCACGCCGACCTATACGCTGCCCAAGCAGAGCGGGCCGTAACGACCGTCACATTGCGCATTTTTTTCCTTTTCCCCATCCAATCGGGGAGAAGAAAACGCCCTACTTCTTGGCCGCCACTTTTTGCGCGGGCTGCTCGCCGACATAGGCAATGCGCAACATGTTGGTGGTGCCGGGCTGGGCGAGCGGCACGCCGGCGGTGATGATAATGCGCTCGCCACGCGAGGCAAAACCCTCTTCCAGGGCGATACGGCAGGCTTTTTCGACCATCTCGGCCTGGTTGGCAGGCTCCTGGGTCAGCACGCAGTGCAACCCCCAGGCAAGCGCCAGTCTGCGGCCGGTCGCGGGCACCGGCGTCAGCGCGATCACTGGCGTTTTCGGCCGCTCACGCGCCACGCGCAAGCCGGTCGAGCCGGTCGCCGTGTAGCAGACGATCGCGGATAGCTGCAGCGTCTCGGCGATAGTGCGGGCGGCATTGGCGATCGCGTCTGCGCCAGTGGCGTCGGGCTCGGTGCGCTGGGCATGGATGATGGCGTCGTAAAGTCCGTCCTGCTCAACCTCCTGCGCCACCTTGTCCATCATCGAGACCGACTCGACGGGGAACTGCCCGACGGCCGATTCCGCCGACAGCATGATGGCATCGGCGCCTTCGTAAACAGCGGTTGCGACGTCCGACACTTCGGCGCGGGTTGGGACCGGCGCCGTGATCATGGATTCCAACATCTGCGTCGCCACCACCACCGGCTTGCCGGCTTTGCGGGCGCGCCGCGTCATGCGCTTTTGCAACCCCGGCACCTTCTGCACCGGCAACTCGACGCCGAGATCGCCACGCGCGATCATGATGCCGTCGGCAAGTTCGATGATGTGGTCGAGATCGGTCAGGGCCGCCGGCTTTTCGATCTTGGCCATGATGGCCGCGCGCTTCTCGATCAGCTTGCTGGCCTCGGCGACATCCTCCCAGCGCTGCACGAACGACAACGCCACCCAGTCGACGCCCAGGCTGAGCACGAACTGAAGATCGGTTTTGTCCTTGTCGGTCAGCGCACCCAGTGGCAGCAGCGTATCAGGCAGGCTGATGCCCTTGCGGCTGGCCAGCGTGCCGCCAACCTCGACCTTGGCCTGAATCTCGGTCCGCGCCTTGTTGGTGCCGATGACGCGCATCCGCAGCTTGCCGTCGTCCAGCAGCAGCACATGACCCGGCTCAACGCCTTCGAAGATGGGCGGATGCGGCAGATGAACACGCTTGTCGTCGCCGGGCGATTTCACTTGATCGAAGGTGAAAATGGCGTCGTTCTTAAGCGTCACGCGCTCGCCGGCAAATTCGCCAACGCGCAGTTTGGGCCCCTGCAGGTCGGCCAGGATGCCGATCGGCCGCGAGTATTTGCTTTCCAGCTCGCGAATGGCGGTGTGCTGCGCACGCACCAAATCATACTGCGCATGGCTCATATTGATGCGGAACACATCGGCGCCGGCCACGAACAGTTTTTCGATTGAAGCCATGTCCGTATAGGCGGGGCCGAGGGTGGCGATGATCTTAACCCGCCGATTGCGTCTCATTGACTTCCTGCACTTTCTTTCACCGGATCGACGAGGCGTATCGTGTAGTCGTTGGCATCGCCCGTGTCGACCTCATAGAAGCCGAGTTCCTTGTGGCCCCTGGCGGCACAATTTCGCACGTCGCGGATGGTGAAGGTCTTGTCGTCGACGCACATCTTGACCGTGCCGGACCATTCGCCACCGCGATCGTAGTCGATGCCATGGAGATAGTAGAAGCGGCCATTCAGCTGGCCATTGATGAGGGTGACGCAGCCACGGGCCAGGATGTTCCACCAGCCCTCGGTGAGCCAGCCCTTGCCATCCTTGTAGCCGACCGTGATGCCGACACGGCTTTCGGTGAAGTTGCACAGCTTCAGGTCCGCCCGCGCAGGCGTGGCCGAGCCGGCGAGCAGCATGGCGCCTATGCTGCAAGCCGCCACTGCAGCGGACCGCCTACGGGTCAATGAGGATGGCTCGGAAATCATTGACGTTGGTCTGGGTTGGTCCCTTGATGACGAGATCGCCCAGATGCCGGAAGAAGGGCGTCGAATCATTGTTGTCGAGAAAAGCCGACGCGTTGAGTTTGGCGCTGATAGCGCGCGCGAGCGTGTCAGGCAAGACGATGGCGCCGGCGGGGTCGTCGGGCGCGCCGGTCCCGCCATCCGTTCCATCGGTATCGGCGGCGATTGCGGCGATAGCTGGGGCGCCATTGAGCGCGATGGCGAGCGCCAGTGCATATTCCTGATTGGGGCCGCCAACGCCCTTGCCTTTGATGGTCACAGTCAGCTCACCGCCCGACAAAAAGGCCAGACGGCCGCCGTTTTGGTGCGCTGCGATGGCTTTGGCGGCGTGCTCGCGAGCAACCGCGCGCGCTTCGCCCTCGATGGCCTCGCCGAGCATGATGACGTGATAGCCCAGCCGCTCGGCCTCGCGTTTGGCGGCGGCCAAGGAGAGAGATGGCGCGGCGACCATCGTGAACTCGCTGTTGGCAAGCGCCGGATCGCCGGCTTTCAGGGTTTCATTGCATGCATCGAGGAGGGCTGTCCGGACGGCATCTGGTAGGGGTTCCCGCAGCCGCCCGACGATGGCGCGCGCGTCGGCAAGCGTCGAGGGATCGGCCACTGTCGGTCCTGAGCCGATCACGGCGGGATCGTCGCCTGGTACGTCGGCGATCGCCAGCGTCACCAGCAATCCGCCCCGCGCAGCACCCGCCAGCCGGCCGCCCTTGATGCGCGAGAGGTGTTTGCGGACGCAGTTCATCTCATGGATGCGTTCGCCGCTCTTGAGCAGGGCCCTGGTCACCGCCTGTTTGTCGGCCAGTGTCAGCCCGTTGACCGGCGCCGACCAGATCGCCGAAGCTCCGCCCGACAAAAGGACCACGATGGTGTCGTCCGGCGTGGCCGAGCCAGCCAAGTCCAAGGCCTGCCGGGCGGCCCGTTCGCTGGCGGCGTCGGGCACCGGATGGCCGGCCTCTACAACTTTGATCGTGCGGGTTGGCAGGCTATAGCCGTGTCGCGTTGCGACCGCGCCATACAGGCGGCCTTGCGCGGCCAGTTCGCCATAGTGCGTCTCAGTCGCGATGGCCATGGCCGCGGCCGCTTTGCCCGCGCCAAGCACGATCACGCGGCCCGATTTGGGCACTGGCGGCAACCCCGGGGCAACCACGTTGAGCGGCTGCGCAGCCGCAATTGCGGTGTCCAACAGGCGCATAAGATTGCCGCGGATCTGTCCGTCCATGCCGAGTCCCCTTCAGCAAACGACAGTAGCGAGCCGAGCGGGCGAGGGCTATAGCTTCTGCATGTTTCTATGAGGATGATATCATGAGCGTTTCCGACCAGAGCACGCAAACCGAGCTGGAGGCCGCCGCCTTCCGCCGCCTGCTGGAGCACCTGCGCGCCCGCCAGGATGTGCAGAACATTGATCTGATGAATCTTGCCGGTTTTTGCCGCAACTGCCTGGCCAACTGGTATGTGGACGCCGCCAAGGCCGCCGGCACGGCGGTGTCCAAGGATGAGGCGCGGCTGATGGTCTACGGCATGCCGTATGATGAGTGGAAGTCGCGCCATCAGTCAGAGGCATCGCCCGCGCAAGGTCGAGCCTTCGCCAAGTCCGGGCATGAAGGACATTGAACCCTCAGCCTGTTGATGGCGGGGAAAACCTGCTGCTGGCGACGCCGCGCCATTGTCCGGCCAAGTTGCCGCCGCTAGCGTTTGGAAACGCATTCCAAGTGAGTCGGCAGCGATTCGCGTTTCCAAAGGGTCAGGGTCATGCAGCAGGACGTCCAGAAATCCACGCACGCGCAGTTGAAGTCGGTGGTCGAACGCATCGAGCATCTTGAGGAAGAAAAGAAAGCGCTGGCGGGCGATATCAAGGATGTTTACGCCGAGGCCAAATCGAATGGCTTCGACACCAAGGCGTTGCGCAAGGTGGTGTCGCTGCGCCGCCAGGACCAGAATGCGCGCCGCGAGGAAGAGGCGGTGCTCGCCACTTACATGGCGGCGCTGGGTATGTTGGAATAGGTCTAGATTCCCGCAAATCGCATCGCGAGCGACAATCCCGCAGCCACCCCAAGCACGCTCGGGATGCCCCAATGCAGGCGCAGCAGCAGCAGGCCGCTAATGCCGGCCAGCACCACCACGCGCCAGTCCAGCGTCGCAAGCGTTGGGATCCAGAGCCTGAGAGGGCCGCTCTCGGTGAGCGTGACGGTGCCAAAGAACACATGCAATGCGAACCACACCGCGAGGTTCAAGATCACACCTACCACCGCCGCAGTGATGGCTTGCAGCGCGCCTTTCAGCCGTGGCTGGGCGTTGATCCACTCGATGTAGGGTGCGCCAGCGAAGATCCATAGAAAGCAGGGCGCGAAGGTGGCCCAGAGCGCCACGAACGCGCCAAGCAGGCCCATGCCAATGGCTGAGCCGGTGCCGTGATTGTAAGCGGCCAGATAGCCGACGAACTCCGTCACCAGAATAAGCGGCCCCGGCGTCGTCTCAGCGAGCCCGAGGCCATCCATCATCTGGCCGGCGCCGAGCCAATTGTGGTTCTCGACCACGTCCTGTCCCATATAGGCGAGCACGGCGTAAGCACCACCGAACGTCACCACGGCCAGCTTGGAAAAGAACCAGCTGAGCTGCGAGAGTACGTGCTCGCGTCCGAACAGCGCAGCCAGCGCAGCGAGAGGCGCGATCCAGATCACCAGCCAGGCGGCGATGGTGCGAACGGTGTCGCTTGCCGATAGCGCCGGCCAGGTCACGGCGGAAGCGGCCTGGCTCGAGCTGCTGCGAACAAAACCATAGACTGCCGCGATCAGCACGATCAGCGGGAATGGCAGCCCAAGGAAGAAAATGCCAAGGAACGAGAGCCCGGCAATCACCCAGTGTTCCTGCCCTTTCAGCGCCCGGCGGGCAATGCGCAGCAGCGCCTCGACGACGATCACCAGCACCGCCGCCTTGATGCCGAAAAACACCGCTTCGATGAACGGCACCTTGCCGAAGGCGGCGTAGATCATCGACAAGGCGAGCACGACCAAAGCGCCGGGCAGTACGAACAGCAGCCCGGCGGCAAGACCACCCTTGAGGCCATGAAGCCGCCAACCGGCGTAGGTGGCCAGCTGCATGGCTTCGGGACCGGGCAGCAGCATACAGAAGCTCAGCGCACTGAGATACTGCGCTTCGTCCAGCCATTTCTTTTCATCGACCACGATGCGATGCATCAGCGCGATCTGCGCCGTCGGCCCGCCGAAGGACAGGACACCGATCTTGCCCCAGACGCCGAGCGCTTCGGCAAAGCTGACGGTCATGCAGTTCTCCTCAGGCCGGAGTCTTGGCTGGCCAATTGTGGGTTTCCTCGCTGGCATCGCGGCACCAGCGGTAAAAGCCGTCATAGATCGCCAGCGCCGCGTCAAGCTGGGCGAGATCGTCCTTGTACATGCGCGAGAAGCCGAGCGAGACCGCCAGCAGGCCAGCAGCTTCGGGCGCAAGGTCGAGCCGTGCGGTATCGGCGCCGCGCACGATGCTTGCCAGCCGTTGCAGGGCCGGCGTATCGGGGCCGATTTCCGTCAGCAAGGTATCGAAGGTGCAGGTGTCGCCGCGGTGGCTCCAGAACACATCGTCGATATCGAACGGTGTGGCGTTGAAGCGCTCGGCGACCGCTGGCACCTCGGCGGGAGCGACGAACAGAAACACCGCCGTCGGATCGATGAAGCGGCGGATCAGCCATGGGCAGGCGATGCGATCGATCTTGGGACGCGCGCGCGTCACCCAGACCGTGCGGCCGCGCGTGTCCCGGGCGGGTAGTTTGTCGGTGCGGATGAGGGGTTGCTTGGCGGTCAGCCAGGCATCCCAGCCGCCGGCCAGCGACTCCGCAGCGATACCGTCATGGCGGAGCCACGCGGCAGCCCCCTGACTGAGTTTGGCGCCGCGTTGGCATGTGACCACCACGGATTTGCCGGCAAAGTCAGCACCCCAGCTGGCAACCTCGGTGAAGTTGCGCCGGCAGGCCGCCGGGATCAATCGCGGATCGGCGGCATAGTCTTCATCCGTGCGCACATCGACGATGTAGGGCGCATTCGGCAGTCCGATCAGGCGGGAAAGTTCGGCAACGGTGATTTCGGTGGGAGACGGCATGAGCGTCCTTCCTCCAGATAGAGGGTTGTGGACGCGATCCTTCGGCTGCCGCCTCACGGGGTGGTCGCGAGAGACCCCTTGTCCGCATGATTGGAAGACGCGCCTCGTCTTGTCAATCGATCGCGCGCGTGGTGCCGCGAACATTGTACTCGTGACAGGCACGTTGCTCTCGGCCTAAGGTGCCTCATCATGTTGGCCGAGTACGCATCCGTTCGAGAAGGCCGCCTGCGGGACGCCAAGGCACTTGCCGGTGTTTTCCGCGACAGCTGGCTTTTTGCCTATACCGGCATTATTCCGCATCCGCAGCTGATGGCGATGATCGCCAGGCGTGGCCTGCCCTGGTGGCGCGAAAACCTGCAGCGTCCGCGCAATATCATTGTCGCCGAGGCGGGCGGGAAAGCCGCTGGATACGCCACCTTCGGAACGTCGCGGGTCGCGGGCAAGCATCGCGGCGAGATCTATGAGCTTTACATTGCGCCTGAATATCAGGGCTTGGGACTCGGCGAGCGGCTGTTCGAAAGCGCCCGGCAGCGACTTGACGATCTCCAGCTCCCCGGCCTGATCGTCTGGGCGCTGACGGATAACGACCCCGCCTGCGATTTCTACTGGCGTCGCGGCGGCCGTCCGGTGGCCAAGACCGCCGAGCGGTTTGGCAGCCAGTCGATTGCCAAGACCGGGTTTGGCTGGGAGTGATCCCGTCGACGGCTCGCGCAACCAGCTGTCAAAACGCCGCGCTGCGCACGCGATGACAGAAGTTTGTTGCTTCGACGGGCTAGAGCACTTTGCGATTGACTTGGATCATCCCGACACTCGACGCTAGCAGAAGTGGGGGGGGGCCCCCCGTTATCGGCGCCCCCGGG
>JANLQJ010000184.1:0-2449 GCA_031367715.1 Hyphomicrobiaceae bacterium | reverse complement strand
TTGATCGGCAATCGAACGGGTGATCGCCTGACGTATCCACCATGTCGCGTAGGTCGAGAATTTATAGCCCCGGCGATATTCGAACTTATCGACCGCTTTCATCAGGCCGATATTGCCTTCCTGAATCAAATCCAGGAATTGCAACCCGCGGTTGGTATACTTTTTGGCAATCGAGATCACCAAGCGCAGGTTCGCTTCGACCATCTCTTTCTTGGCCTGACGCGCCTCTTTCTCGCCCTTCTGGACTTGGTTCACAATCCGGCGGAATTCGGAGATATCGACGCCAACGTATTTGCCAACTTCGGCCATGTCATTGCGCAGATCGTCAATCGCCTTGCGGCTTTTCTCGATCAAAACCTGCCAGCCGCGACCAGCTTTGGCGGCCATGCGGTCCACCCAGGTGGAGTCCAGTTCATAGCCCTGATATTCGTCGATAAACTCGCGGCGGTTGATCCGCGCCGCATCCGCCAGTTTCACCATGCCGGAGTTGATCGACATGATCTTGCGGTTTATGCCGTAGAGCTGGTCGATCAGCGCTTCGATCCGGTTGTTGTGCAGATGCAACTCGTTGACCAGCATGACGATTTCAGATCGCAGCTTTTGGTACGCCGCCTCGTCGCCGGCCGAAAAGCGGTTCTTCACGGTCAAAGCGGCGTCCATCCGCAGGTTCTGCATCGCGGCTAGTTTGGTATAGTCACGGGCGATAAGGTCGAGGGTTTCCAAGACCTTGGGCTTCAACGCCGCTTCCATTGCGGCGAGCGACATCGCCACACCGTCTTCGTCATCCTCGTCGTCTTCAACCGCGCCCATCAGCGGGTTGCCGTCAGCGTCAAGTTCCGGCTCGGCACCTGGCGTCCGGCGCGGGGTCGCAGCGCCGGACATGTCGAGCCCGTCAATCTCGGTGCCAACAATGCCCTCTTCACCGTCAAGACTGCGGCCAAAGGTGGCCTCAAGGTCGATCACGTCGCGCAAGAGGATGTCTTCCGACAGAAGTTCGTCGCGCCAGATGATGATCGCCTGAAAGGTCAGGGGCGACTCGCAGAGCCCGGCAATCATCGTATTGCGGCCAGCCTCGATCCGCTTGGCGATGGCAATCTCGCCTTCGCGCGACAGCAGTTCAACGCTGCCCATTTCGCGCAGATACATCCGAACCGGGTCATCGGTGCGGTCCAAAGCCTCGGTCGTGGTCGAGACAACGGCGACATCGCGGGCGGTCGAGGAGGTTTCCACCAGATCACTGCCGGTCGTCTCACCTTCTTCGGCCTCTTCATTCTCAATGATGTTGATGCCCATTTCGGACAACATCGACATGACGTCTTCGATCTGCTCGGATGAGACCTGTTCGGGCGGCATCACCGAATTCAGTTGGTCGTAAGTGATGTAGCCCCGTTCGCGCGCGTCGGCGATCATCTTTTTGACCGCCGCCTGGCTCATGTCAAGCGAGACATCCTGTTCTTCACCTTCGGGCTTGGCGTCGTCGTTGTCTTTGAGGGCCATGGGGACTCCGGTCAGGGATGCGAATCAGGGGGGCGAATCGGGTCGTGATTCGAATGAATACTCCGAATCACGGGGGAGTTGCAGAGTATCACCGGGGTTTCTTTTCCCAGACTTTCGAATCAATCAGGTTTTGCAGGTGGTTTGACAAAGCGTTGCGGTCCTCGCCGAGGTCTGCGGTGTCATTTCGGTTGGGTTGGTCGGCACGGTGGCGGGCGGAGGCGGCTTGGGCAAGCCGCCATGTCAGGCCCTCGTCGGCGATGCCGGTCAGGTCTTCCATAGCGTCGGAAATCTCGCGCCGTGCCCCACGGGCGGCGTCCAGTTTGGCAAACTCCTCAGCAAGGCACAGCATGGCAAGGTCGGGATCGTGGCGGTTGCGCACGGGCGGTGCGATTTGCACATGGGGGCGGGCCATCAGAGCGTCAAGGGCGGGATTGCCGCGAAGTGTATCAATCAGGGTGATGCTTGAGGTGGAGAGGAGGACGTGACGCAGGTTGCGGTGATCCTCGGTGGTCAGGTCAAGACGTTCCAGATCGGATTCAAAGCGGCTGATCAGGGCGGGGTGGGCGATCAAAGTGGCGAGGATAACGGCTTCGCGCAAAGCCTCGTCCTGCGCATCGTCGCCACGCACCAGAGTAGAGGCGCGGGTGGTCGACAGTGGCTGCGGGTTGGGGTCGGGTTGTTTGCCTTTGGCACGGGTCCACGGCCGGAACGGTTTGACGGCGGGGCCGAACAGGGCGGCACGCAGGCGGCGGTTTTCCTCGGCATTATGGGCGCGAATCGAGGGGTCGGCGATCCGGTTCAAGAGCGCGCGCAGGGTCTTGTCGAGGCCGGCTTTGCGTTCGGGGCTGTCGAAGACCTTGCCCTCGGTTTCGCGCCGCCAAAGGAGGTTGACCATCGGTTGGGCGGCGTCCAGCACAGCTTTCATGGCTGGCGCGCCTTGGGCTTTGATCAG
>JANLQJ010000156.1:0-1590 GCA_031367715.1 Hyphomicrobiaceae bacterium | reverse complement strand
TGGATGGAGGCGCGCAAGGCCGAGCTGCTGGACGCGCCGTACTTCCATGTCGTGTTCACGCTGCCACCTCGGATCGGCGCGATCGCCTACCAGAACAAGGCCGTGATCTACGACCTGCTGTTCAAGGCGTCGTCGGAGACGCTGCTGACGATCGCGGCCGATCCAAAGCGGCTTGGCGTGAAGATCGGCTTCACCTCGGTGCTGCACACGTGGGGGAGCGCGATGGCGCATCATCCGCACGTGCACATGATCGTGCCGGGCGGCGGGATATCGGCAGACGGCGCGCGCTGGATCAGTAGCTCGGAGGACTACCTGCTGCCGGTGCCCGTTCTGATGCGGATGTTCCGTGGCAAGATGCTGGCGATGCTGAAGACGGCGCACGAGACCGGCCGGTTGGAGTTCTTCGGGCCACACGCCGGCCTCGCCGACAAGGCCGCGTTCAAGGCGTGGCTGGAACCGCTCTACGATACCAAGTGGCACGTCCACGCCAAGCGGCCTTTTGCCGGGCCGGAACAGGTATTGGCCTATCTCGCGCGCTACACGCATCGGGTCGCGATCGGCAACAGCCGGCTGGTCGCCGCCGACGAGAAGGGGGTGACGTTCAAGTACAAGGATTACCGGGTCGAAGGCCCCGAGCGCTACAAGACCATGACGGTAGCCCCGGGCGAGTTCATTCGCCGGTTCCTGCTGCACGTGCTGCCGAAGGGGTTCCATCGCATCCGGCATTACGGGTTGCTCGCGAGCAGCAAGACCAAGGCCGACACGCTGGCGAGAGCACGTGAGTTGATCGCGGCGGCGACAACGGCGACGTCCGCGCGACAGCAGCAGGAGAGCGATCCGGCGGCGGGATCGGCGGCAGCGGAAAAGCCGGATCATCCGTGCCCACATTGCGGTTGCCGAATGGTGATCATCGAGACCTTCGACGCCGGCCAGACGCCGCGTCATCGACCGAGCGCGCCGGTGATCCTGATCAGGGTCGACACGTCATAAGGGCCGCGATCATCGCCGTCGACCATCACTGCCGCCCGTTCGAATTGCTGGCTCGCCGCCGGCCACGATGGCGCTCGGCCCGAACTGCCTCGAATGGTTCGACATTGGCTCCGATTGCATGGTCATCGAGCTGTTCGTCGGGTTGGTCGGAGCAAAAACGGGGCCTGTCGCGCTCAGTCGCACCCCAGGGCCGCCTCCGGGCTCACTCGCTGCGCCAACGGCGTCAGCCAATTCCCCATAGCACCCGCTGATCCAGGTGCCCCACTCCCCGCGCCTTCATTCCCTGGCGGCTTTCGTACGCCGGCCCTACGGTGCGCGTGGTGCGGCCTGTGCTGGGCCGGCATCCGAAACCCGTCACAGGGGCTGCCGGTCACCAGGCACCCACGGCCCGTCAGCCATACATTCAGCACCGGAAGTCAGGAGTTGGAAAGCCGCCATCGTTCACGATTTCGTGATCGTGCCATCTGCTCAATTTGAGTACTCTATGTCTGCTGACCACCCGGTCGCCACCGTGATCTCGGACGTCGGCGCACTCACCCTTCGGGCCATAAGCACGCGCAACTGATGGCACAGTCTGGGGTGGTTGGGCGAGAACATACA
>JANLQJ010000115.1:0-2004 GCA_031367715.1 Hyphomicrobiaceae bacterium | reverse complement strand
AAAAAGGCATCAAGGTCAGCGACGCCGAGATGGCCACCCTCGACATCAGTGGCGATGCGTTCCATCCTGAATGGAACTACACGATCCGCCCCAGATCTGCACCGGCCAATCGGAGCGGTTAATTTGGCGGATATCCTTAGCCGCGACACGGGGTTTGGCTCGAATTGGGTCTGAACCCACTTCTGCGGCAACCGCTGATGCAGATGAGGTGCAAACCGCCCTAGGGAGTAGGGAGTAGGGTTGTGACTCATTCAATGAGGGCCCATCCGTGGCATGCTCCAGGTCGACGAAAATCCAACCGGACAGCCATGCGTCCAGCCCGCGGATGACACTGCTTGGGATCATTTGAGTGTTATAGAACACTAAGTCCTCGTCGCTAGTTCCTATCACCCGGGCACGCCATGTTCGACCTTGCCACCCGCGTCTACAATCACACCTGGAAGATCGATCCGATCGTGCGCTCGGTGCTCGACACCGATTTCTACAAGCTCTTGATGGCGCAGACGATTTTTCGCCGCCACCGTGATGTCGCGGTGACTTTCGCGATCAAGAACCGGACCGCCGAGATCAAGCTCGGCGATGTCATCGACCTGGGGGAACTGCGCGAGCAGCTCGACCACGTGCGCGGCCTGTCCTTGAGCCGGGGCGAGTCGACCTGGCTGCGCGGCAACAGTTTTTACGGCAAGCGGCAGATGTTCGGGGCCGATTTCCTGGCCTGGCTGGAGGCGTTCCGGTTTCCCGCCTACCACCTGGAGCGCGACAGCACGGGCGACCTCCGGCTGACTTTCGAGGGGCGCTGGATCGAGACCACGTTCTGGGAAATCCCGGCGCTGGCGATCATCAGCGAACTCAGATCGCGCGCTGTGCTCAAGGGCATGGGCAAGTTCGAATTGCAGGTGTTCTATGCCCGCGCCATGACGCGGATCTGGGACAAGGTGCTGCGGCTGAACAAACTTTCGGGCACGCGCATCGCGGATTTCGGCACGCGGCGGCGGCACGGCTTTTTGTGGCAGGACTGGTGCGTGCAGGCGATGGTGGAAGGGCTCGGCGACAATTTCTCGGGCACCTCGAATTGCCTGATCGCGATGCGGCGCGAGGTCGAGGCGGTCGGCACCAACGCGCATGAGCTGCCGATGGTCTATGCCGCGCTGGCCGGCAGCGATGCCGCGTTGCGGGCGGCGCCCTATCAAGTGCTGGCCGACTGGCAGGAGGATTACGACGGCAACCTGCGCATTATTCTCCCCGACACCTTCGGCTCGACCGAGTTTCTGCGCCACGCGCCGGCATGGGCCGATCGCTGGACCGGCATCCGCGTCGACAGCGGCGATCCGTTCGAAAAGGGCGAGGAGGCGATCGCCTGGTGGCGCGGGCGCGGGGCCGAACCGAAAGACAAGCTGATCATTTTTTCCGACGGCCTCGATGTCGAGCGCATGGAAGCCCTGCACGCGCGGTTTTCCGGCCGAGTGCGGCTGGGCTTTGGCTGGGGCACGCTGCTGACCAACGATTTCCGCGGCCTGGCGCCCGGGCGCGGCACCGATCCGGTCAGCCTGGTGTGCAAAGTCTGGTCGGCCGACGGCCATCCGGCGGTGAAGTTGTCGGACAATCCGATGAAAGCCATCGGCCCGTCAGCCGAGATCGCACGCTATCAGCGGGTGTTCCACACCGAGCCGCAAAAGGCCTTGCCGGTGACGGTGTAGGCACGGGGCCGCAGCGGGCTTGTGCCGTGTATGAACCCGGCAGGAGCGAAGTTTCCTGGCTCGCGCTCGGCGACTCCCGTTCCGGGAGCCGGCCGCCGAGCGCGGGTAGCGCATCCGGATGACATCTGTTGCTTGGCTGGCCCAGTCCATCCACCCGGTCAACCCGTGCGCGGCGCAGCGTTTTTAACGGTGCGCCGCAGACACGGGACCTCATGGGGCTCAAGCCGTGGTCCAACACGGCAAGAGCCCTTTGAGGTCCCGGATCAGCGCTGCACCATAAGGATGCTGCAGCGCATCCGGGATGACA
>JANLQJ010000374.1:0-2013 GCA_031367715.1 Hyphomicrobiaceae bacterium | reverse complement strand
CCCATTCGACGAGCTGGTCACGCGGCTGAAAACCGCGCGCGACCAGCGCGTGGTCTATGAGCGGCATGGCCAGGGCGGGCTGACGCTCTATGTGTACACGGAGCGCTGCGTTTACGACGGCCTGTGGGACCTCGCCACCATCTCCGCGCGCGGGCTCATCCTCGATCTCGCTGCGAAAAAGATTGTCGCCACGCCATTCCCAAAGTTCTTCAATCTTGGCGAGCGGGACGGGACGGCGCCGGATTTGCCGTTCGAAGTGACGGAAAAACTCGATGGCAGCCTGATCATCATTTTCCACCACGATGGACGTTGGCGCACGGCGACCAAAGGCGCGTTCGACTCGCCCCAGGCCGTGTGGGCGCGCGAGCGGCTGGCCGAGCGCGATCTCGCCCCGCTTCACCCGGGCACCACTTATCTCGCCGAAGCAACGTACCCTGAGAACCGCATCGTGGTGCACCATGACGTGGCGGCGCTGCGGCTGCTGGCGGCCTATGACGGGAGCGGGCAGGAACTGCCGTTCGCCGAGATCGAGAAGATCGGAGCGGCGACCAATATGCCGGCGGCCAAGCGGCACAGCTTCAACTCGCTCGCCGAACTGATGAAGACCACCAAGACGCTGCCCAAGACCGAAGAAGGCTTTGTGCTGCGCTTTGAGAACGGCCTGCGCCTGAAGGTGAAGGGCGACGAATACAAGCGCATCCACGCGCTGATTTCGCGCGTCACGCCGCTGGCCATGTGGGAGGCGATGGCGGCGGGCAGCGATCTCGAGAGCGTCCGCCGCGATCTGCCGGAGGAATTCTGGGGCGATTTTGATGACATCATCAGGATCATCAATGGCCAGATCGAAGCGACCATTGCCGTGGTTCGTGATGTGGCGAAAAGCGTCGAGCACCTGAGCGACAAGGAGCTGGGGCTTAGCCTCGCCACCCTCGACAAACGCGCGCAGCCCTATGTGTTCGACTGGCGCAAGTCTGGAGGCAAACTCGGGAACCGCAGCATGACGACGATGTTCCGGGGCGTGCGGCCGACGGGCAACGTGTTGGCGGGGTATACACCGAGCTTTGCGGTCAACCGGGTGCAGGATGACGTTTAGCGATTGCCTTACATTGACGGTTGCCTTACATTGAAGAATGTAAGGAGAGCACCGAGGTAAGGAGCGCCGAAATGTCCGCCAGAACTTATGCTACCCTGACCAGCAAGGGGCAGATTACGATTCCAGCAAAGTTGCGCGAGCAATGGGGGCTGAAGGCAGGCGACAAGATCGCCATTGAGGATGTAACGGACAGCAAGGGCACGATCCGTCCCGAGCGCCGCCGTTCGATTTTTGAAGTCATGAAAGAGTGGAAGTTGCCGGTCATAGACAAGCCATTCACGCAAAAGGACATTGACGACGCAATCAGCGCCGCGATGGCCGAGAGACATGCTCGCCTGATGTCAAAGGGCAAGTGATGGTCGGGATCGACACGAACGTTCTGATTTGCGCACTTATCAGCAAAGCTGACGCCAGTCAGACGGAGCGGGCGCAACGCGCGATTCGCGAGAACGCGCCAGTGCTATTGAACACTGTCGTCTTGTCCGAGTTTGTGTGGGCCTGCAAGTACACATACGCGATGGAACGGGCCGCGATACATCGGCTCCTCAAGGATATTCTCAACACTGCCGAATTCCGGTTTGACAGTCCCGAGGTTGTGGCGCGCGCCGTCGCCGGCTACGGCTCGCGCATGTCAGATTTCGCCGATTGGCTGATCGGCGAGACCAATCTCGACATTGGCTGCGCCCATACCCTGACCTTCGACAAGGGCGCTGCCAAGACCGCCGCCTTCAAAGCCGTCTCCGCCTGACCTCCGGAAAGCCCCCATGCCCATAAAACTCTCCCGCGCCGCCTATGCCGGCATGTTCGGCCCCACCACCGGCGACAAAGTCCGGCTCGCCGATACCGAACTCATCATCGAGGTCGAGAAGGATTTCACCACCTACGGCGAGGAGGTGAAGTTCGGCGGCGGCAAGGTGATC
>JANLQJ010000050.1:0-12520 GCA_031367715.1 Hyphomicrobiaceae bacterium | reverse complement strand
GGTCATGAGGGCCGTTCGCCGCCGTGTCCGGCGATGCTTGAAGCTCCCCCGATAGCGACCGCCGGGAGAACGCAAGAGGAACGCTAACGCGATGGCCTCAACTCCGGACTTGACGGCCGGCCAGCCAACTGGATCGATGGGCACTAAATCGCTGCCGCGCTACCCACTGCGCGGGACGATCACCGCATCTGCGGTAACCATTTCAGAAAGCGACGATAACGGGGCGCGCGGCGTCTCCTGAGGATCACGGGGTTTGCAACCTCACTCAGGAGTATCCCATGACGAAGCCTGCCATCTCCCCGCTGCGCCAGCGCATGATCGAAGACATGAACGGCCGCAACCTCGGGCTGGCCACGCAGCGCAGCCACATCGCCAGCTGCAAGCGGTTCGCCGCCTATCTGAAGCGCTCGCCCGATACGGCCACGGCCGACGAGGTGCGGCTGTTCCAGCGCGAGCTGATCGAGACCGGCGCCAGCATCTGCAATCGCAACCGCATCATGACCGGCCTCAAGTTCCTGTTCAAGATCACGCTCCGGCGGCACGATCTGGCCGCCGAGATCTATCACCTCAAGGAGCCGCTGAAGCTGCCCCCGGTGATGAGCCCGGACGAGACCAGGCGGCTGCTCGCCATGGCTGGCAACCTCAAGGTCCAGACCCTGCTCTCGCTCACCTATGGCTGCGGCTTGCGTGCCGGCGAGGTGCTGCGCTTGAAGGCCGGCGATATCGACAGTGCACAACGCATCATTCGGATCATCCAGGCCAAGGGGCGCAAGGATCGGCACGTCATGTTGCCGCCGGATGTGCTGGCCTTGCTGCGCCAATGGTGGAAGGTCCGTCCAACCCGCTTCGACGATGGCGTGTCGCCGGGCGAGCGGCTGATGTTTCCCGGCCGCAAGCGCGGGCAGTCGATGACGACACGCCAGCTTGGCCGGCTGTTCCAGGAGACAGTGCTGGCCGCCGGCATCAAGAAGCGCGTGACCGTGCACACCTTGCGGCACAGTTTTGCAACCCATCTGCTTGAGCAGGGGACGGATGTTCGTCTCATCCAAGCCTTGCTCGGACACGACAAGCTCGATTCGACGGCGCGCTACACGCGCGTGGCCACGGGCAGGATCGCGGCCATCGAGAGCCCGCTCGACAAGCTGGAGGTGCCGCGCCAGCCCATCAGGGCGCTCAAGAAGAAGGCCAAGCAATCCGAACCGGCCTGACGACGCGCCGATGGCCCGTCCCATGCTGGAGGTCGCGGATATCTTCCGCGACCATGGCTCCGCTTGGCGTCATGCCAACCGCGGCCATATCAGCCTTGGCCAGTTGAAGGTGATGAGTGCGATCGAGCGCTGCCGCACGGCGGCGCTCGGCGGCCATGTTGCGCGCTGTGAGAACACGGAATGTGCGCACACGGTCATCGCCTTTAATAGTTGCCGTGATAGACATTGCCCCAAGTGCCAGGGCACGGCCGCACGCGAGTGGCTGGCCGACCGGGAGGCCGAGCTGCTGCCGGTCGGCTACTTCCATCTCGTCTACACGCTGCCCGCGCCGATCGCCGCTATCGCCTTTCAGAACAAGCGGGTGATCTACGACCTCTTGTTCAAGGCGGCCGCGGAGGCGACGCTCAAGTTCGCTGCCGATCCCAAGCATCTCGGGGCCAGGATCGGCATCACCGCCGTGCTCCATACCTGGGGCTCGGCCATGACGCATCATCCCCACGTGCACATGATCGTTCCCGGTGGCGGATTGTCCGAGGGCGGCACCAGGTGGACCGCCTGCCGTCCGAACTTCTTCTTACCTGTGCGCGTTCTCTCGCGTCTGTTCCGCAGGCTTTTCCTCTCGATGCTGGCCGAGGCTCACTCGGCCGGCCAACTGACATTCTATGGCGATCACGAGGGATTGGCCGATCCGAGCGCCTTTGCCGCCATGCTCAAGCCCCTGCGCAAGCTCGACTGGGTGGTCTATTCCAAGAAGCCGTTCGGCGGCCCCGAAGCGGTGCTGGCCTATCTCTCGCGCTACACGCACCGGGTCGCGATCTCGAACCGCCGCCTGATTGCGGCCGATGCCAACACGGTCACCTTCACGTTCAAGGACTACCGGATCGAGGGACCGGACCGCTACAAGACCATGACGCTGGCCACGGGCGAGTTCATCCGACGCTTCCTGATGCATGTGCTGCCCAAAGGCTTCCACCGTATCCGCCACTACGGCTTGCTCGCCAATGGTGGCCGGGCCGACAACATCGCCAGGGCGCGTGCGTTGCTGGGCGTGCCAGCGCCGGTTGAGGCGCCGGATGGTGTCGGCACCGGCAATGCCGCCGAGCCGGCAGCGCTCGAACGTCCATGCCCATGCTGCGGCGGCCGCATGATCGTCATCGAGATCTTCGCCCGCTACGCCACGCCCCGGCATCAGTCACGTCGCGCTCCCGGCGTAATCAGGATCGATACGTCATGAGCCAGCCGAGCCACCTCTTGCGACGTCCCGATACGCCTTGCCGTTGGCTGCGCGCCAGCGACGAGCCGACTCGCGCCGCCGCTGCCAATCAGCTTCCCGATGAACCGCAAGCTGTCACCCAAATCCATCAGGCGGCACCCAAAGACCTCAAAACCGGTCCGCGTATGGGCGATCAGTCCATCACCCGTCTTGCAGCCGAGACCGGCGCCCGGCTCAAATCCCCATAGCGCCCGCTGCACCGACGGTGCCAAACTCCCCGCGATTTCGTGCCTTGGCGCTTCTCGGACGCCGCCGGTCCGTGGCCGTGTTGACACCGTCATCGCGGCGTCCGAGAAACCTGCACAAGTGCGACGCGATCTGCTGGTCGGCTTTCGGAGCGGACCAGACATTGACGGTGCCTGATGGGACTCCTCGATCAGATCTTCTAGTCAAAGCGCTGTTCCCTAATCGTTACGGTCGCGCCAAATCTAGCCTGGCGACAAACGTCACTTGGTTGAGTCAACATAGGCCGGTCCCAATCCTGCTAGAGTGCAACTGGCTCAGCGCGAAGGCACGCTTGCCGCAGAGGGCCGAAACGGCTCTTCTCAACCTTTCGCCGATTTCAATTGGACGTCGCATTCATCAACCTTGATCGGAACAATGGGCTCTGGTGCCGAGTAGCCGCCGTTGTTGACGTCCACTTCGAACGCGTGGAACGCTGAGATCAGCCCGTTCTGCTGGTGCTCCAATTCGGGTGCGAGGTTGTGGCAGACCTTGCAGTGGCACGGCATTTCGTTCTTGCCGTCGCCACAGACCTACTCAGTGAAGAGGTCTTGCGCATCAGCACATTGCCCGTAGCTGTGCTCAACATGACAAGCAAGGCGCTCTAGAAAAGGCGCTTGCCACCAATCACACGGTAAAGGCCGCACGGAACGCCTCGAGCGCAGCTTCGGGTTCGTTGGCCGCGAAGGCCTCCATTCCGATCGGGCCTCGGTACCCCATCTCGTTCAGCGCCTTGGCAACACCAGCATAGTTGATCTCACCCGTACCCGGTTCGCAGCGGCCCGGATTGTCAGCCACCTGAACTTCACCGATCCAGGGCAAGCAGGTTTTGCACCAGCGCACGAGGTCGCCCTCGCCGATCTGGGTATGATAGAGATCGAGGTTGATGCGCAACTGCGGGCGGTCGATGTTCGAGACCAGAGAGAGGACGGCCTCGGTGGTGCCGAACGGGCAGCCGGGGTGATCCAGCAGGTTCAGGTTCTCCAGTGTAAAGACGACGCCTTCGGTTTCGGCTAGGTCGCAGATCCGGCTGAGCGTGTCGCGCGCCTTGAGCCACATACGTCCCGTCGTCACATCCGATTTGACGATGGGTATGCCACCATCGCCCAGCCCCGTGCCGTGCAGATTCAAGCGCTGCACGCCCAACCGCTTGCCGACCTTGGCCGTTTCGCGCGCCGAGGCCAGCAGGAGATCAGCGCCTTCGTCATCGGCCAACCGCCCTTTGAGATAGCCGTTCATGATGGTGAAGGTTGCGCCGGTCTTTGCCAGCGCGGCGATATCGTGGTCGGGCCAGTTCCAAAGGCCGACACCGAAGCCCATCTCCTTCAGACGGCGTGCGCGCCAGTCGATTGGACGGTCCCGCCAGAGCATTTCGGCGCAGGCAGCAAGGGCGAAGGGTTGGGTCATGGTTGTTCAGATCTCGATCATCAAACGGCCGTTTTCGACCTTCGTGGGGTAGGTGTGCAGGTCCTCGCAGGCCGGCGGCGTTTCGACCTCACCGGTCTTGAAATCGAAGATCGAGGAATGCTTCGGGCACTCAATGGTGTTCTCAACGACGAGCCCGTCGGCGAGATGAATTTCTTCGTGCGTGCAGAGACCGTCAGTGCAGAAATATTCGTTCTGATGGTTGCGGAAAATTGCGAAAGTCCGGCCACCGTGATCGAAACGGAGGGCGCCCTCGGCATCGATCTTGTCAGCGGAGCCAGCATCGACCCATTCGGCCATGAACACCTCCTCAGGCGAAGAACGCCGGTTTTGCGATCATTTCGACCAGCATCTTGCGGCCGTCGCTCAGTGCCTTGACGCCAGCCTCGGCGACGATGGTGGAGCAATAACCATCCCAACTGCTGGACGCGATTTCGGGAAACGTGCCGGTTTCCACAAAGCGCAGGAAAGCGCGGTTCTGGCGCCGATAGGCGTCGGCATAGCGGCCGCGCCAGTCGGCGTCATAGCCGGTGCTGTTGCGCAAGGAACTGTCGAACCGGGTGAAGGCGACGTTGTTCATGGCGATGCTGGCCGTTTCGCCGACGAGTTCTGATCGCACATCGTAGCCGTAGGCGGCGTTATTGTTGATCTCGATGTTTACGAGCTGACCGTCGACGGTTTCCAAGACCATAAACACCGGGGCGACGCGCGCATCGGATCGTTTCGGCTGAAACGCCGAAATCGTGGCGTACTCGGTATTGAGGACATGCCGCACGACATCGAATTCGTGCGGGGCCGAGTTGGTGATGGCCATCGCGCCAGTGAATTCGGCTGCCGGCGTTTCGACGTTGCGGTGGAAATTGTGCATCATCAGTGCGCGTCCAATCTTGCCGTCGACCAATGCCAGCTTCATCGCGGCGTAGGACTGGTCGAAGCGGCGCATGAAGCCGAGCTGGACGAATTTTTTGCCCGCAGCTTGCTCCACCTTCATCACGTCAAGGCATTCGGCGGAGGATTGCGACAGCGGCTTTTCGCATAGCACTTTCTTGCCGGCCTTGATGCAGGCCAACGCCAACGGCGCGTGTGTGGCATCGGGGCTGGCGATGATCACGGCATCCACATCGGCGCGCGCGATGGCGGCCTCGGGATCTGAGCCCGCGTCCGCAGCGCCATGGGCATCGGCAACGCGGCGGGCGCGGGCATTGTCCAGATCACAGACCAGTTGGAGCTTGGCGCCGGGAAGGTCCTCAGCGACGATCCTGGCGTGATCGGCCCCCATGAGACCGGCACCGATGACGGCAATTCGAATTGTCACTACACATCCTGCTTGCTAGAGTATTCCAGATAGACGGAGTCGCTAAGTCTCAATGGCGTAGGTGCGAGACTTGTCTCGCCCCTTGTTACAATCGACTGTTTCCGAAAACCTCTCAGAGGTTGCCTTCGACATTGGCTTCGAGCTGCGCCATCGTTTCGCCGCCCGCCATCAGGTCAGTGATCTCCTCGCGGGTCTTCTCGCCCTTGCGGAAATCGGCCGCGATTGCGCCACGGATCAGCACGGCGAAGTGATCGCCGACGGCCATCGCGTGCATCACTTGGTGTGTGATGAAGATCACCGCCAGTCCGCGCCGCTTGGTTTCGTTGACGATCCGCAGCACGTGCGACGCCTGCTTGACGCCAAGCGCAGCTGTCGGTTCGTCGAGGATCAGCACGCGGGCGCCGAAATGCACCGCGCGCGCGATGGCCAGCGACTGTCGCTCGCCGCCGGACAGGCCGCCGACCAGGCGCTCGCCATCGTCGATGCGGGTGATGCCGAAATCTTGCACCGCTTTGACAGCAATTTCGTTGGCCTTCTTGCGGTCGAACCTCTTGAACGGGCCCCAGCCCTTGGTCGGCTCCACGCCGACGAAAAAGCTGCGCCCGATGCTCATCAAGGGGAACGTGCCGCCGAACTGGTGGACGGTGGCGATACCTCGGCCCGCCGCATCGCGCGGACCGGCGAACGCGACCTCCTGGCCATCCATCAGGATCTTTCCACGTGTCGGCTTGTGGACGCCGGCCAGCGTCTTGATGAGCGTCGACTTGCCGGCACCGTTGTCGCCCAGCAGGCACAGCACTTCGCCCGCGTTCACCTTCAGCGAGACCTCGTTCAACACCTCGATGGGGCCGAAGGACTTGTCGACGCGTTGCAGCTCCAGGACTGGAATTTTCTCAGACATTGACAGCCTTGTTTCTTTTTCTCGGCACATAACTCAGCGCGAGTTTGCGAAAACTCTCATTCATGGCGACGGCAATAAGTAGCACCAGGCCGATGATCAGGTTCGACCAATTCCGATCAATAGACGTGAAGTAGATGCCTTGGATCACGACCGCGAAGGTCACCGTACCGAAGAATATGCCAAGTACCGAACCAAAGCCCCCGGTCAGCAGCACGCCGCCGACCACGACGCTGACAATCGCGTTGAAGATGAAGCCCATCCCGCCGGAAACCTGCGCCGAGTTGAACAGGATCGCCTGGCACATGCCCACGAACGACGCGCACGTCGCAGAGAGGACGAACAGGGCGATGGTCAGCCGCTGCGTGGGTATACCGGCGTTGCGCGCGCTCTCCTTGTCGCCGCCCATGGCGTAAATCCAATTGCCAAAGCGGGTCTCCTGCAAGACGTAGGCGAAGAAGGCCGTCAAAATCAGCCACCACACGATGATGACCTGATGGCTGCCGCCGATGAGCTGACCGAACAGGAATTTGGCCCACTCCGGCGCCATGACTGACACACTGGCATTGCCTGTCAGCAGTTCCGACGCGCTCAACACGACGCCTTGCATGGCGACAAGGGTACCAAGCGTAATGATTAGCGAGGGCACCGTGGTGCGAACGGCGAGGAGGCCGTTGACGAGGCCGACCAGGGCACCCAGCGAAAGTGCCGCTGCCATCCCCACCCAGATCGGCAGACCGTAGTAGCCCGACAGGATCGCCGTGGTCATGGATCCAGCAGGTATCATCGCGCCGATCGAGATATCGATCTCGCCAGCGATCATCAGCAGGCCGACGGGAAGCGCCACGATCCCGAGGTTGGCCGCGAAATTGACCCAGCTCCCAGCCGCCGCGAACCTGCCGAGATCGACGCCCCCGAAGAGCATGTAAAAGGCCAGCACGCCGACGAGGCTGAGGACCGAGGCGGCGGCGGGCCGCCGCAAGAGTGAGCTGATCAGGTCCATGGTCCGCTTCTCATGATCTCTTGGCCGCGTGGCGCAGCGCCAGGGCGCGGAAGGTGTCGTTGGACAGCACGGCCGCCAGCAGAAGTGCGCCGATGATTATCGAGCCGAAGTTGGGATTGAGCCCGGAAAAGAAGATGCCCTGGTTTACAATGGCGAACGTCATGGTGCCTAAGACGATGCCGATGACGGACCCCGAGCCGCCGGTCAACAGGACGCCGCCAATGACGACGCACATGATCGCGTTGAAGATGAAGGAACTTCCCGCCGCGACTTGCGCGCTGCCGAAGGTTATCACCTGGGTCACGCCGACGAAGGCCGACGCAAAACCCGACAACATGTAGAGCAGGACGGTCAATCTCTGAGTTGGGATACCGGCGTTGCGCGCGCTGACCCGGTCGCCGCCAAGCGCCGAGATCCAGCTGCCCCAGGGGCTGACGTGCAGCAGCCAGTAGATGGCGGCGGCAAATCCCGCCCACCAGAAGATGGCGACCTGGAACATGCCGCCCAAGGCGTCGCCAAACAGTGATTTTGTCAGCGGGTCGGGTGTGATGAAGACGCCAGTGGAGCCGACGATCAGAATGGTGAACCCCAGCGTCAGCCCCATCACCCCGAACATGGTGCCGATAGTGGCTATGAGCGACGGTATCCTGGTCTGCGTGACTAGCAGTCCGTTCAGGAAGCCAACGATCAGTCCGACGGTCAGCCCGCCGGCAATGCCGAAATACATTGGCAGGCCAAAGTGGCCCGAAATGATCGCCACCGTTAGGCTGGAGGCCGGCAGGACCGCGCCCACGGAAATATCAAGCTCTCCGGCGATCATCAGAAGGCCCACGGGAAGCGCGATGATGCCGACGTCTGCGGCCGTGTTGAGCCAGCTCGACCAGCCCGCCAAGCCCAGGAAGACTGGACCACCGAGAATGGCAAAGAACGTGTAGACGACGATCAGCCCAAGGAGTGACCCGGCCTCAGGCCGCAAGGCGAACCGGCGTAAGCGTCCGATTCCGCCTGTCGCGCCCCCTGCCATGCCTTCCTCCTCGTCGATCTGGCGCGTTAGCTAGTGACGTCGTAACAGGTGCTGTTTTCATCCCTCCCCCTTTGCGGGGAGGGACCGAGGTTGGGGGGAGGACACGAGTCCGCCGCCGCAGATAGTGCAACGCTTGGTTCCTCACCCCACCCCTAGCCCTCCCCATCAAGGGGAAGGGGAACAGACTTCCAGCGCCTTGAGAAATGCCGCCCAGCCTAGGCCGGGCGGCCCCGATACTTTGTACTAGCGGGTGCCCTGCTTGGCGCCGGCCAGGGTGGCCTTGATGGTCACCTTGTCAACCACGCCGGGCCCCGTGAGAATTTCGCGGGTGGCGATGGACAGGCCGTAGTTGATGTAGCCGTTCAGGATCGACACGGCGTAGAAGCCCTGCTGATAACCCTGCTGGTCAACGGCGCAGGCTTGCGTGCCGGCATCGATCTGCGCCAGGATGGCCTGATCGAAGTTGATGCCGCAGATCCGCACCTTGCCAGTTTTGCCAGCCTGGGCGATCCCCTGGGCAGCTCCAACGGCGTCAAGGTTGGCAGTTGTGAAGACCGAGTCCACATCGGCGTGCTGCAGCAGGTAGGCCTTGATGGCCTGGGCCACGGCGGTCACATTGCCTTCAGCGGTTGCCGGCAGCGGTAGCACACCGGCCTTGCCGCCAGCCTTGGTGATGCCGTCACCAAAGCCCTTGCAATAGTCTTCAATGTTGGCCGCTCCCGGCAGCGAGTTGATGCAAACGCCGCTCTTGCTGCCTGATTTGCCGAGGTAGTCACCACCGGCGACACCGGCCTTGTAGTCGACCGCGCCGACATAGTTCAGCGCGCCAAGCCGATCAGCTGCCTCGATGCCACCGGCGTTGTAGACGACAAACGGGATGCCGGCGGCCTTGACGGCCTGGAAGGCCGGGTCCATCGCGGCAGGCACCCAATCGGGGGCGACGATGGCGTCGGCCTTTTGGGCGATGGCCTGACGGATCAGCTCCGCAGCGTCAACGCCGAGGTTGTCGTAGTTCTGCGGGGCGAGCCAGACCACCTTGCCGCCCTCAGCCGTGACGACCTTGCCCGCATCTTCGGCACCGCGCTTGACGATCGACCAGAACGGATCGTCAGCCTTGCCGCCGACGACGAAAATATTCGCGGCGAATGAGGCCGTCGCCGAAAGTGCGACGACCGCGACCGACAGCGTCAGAGTCTTCAGAATGCTCATCAAATTTCCTCCCGGAAGTGCCGTCACGGACGGCGTTTCGATAGTACTACGTGGTGAAAGGGATTGTTCCCCCTGTCCGGCTATTCTGCCGGTAGCGTCTGCGTTCCACTCCACAGACGATTTCATGAGCGCCATTGCGGGCGCCGGATTTCATCGCCGATCTGGCGCCGTCAGTTCTGTTGCGACACGGACGTTTCCGGTTGCACCGCTTGCTGGGCCGCCCTGAGCCGTTCTTTCTTTCTGCGGAAGCGTTCCTTCATCAGTTCGTCAGACTCTTTGGTGCCGTCGTGCCAGGTGCCGAACCACTTATCGAGCGGGATCAATCCGTCGCCGCCGTAATTCACCTCGAAATACTTGTGGTGCAGGTAGTGGGTGTAGGCATGGCTATCCATCGCCCGCTCATCTGTCAGCTCAAGCTTGTCGAAGCCGATATGTCCGACGATGGCGCCATAGGCCGTGCCGGTCAGCTGGAACAGGGCAACGAAAGGATGTGAAAAGAGGATCAGATGCCACATCATCTCTGAAAAGAAGAAAGAGGATTCCACCGGATGCATCGACATCGACGACCACGGGCTGGGATTGTTGGAGTTGTGATGGATCGAGTGAATCCACTTGTAGAGCGGGCCCTGATGCAGCAGCCAGTGCCCAAAGAAAAAATGGATTTCGTGGATCGCGGGCACCAGGAAAATCAAGGCGAGCAGCCACGGCCAATTGGCGCCGGACGTCGACCAGTTGGAATAGCCGTTGGCGAAACACCACAGCGTGAAAACCTCGATCGCCGTCCAGATCGGGATGGACAGCAGGAACGTGCGCAGAAAATTGTCGATGCTCTGGCTCTTGAACCAGAACACGTCGGAAGGCTGATCATCCGGGAACTTATGATTGTACTTGAAACGCGTGCCCTGCTTGCGCCTGGTGTAGTAGAAAAGCTCAACCGCGCCATACATCACGAAGATGCCGGCGGCGTTGACTGCAAGAAGCAGCAGCACCCAGCCTGCGGTGATGGTCTTCATGGTGTCCCAGCTGGGCAGGACGAGATACCAATAGGCCAGCGTCACCAACATGAAGACCGTGTTGTGCGGCCAGACGTAGCCGATCAGCCACGGGCCGAGCTCGCCGAACTTGCCGCGCCAGAACGGAGCGATGTCCAGCGCCTGGTTCGGGCTCCAGTTGCCCCGCTTGTCGCGGGTCCCGTATCTGAGATCGTCCATCAAGCGTCCGCCCTGCACACCAGCGCGTTTTCGCGCTTGTCATTGTGGTTGAGGGTGATCGGCATTGCCGATGCTACGCAATCTATTTTGACACGGCCCGTAACATTTCATATCATTTCATCTCGAATTGATTGCTTCGAAAATGAGATGTTTTGAAACGAGGGTCGTTTGCCCAAAGCCACCATCCGTGACGTTGCCATCGCGTCAGGCCTATCCGTCTCGACCGTTAATCGTGCCTTGCACGAGCCTGGGAGAGTGCGGCGTCAAACTCTGTCGACTGTTGTTCAAGCAGCTGAATCTGTAGGGTTTTATGGCCTTGGCACGATTCGGGACGGCCTGCAGTCAGCGCGAAGGAAAGTCACCGTGGCGGTGCTCCTGCTGCAGCGCCACCGGATGCTCTACCAGATGCTTGGCCAAGCCTTGGAAAGCACCGCCAGAAGTGTTCCGGACCACGAGGTTGTGCTACGAATTGAGCATTTGGAGGACATATCAGCGCAAAATATCTCAGCCGCCTTGGAGGCCACGGCGAGGGACGCCGATGTGGTAGGCGTCGTCTCGATTGAACATCCGCTGGTCTCTGCGACCATCGAAAAATTAAACGAAAAGGGCGTGAAAGTCTTTGCGCTGATCTCCCAGCTGACGGCGCGATGTGGCGTCGGCTACGTCGGGCTCGACAACTGGAAAGTGGGTCGAACTGCGGGCTGGGCCTTCTACTCGATCTGCAAGCAGCCGGGCAAGATCGGCATTCTGGTCGGCAATCACCGTTATCGCTGCCAGGAAACCAATGAGAGCGGCTTCCGCTCCTACTTCCGCGAGCACCCAAGCGGATTTGAGCTTCTGGAGCCGCAATCGACTTTCGAGAGCGCCACCATCGCCCGCGATGTCACCGAGTCTCTGCTGTCGCGGCATCGGGATCTCAAGGGCCTGTACATTTCGGGCGGTGGTGCTCCCGGCGCTTTGGCCGCTCTGCGCGAGAGCGGGCGGGCCAAAGAGATCGTCGTGGTCGGCTACGAACTGACCGAGACAACCCGCGCCGCGCTTCTGGACGGCACGCTCAATTTCGTGATCGCACATCCGCTGAACCTGCTGGCAGAGGAGGCGCTGACGGCGATGCTCCAGGCGGTCGATGGTGGGCCCTCGTTTCCGCCTCAATCCATCAATCTGCCGTTCGAGATTTATACGCCGGAAAACCTGTGACGGCGCATTGGCTGCCGCGCGACTTTGCCCGGGGACGCCTGAACGTTGTTCGGATCGCAATTTTTCCGTCTGCTTTCGGAGTATACCGATCATCACGATCACGTTATCTGACGTTGTGGGTCAGGCGCGTCGATTTGGTCCGGGCCGGCCGATGCTCGAAGTTCCCCCAGAAAGCCGACGAGGTGCTGCAACGCAGCAAACATCGTTCCCGGCCAGGGGGCCGACATCGGTTATCGACTTGTTGTGCTGATTTGCTGCTATGGGTTGAGTTGTGATCGGCGCAACACCGAGACAAGGCGATCAAATGCGCATTCTGTTTTCTTCGACTAGTGGCCTGCATCGGCTAATTTGACTCATGGCGTGGTGTCGCGAACGCTGATTCTTGTCTTGCCGTTAGCAACGGGCAAGGCGAATCGATCATGGCAGCCAAGAAATTCTTGGTCGAACTCAGCGCCGATGAGCGCAAGCGGCTGAACGACTTTATCTCCAAGGGCAAAGCCCCGGCAAAGGCAATCCTGAAGGCCCGCATCCTGCT
>JANLQJ010000038.1:0-1556 GCA_031367715.1 Hyphomicrobiaceae bacterium | reverse complement strand
GGCCTTGCGACGCTGAAGCTGCGGTAAAATGCGACGAATCCGGCTAAATTGCACCGAATGATTGCGGTCACCACATTCGCGGGCAAGACGGTCGCCGTGCTGGGCATGGCCCGGTCGGGTCTGGCTGCAGCCAAGGCGCTGGTCGCGGGCGGGGCCGACGTGGCGTGCTGGGATGACGGCGCCAAGGGGCGCGCCGCGGCCGAGGCGGCAGGGCTGCCGCTGCTGGATCTGCGCCGCCTGGCCGACTGGTCGAAGTTCGCCGCGCTGGTGCTGTCTCCCGGCGTGCCGCTGACGAACCCTACGCCGCTGCCGGTTCTGGTTGTGAGTGCCCGGGAGGCTAAACTCCCGATAATTGGCGACACCGAGCTGTTCTTCCGCGAACTGGCCGCGCAGCCGGAAACGACCCGCCCCAAGGTTGTCGCCATCACCGGCACCAACGGCAAGTCAACCACCACGGCGCTGACCGCGCATTTGCTGCGGCACGCGGGCAAGCGCGTCGCCATGGGCGGCAATATCGGCGAGGCGGTGCTAGGGCTGGCGTCGTTCGCCGAGACCGACGTGTACGTGCTGGAGCTGTCGAGCTACCAGATCGACCTCACCCCGACGCTGAACCCGGATGTCGGGATGCTGCTCAATCTGACGCCGGATCATCTGGATCGGCATGGGACGATGGAGCACTACGCCGAGGTGAAGGAGCGGCTGGTGGCGGGGGCGAAGTTTGCGGTGGTGGGGGTGGATGATCCGTGGTCCCGCGCCATTGCTTTACGGCGGCTGAATGCGCAGGGCCGCATAGCTGCTATTCATGTCGCCGCTGATGTAACGCGCCCGTTAGACGCGGTCACAGAGGCTGACCTTGAACCGTTTCGAAAAGCAACCTGTCTGCAACTTGCGACATCCCGTGATGCCGCAACGCTCCGAGGGCCGCATAATGCCCAGAACGCCGCGATGGCTCTGAACGCCGCAATAGCCATCGCAAGCGCACATTCTGCGCGCACGACCGGAGATGTGAGAAGTCGTCTACAAGCAATTGATGACGCGAACTTTGCAATCATCACGGGGCTGGCATCGTTTCCTGGCCTCGCGCATCGCATGGAACTCGTTGGTTCCGTCGGCGGAACATCTTTCGTCAACGACAGCAAGGCTACCAACGCCGATGCTGCGGCCAAGGCACTGGCAAGTTGCGGCCAGGCCATCCATTGGATTGCGGGCGGACAGGCCAAGGACGGCGGCATCGAAAGTCTGGCACCGTTCTTTGCAAACGTGCGGCGCGCCTATCTGATAGGGGCGGCGAGCAATGTGTTCGCAGCAACGCTGCAAAAGACTGGCGTTGAGTATGTGCAATGCGGAACGTTGGCCAACGCCGTAACCGCCGCCGCTGCAGCTCAGACCGGCACCGTCCTGCTCTCCCCCGCCTGCGCGTCCTTCGACCAGTTCAAGGACTTCGAGGATCGCGGCGATCAGTTCCGCAGGCTGGTTGAGGCGCTGCCGGGGTTCCTGCCCTATGGCGCGAAGGGTGGGGCATGAGCATGGCCTGGCGAGGCGCCGGCGGCGTAGGG
>JANLQJ010000015.1:0-14859 GCA_031367715.1 Hyphomicrobiaceae bacterium | reverse complement strand
AAAAAGGCATCAAGGTCAGCGACGCCGAGATGGCCACCCTCGACATCAGTGGCGATGCGTTCCATCCTGAATGGAACTACACGATCCGCCCCAGATCTGCACCGGCCAATCGGAGCGGTTAATTTGGCGGATATCCTTAGCTCAGAACATTTCCGGCAGCACGCGGTCCGGTGGCGTATGGCCATCCATGAAGGTCTTGATGTTGATGATAACCTTCTCGCCCATATCGATGCGGCCTTCCAACGTCGCCGAGCCCATATGCGGCAATACGACAACCCGCTCGCTGGCGCGCAGCTTGGGGTTGATCGCGGGCTCATGCTCGAAGACATCGAGGCCAGCGCCGGCGATTTCGCCCGCGTCCAGCATGCGGGCCAGCGCATTCTCGTCGATCACTTCGCCGCGCGCGGTGTTGACCAGGAAGGCTGAAGGTTTGATCAACTTCAAGCGCCGCGCCGACAGCAAATGAAACGTCGCCGGTGTATGTGGACAATTGACCGACAGAATGTCCATGCGCGCCAGCATCTGATCGAGGCTGTCCCAATAGGTCGCCTCCAGCTCGCGTTCGATCTCCTCGGCGACGCGCCGGCGGTTGTGATAGTGGATCTGCAGACCGAACGCCTTGGCGCGCCTGGCCACCGCCTGACCGATCCGACCCATGCCGATGATTCCGAGCCGCTTACCGAAAATTCGATGCCCGAGCATCCAGGTCGGCGACCAGCCCTGCCACTCATTGCGCGGGTTCTTGAGATAGGCAGCGCCTTCGGTCAGCCGGCGCGGCACCGCCAGGATCAGCGCCATGGTCATGTCGGCGGTGTCCTCGGTCAGCACGCCGGGAGTGTTGGTGACCGTGACGGACCGGGCCCGCGCGCAATCGAGGTCGATGTTGTCGATGCCATTGCCGAAATTGGCGATCAGCTTCAGCTGCGGCCCGGCCTGTTCCAACAGGCTACGATCAATCCGATCCGTCACCGTCGGCACCAGCACCTCGGCAGCTTTCACCGCCTCCAGCAGCGCCGCCCCGGACATCGGCCTGTCGTCGATATTGAGGCGGGCGTTGAACAGTTCGCGCATGCGCGTCTCGACAATGTCGGGAAGCTTGCGCGTGACGATGATGAGAGGCTTTTTGTCGGGCATCTGATGGGTTTCCGAACCGGCCAGCGAACGCAATGCTGACCACTTCCTATCAGACAACCTGCGGCAATACCAAGCAGCTTGCCACCGGGCGTGACCGACCAACGCCGGGTTGGTCAACCCGTCTCGCCGGGCTGTCTGCCAGGGCTTGCCTGAGCGGGCAAATCGTGGCCTTTTCGGTGCGGTCAGGCGAGACCGCGCCGACACTCACTTGGTCTGAACGAGAGGGCCGGAATGGCGATGCCGCGTCACCTGCTGCCGGCTCTACTGACAGGGCTATTGCTGATTCTGCCGTCGGCTGTTGCTGCCGCCGACGCCGGCACCGGCCTTGCCCTGCCGCGCTATGTCAGCCTGAAGTCGGACCGCGTGAATGTGCGCAAGGGCCCCGGCTTCGACTATCCAATTGCCTGGGTTTATCAGCGGGTTGGCCTGCCGGTGGAGATCTTGAAGGAATTTGAGAACTGGCGCCAGGTGCGCGACAGCGATGGCACCGAAGGTTGGGTGCTGCAGAACCTGTTGAGCGGGCGGCGGACGGCGCTGGTGGCGCCGTGGGATGCAAGAGCCACGACCGGCGCCGAAGAAAAACCAGCCGCCACCCCCTTGCGTGACGGTGGTTCGAGCGGCAGC
The DNA here is from genome assembly GCA_031367715.1 of Hyphomicrobiaceae bacterium. GTDB lineage: Bacteria > Pseudomonadota > Alphaproteobacteria > Rhizobiales > Hyphomicrobiaceae > JANYHF01. The sequence goes on along the minus strand of JANLQJ010000015.1, from coordinate 13,101 downwards.
AGCGTTGTCGCCGTAGTCGAACCGGGCGTGCTGGCCACGGTGCTCAACTGCGACCGCGCCTGGTGCTATGTCTCGATCGCCGATCAGCGCGGGTATCTGGAGCAAACCAAGCTGTGGGGCGTTTATCGCGACGAAATGGTGAAATGAGGCTTGCTTTCAACCGCGTAATTTAAGTGAGCCTACTTAGGCAAAATACCGTTAGAATGGCTGCCACCAGATCGGATTGGGGGAGGCGTCCATGTTCACCGAATTCCTTGAGGCATCGGGCGGTTGGGTTGCGCTGCTGATCATCGCCATAGTCGCGGCCGTCGCTGCCATGATGGCGTTGTTCATGCGCCTGCGCTCACGCCCGCCCGAGCAGGATCAAGACCGACGACGCTCCGTAGCCAACCCGGTTCAGCCAACGCCGGCACCGGGCAATCCGGCCGCGCGCCCGGCTGAGCCACCCAAGGCCGCGCAGCCACCTCCTGCGCCACCCGCGCGCCGGACTGAAGGGATCGGAACGGCTTCCGAGGCACCGCGCCGGACCCAAGGTGTCGGTTCGGCCGCCGAGCCGCCACGCCCGCGCACCGACTATCAGGCGGCCGATCCACGCAAATTTGACCGTCGGCCTCCGGTCGCGAGCGCACCCGCGGCCGCATCGCCAGCCGCCGAGCGGCCCGTGCCGCCACCACCGGCCCCGCAACCAGCACCGGTGCCAGCAGCGCCGTCCTCGACAGTACCGCAAGTGAACACAGCAACCGTCGCGGCAGCTGCCGCAGCCGCCACCGCCGCCGCCGCGGCAACCGCCGCAGCGCGGATGCAGACGCAGTCCGCGACCATTGCGCGTTCTGAAGCGCCGGTCGCTGGAGCGCCAGTTGGCGAGGACAAGGGCAACTATCTGGCCGTCACGGTCCACTACGGCACCGATCGCCGCGACCTTGGCGACACACCCGCCGATCCTGCTGCCCGCTTCAACCATGAGCGGGCCGATCTCACGGCTGGCCGCGCCGCGATCACTTATGGTACTTGCGTGGTTTCGATCCCCAAGACGCACACGACCGGCGTGCTGGAGGATCGCTCTTGGATCGAGTGGGCGACTTGGCAAGGCCGCACGCCCGAAAAGCATGTGATGGTCGTCAAGCTGACGGCCGACCAGCCAGCGGTGTTCTTTAGTAACCTTGCCGATGTAGTGGCCCGCTCCAGCAAGAAGGACGCCTTCGTCTTCGTGCACGGCTTCAGCGTCTCGTTCGCCGATGCGGCACGGCGCACCGCACAGATGGCCTATGATATGCGCTTTGATGGCGCGCCGATCTTCTTTTCCTGGCCGACTCCCGACCTGACCACCGCCCTGCTGGCCGCCTATACGACATCAGAGAGCAATGCCGAATTGTCCAAGCACCGGCTGCGCAGTTTCCTGCAGGATGTGCTGGAAAAATCGGGCGCCAGCACCGTGCATATCATCGCCCATTCGATGGGCAACCGGTTGGTGACCGATGCGCTTCAGTTGCTGGATTCAGTCTCGACCTCGCATCTGAAGTCACGCATCGGCGAGGTGATCCTTACCGCGCCGGACATCGACGCGACAGTCTTCGTCAATGAAATCGCGCCGCGCCTGACCTTGTTTGCGCCGCGCGTGACGCTCTATGCATCCTCCTCCGATAAGGCGTTGGAGGCCTCGCAGAGCGTCCATTCGTTCCCACGCATCGGAGAGTTCCAATCGCTGCTGTCGATGCCGTTGGGGGTCGAGGTGATCGATGCCAGCGCGGTCTATGAAGGCGCCAGCAGCATCGGTCACAGCTATTACGGCGAGAGCGAACCGGTGATCGGCGACCTGTGCTACCTGCTGAGCCTAGGCGAGCGGGCCGGCAAACGTGCCTTGACCCTGACCAGCGCGACCACGCCCGGCGGTGACGCCTGCTGGAGTGTGGTGAAGCGACCGCTCACCGATGTCTACGCCGCCATCGTCGCGCGCCGGCTGACCGGCTAGGCCGTCAGGTGCCGGAACTCGGCGATCACTTTGGCGTAGACGTCGCGCTTGAATGGCACCAGCAGCGCCAGCGCCTCGCCGATCGGAGCCCAGCGCCAAGTGTCGAATTCGGGCGTTTCGCCGGGCGGTGAGGCGACGTTGATCTCGCTATCCCGGCCAGTAAAGCGCATGGCAAACCAGCGCTGCGTCTGGCCACGATAGCGCCCGCCGAACGATTTGCCGATCAAATGCGCCGGCAGGTCGTAGGCATACCAGGCGCTGGCTTCGGCGATGATCTCGACCGAATGCACGGCAGTCTCTTCGTGCAGCTCACGTATGGCGGCGACGCTTGGAGCTTCATTGGCATCGATGCCGCCTTGCGGCATCTGCCACCAGGTGCCGGTGCCCTCGTCGTTGGGTTCGTCGATACGATGCCCGAGCCAGATGTGCCCCGCCCGGTTGATCAGCATGATGCCGACACATGGCCGATAGGGCAGCTCGCTTGGATCTGGTCTGGGACCTGACAACGCATGCTCCGTTCGGGGGATGGATGGCCTTCAACCACGACGAGAGCTGTCGCAGCCCTATTCCGGCATCACGACAGTCAGCCCCTCGACGCTATTATCGGGCGCTGGGGGTGGGCCGGCAGGGGTGGCTGCGGGCCGGGTGACGGCAGCGCCAATGGGCGTGATGCTGGAATCAACCCTGTCGGCTGATTTGGCGACTGTAACGGCGACAGGCGCCGGCTGGGGTGGCTGTTCGCTGGCAGCGTTGGTTGCCACGGCATCGGTCGAAGCGGGCGCAACCGCGGATGTCTCGACCGGAGCTGGCGCCAGTGGCGCGGCCGCCGGCTTGGGCATGGCTGCCGACTGCAGCTTGGCCAGATCCGGTGGTTCAATGGCGAGCGATGCCTGCGGCTCTCCGCCTGCGGGGTCCTGTTGCACCGCCACATAAGTGATCGCTGCCATCAAAAGGAAGGCAAGCGTCAGCGCCGTCGTCAACAAGGCTCGCATCGCATCAACCACTTTCACGTCGACTGGCCGCGAGCGGCCAAGCCTGACGTCCCAAACAGTTCATGGCGCCCCGCTATGGGGCGCCATCGAGATCGGTCCTAAAGCATCGACCAGGACACACTCAGTTCGGGACCGCTGCGCCACCGGTCGTGCCCGACTTGCCGGCGGTTTCGCCCACTATCGGTTTCACCGGCTCGGTCTTGGCCTGCTCGATGCCGCGCAGCTTGTTGAGGGCAAAGATCAGCTGCTTGTCCTTGGTCCGGTCCTCGGGAACGTAGGCCGAGGAGCCGGAATCCTGCACGTTTTCGCCGTCATTCTTGAGATGGCCCCGCAGTCTGGCTTCGCTGATCGGCTTTTCCAGCGCCTTGATGTCGGCCGGCACATCCTCTTCTACGCGCGTGTCGGGCTCGATGCCCTTGGCCTGGATCGAGCGATTGGCGGGGGTATAATAACGGGCGGTCGTCAGCCGCAGGGCACCATTGGTGCCGAGCGGGATGATGGTCTGCACCGAGCCTTTGCCGAACGAGCGCGTACCGATGATCTCGGCGCGCTTGTGGTCCTGCAAGGCGCCAGCCACGATTTCCGACGCCGAAGCCGAACCACCATTGACCAGCACGATGAGCTTGGCGCCGTCCGTTATGTCACCAGGATGGGCGTTGGCACGCTGCGTTTCCTCGTCATTGCGGCCACGCGTGATGACGATAGCGCCCTTCTCAAGGAAGGCATCGGACACCGAAATAGCCTGATCGAGCAGGCCGCCTGGATTGTTGCGCAGATCGAGAATGTAGCCGCGCAGCTTGCTGCCGATCTTTTTCTTCATTTCGGCAACGCCTTTCTTCAAGGCGTCGGTGGTCTGCTCGTTGAACGCGGTCATGCGGATGATGGCAACGTCGTCTTCGGCGCTGGCTTTGATCGGATTGATCTTGATGACATCGCGCGTCACCTTGACGTCGAAGGGCGCATCTTTGCCCTTGCGCAGGATCGACAGCGTGATCGGCGAATTGACCTGGCCGCGCATCTTGTCAACCGCCTGCTCCAGCGTCAGGCCCTGCACTTGCTCGCCATCCAGCGCCGTGATCAGATCGCCTGACAGCACGCCGGCCTTGGCGGCGGGCGTATCGTCGATCGGCGACACCACCTTGACGAGGCCGTTCTCCATCGTGACTTCGATGCCGAGGCCACCGAATTCGCCGCGCGTCTGTACCTGCATGTCGCGGAAACTCTTGGCATTCATGTAGGACGAATGCGGATCGAGGTTGGTAAGCATGCCGTTGATGGCCGATTCGACCAGCGAGGAATCCTCGGGCTTATCGACATAGTCGGTGCGCACGCGCTCGAACACCTCGCCGAACAGGTCAAGTTGCTTGTAGAGCTCGGAATTGGACGCCGAGGCCGGCTTGGACTTGGCAAGATTCATGGCTGTGGTGCCAGCGGCCAGCGCCGACAACACGACGAACGACCAGAATGCCACTTCGGATTTGCGCATCATCCTTGAACTTTCTCCGCCTCGCCCGACCACCAGGGTGCGGGATTTATTGGTTTGTCTCTGCTGCGGAACTCAACGTACAGGACTGGTGTTCCATTGCTTGGACTCGCACCCGACCCTGCACCCGCTCCCATTTTACCGACGGGCTCGCCCGCTGTCACCGTCTGTCCAGTCGATGCCTCAAGCCGGCCCAGCCCAGCCAGCAGGATATGATAGCCCCCGCCAGCGTTGATTATCAAGATCTGGCCGAAGGTTCGGAATTCTCCCGCATAAACCACCAGACCATTGCAGGGTGACGTAATTTGGGCATCTGCCCGTGTCGTATATACCTCACCCTTCGATCGCCCAACATTTTTCGTTGGATCACCAAACTTCAAGATCTGGTGACCTTGCACCGGCACATGCAGCGTGCCGCGTGCTTTTTCGAACGCCTGACCTGGCACTAACTTCAGCGTGGCCAGGGTCTTGCGCTGGGTTTCCGTGGTCACGTTGCTGGCAACTTTTGTCGTCGCGGCCGATCCGGCGGCGGCCGGTGCCAGCGGTTCTGGCACAGGTTCGGCTTGCGGCTGCAGCTCGGTCAGCTGTTTGTCCGCTTCACCCAGGGTGCCCCTGAGCGCGACCGCCCGGTCGGATTTGGCAATCAGATCGGACAGGCCAGCAACTGAGCGCGCCTGCACTGTGACAGTTTCGCGCAACTGGTCCAACGTCCCTTGTTGCGAGGCAAGGTCCTGATGTTTCTGTTTCAAGAGACCATCGAGGCGCGCCTGCTCGTCGATCAGTTTCTGCCTGTTGACAAGTCTTTGCGCGCTTTCGTTCTTGATGCCGGCAATCGTGGCATCAAGCGACGACAGGTCCTTGGCCAACGCCAGCGCCTTGTCCTTGAGCTGCGGGAACACCGTCGCCAGCTGCATGGCACTGCGCACCATTTTCAGAGCATCGGCACGCTCAGTGATCAGGATCGGCGGCGGGTCGCGGCCCATGCGCTGCAGCGCAGCCAGCAGCTTGACCAGCACGCCGCGCTGCTGAGCCAACGACGCGCGCAGCACGCTCTCCTTGCCGCCCAACTCCTGCAGCCGCGCTTCGACGTCCGATAGATCGGCCTCGCTGTCCTGCACGCGCTTGGCGGTGCTGACCAGCTGTTCGGTCAGCTGACTGCGCTCACGCGCAAGCTGCTCGATGGCGGTTTCGAGATTGGCTTCCTGCTGCCGGGCAAGTTCCAGCGCGCGCTGGCGCTCTTCCAGCTGCTGCGCCGCTTCGGTGCGGGCGGCATCTTCGACCGAGGGCTGCCAGCCGGCGCCAGCCTCGCCAGCCCCAGTGGCAACCGGCGGCGCGGCCGGATCCGCCGATTGCGCCAGGGCAACGGGGTTGGCGGCACCAAGCAGCACAACCGCCACCGCAGCCGACAAAGCCAGCCGGTGGGCGTCGCGTGCCTGTCGCAATGCTGGCAATTGCAAAACCCCGTATAGCGCCTCGGCAGAGTTTCAAAAAGTGGCGTTCCCGGTTTTGGGATAAAACTCTGCTAAAGCAAACTGAGTTGCGCCACCGACGGCTCATCGTCCGCAATTGCGGCAAATCTGCCGCCGGGGTCCAAGCACCAGAAGTCAATCCCGATGGTAAGGATGCCCGGACAGTAGCGTCACCGCCCGGTAGATCTGCTCCAAAAGCATGATTCGGGCGAGACCATGCGGTAAAGTCATGGAACTGAGCGACAGGTTACGACTGGCACGGGCAAGTACAGCCGCCCCGTGCCCGTCTGGTCCGCCAATCACAAATCCCAGCTTGCCGCAGCCATCGTCGCGCAGTTTGCCCAGGTAGTCAGCGAACTGGCGGCTGCTCGAGGGCTTGCCGGTTTCGTCGAGAACGATCATCGTTTCGACCTTGGCAGCACTGGCAAGCAACCGCTCTGCCTCGTCGGCCTTGCGCAAGGGCACGCTGGCGGCACGGCTCTCGGCCAACTCAACGATCGCTATCGGACCCAGCGCCACGCCCGGCCCGGCGGCATCGATGCGCTTGGCATAGTGTAGCGCCAGATCACGCTCCGGCCCCTGCTTGAGCCGGCCAACGGCTGCGATCAGAAGCTGCACGGGTGTCCCGCCGATGCAACGGGTCTCACGACGGCACAACGTCCGCTGGCCGTTCGGCCTGCCACATCTTTTCGAGATTGTAGAACGTGCGCACGTCTGGCTCGAACACATGGACGATCACATCGCCAGCATCCACCAGTACCCAGTCGCACTGCGGCACGCCTTCGACGCGGATGCGCGTGTGGCCTTTTTCTCTCAGCTTTTTCTCGATTTGATCGGCTATGGCGCCGACATGCCGTTGCGATCGCCCTGAGGCGACCACCATATGGTCGGCGATCGACGTCTTGCCTATGACATCGATGGCCACCACGTCCTCGGCCTTGGCGTCGTCCAGCGTGGCGAGCACAAGCTCAAGAAGACCGGCAGAGCGAGGCTTAGATGCAACCCGCTCCGCAATGGGCTTGCGCGAGGCACGCCCAGGAAGAACATGAATGCTCAGCGTCTGTTCCTTTCGTTACGCGCCGGCTTGGGACGGGTGAGCCACCTCTCCCTGATCTCCTTTTGACCGCGTTAAGGACAGTACGGCCAACCGCCGACGCTTCGCCTGCGACGCACCGAGTATAGCGCCGCGTTTGTGGAAGTTTCAAGAAACTCTGCGGGTTGCCCTTTCGGCAGGGTTACGGTGCAGGGGGCTTGGCCCGCTTTGGCAGCGGCCTGGCGCGGCTGCGAGCACGTAGCGCTGTCGAGGACAGGTTCGAGAGCGGGATGGAGAGAAACGACCATGCGGGGGCGGTTGCAGCGGCCAATCGGCGCGACTCAGTCTCCGGCAGCTGGCTGTCCGCATGGCTGATCGCGGCCCGCGAGGCGAGCGCCCGGTAGCGCCAGTGGGGGCGGTCCAGGACGGCGACCGGCATGGTGGCAAGGATGCGCCGCCACTGCCGCCAACGGTGCAAGCTTGCCAAGTTGTCCGCCCCCATCAGCCAGACGAATTGCACGCCGGGCAATCGCTTGGTGAGATAGGCAAGCGTTTCGGCCGTATATGAGGTGCCCAGTCGCGCCTCGAACCCCGTGACGTCGATGCGCGGATGATGCGCCACGGCGGCGGCCTGGTGCAGGCGGGTTACCAGAGCATCGAGATCGGCATGGTCTTTCAGAGGATTTCCGGGCGATACGATCCACCAAACCCGATCCAAATTCAGCCGCGTAAGTGCCTCCAGGCTGATATGCCGATGGCCGTCATGAGGCGGATTGAACGAGCCGCCGAGCAGTCCGACGCGCAGGCCGGGAGCGGTCATCGGGAGCCGGACCCAGGAATCACTGCCGTCAATCATCCCGGCCGCACCTGCCCAGCGCCGCGCACAACATACTTGAATGTTGTGAGCTGCTCGACGCCGACGGGCCCGCGCGCGTGGAACCGCCCCGTGGCGATGCCAATCTCAGCCCCCATGCCGAACTCGCCGCCATCGGCGAACTGCGTCGAGGCGTTGTGCAACACGATGGCGCTATCGACCTCGCGCAGGAATTTTTCCGCCGTGACCGTATCATCCGTGATGATGCAGTCCGTATGCTGAGAGCCGTAGCGCGCGATGTGCGCCATGGCGCCCTCGACGCCGTCCACCATACGCACGGCGATGATGGAGTCGAGGAACTCCTTGCCCCAATCGCCGGCAGTCGCCGGTTTGACACGAGTGTCCGCGCGCGCCGCCTCTGGATCGCCGCGCACCTCGCAACCGGCGTCGAGCAGCGCCCGCACCAGCGGCGCAAGTTTGGCGTCCGCCCCCGCCCGATCGATCAGCAGCGCTTCCGCCGCCCCGCACACGCCGGTGCGCCGCAGTTTGGCGTTGACGATGATGCGCTTGGCCATCGCGAGGTCGGCGGCCTTGTCGACATAGACATGGCAGATGCCCTCCAGATGCGCGAACACGGGCACGCGCGCTTCGCGCTGCACGCGCTCGACCAGGCTTTTGCCGCCGCGCGGGATGATGACGTCGATGTTGCCGTCAAGGCCAGCGAGCATCAGACCGACGGCGGCGCGGTCGCCGGCGGGCACGAGTTGCATGGCGTCTTTCGGCAGCCCGGCCGAGACCAATCCCTGCTGCATGGCCGCATGGATCGCCGCCGCTGAGTGCAGGCTCTCCGATCCCGCTCGCAGGATGATGGCATTGCCGGATTTGACCGCCAGCGCCCCGGCGTCCGCCGTAACATTCGGCCGGCTCTCGAAGATCATGCCGATGACACCGAGCGGCACGCGCACGCGGTTGATTTGGAGGCCGTTCGGACGGGTCCAGGAGGCGATCATCTCACCGACCGGATCGGTGAGCGCCGCAACTTCCTCGACCCCCGTGGCCATGGCCTCGATGCGGGCGGGGTTGAGGGTGAGACGGTCGATGAAAGATGCGGACCGGCCGCCCGCGGTCGCTGCGGCGACGTCGAGGGCGTTGGCCGCGACGATCCGGGGGCTGGCCTCGCGAACGGCGGCGGAAGCGGCGTTCAGCGCACGAATCTTCTGCTCAGACGGCGCAAGAGCCAAGGCCCGCGCAGCCTTGCGGCCCGCCGAACCAATGCCCCGCATCAGGTCGCTAAGTGCCGTGTTATTCAATTCGGTCAGGCCGTCCTGCGAAGCCATCGCGGCAGTCCTCGAAGTCATGGTGCCAGATACCTATCATGCCGTTCGCCGCTTTGTCGTGCGGTGATCTTTGCGCCACAGCCCGTTGGTAGGGGCGCATTGCATGCGCCCTTGTGCAACGGCGCTAGGACCATGACGGCGCATGCTATGCGCCCCTACACGGATGGCCCGGTGCAAAAGTCACTTCCTAACCAGCGCCATGTCGTCCCGATGCACGATCTCGGGCCGCCCTTCGTACCCAAGCAGCCCGGCGATCTCGGCACTCTTTTTGCCGGCAATCTTGTTCGCATCCTCGCGCCCATACGCCGTCAACCCGCGTCCGAGGTCGCGGCCATCGGTCGACCGCAGCGTCACCGCATCGCCGCGCTCGAATGCGCCCTCGACCTTGCGCACGCCGGCCGGCAGCAGGCTCTTGCCCGCCTCTAGCGCCGCCACCGCGCCGGCATCAATATGCAACACCCCGCGCGGTTCCAGCGTGCCCGCGATCCAGCGTTTGCGGGCGGCGACCGGATCGGACGGGGCCAGGAACCAGGTCGCGCGCTTGGTGGGATCGGAGAGCGCCGCCAGCGGATGCAGCACTTTTCCGAGCGCGATCACCATATGCGCGCCGCCGCCGGTCGCGATCTTGGCCGCGGCGACCTTGGTCTTCATGCCGCCCTTGGAGAGCTCCGTCCCCGCGTCCCCGGCCATGGCCTCGATCTCGGGCGTGATCTCTTTCACGAGCGGCACAAATTGCGCGTCCGGGTTGCTCGCCGGCGGCGCCGTGTAGAGGCCGTCGATATCGGAGAGGAGCACCAGGCAATCGGCGGATGCCATGGACGCGACCCGCGCCGCCAGCCGGTCGTTGTCGCCATAGCGGATTTCGGAGGTGGCGACGGTGTCGTTCTCGTTGACGACGGGAATGGCTTTGAGCCGCAGCAGCGTCTCGATGGTGGAGCGGGCGTTGAGGTAGCGCCGCCGCTCCTCGGTATCGCCGAGCGTGAGCAGAATCTGCGCGGCCACGAGATTGCGGGCGCGGAACAGGTCCTGGTAGGCGTGCGCGAGGGAGATCTGGCCAGCGGCGGCGGCGGCCTGGGATTCTTCGAGCTTGAGCGGGCCCTTGGGCAGGCCAAGCGTGCCTCGACCGAGCGCGATGGCGCCGGAGGAGACCAGGATGATTTCTTTGCCGGACGCGACGAGGGCGGCGATGTCGTCGGCGAGCGAGTTCAGCCAGGTCGATTTGAGCGCGCCGGTGGCGCGATCGACAAGCAGGGCCGAGCCGATTTTCACGACGATGCGGCGGGAGGTGGTGAAGGGGGTCATGGTGGGTGGGGACAATCAGAAATTGCAAGCGTCGTCTATCGGTAGTTCTCTCGATCTACCACTCGATAGCCTGCGTTGCAGTATCTTCCTACAGCGGGCTCGAGCCGCTACAAGTGGCTAAGTAGTCGGGGCGGGGCGCATGGCGGGGAAGATTTTCATCAACTATCGGCGCGAAGACTCGCGCGACGCGGCTGCGCGGGTTTACGGTGCGCTCGCGCCAGCGTTCGCCGCCAATGCCCTGTTCATGGACGTTGACAACCTGCTTGCTGGGCAACGCTTCGACAAGGAATTGGAGCAGGCGCTAGCCGAATGCGACGTGTTCCTGGCGGTCATCGGCCCGGATTGGCTGAAGCATTTGGAGGACCGCGAGGACTCCGGCGAACGAGACTATGTCCGCGAGGAAATCGCCGGAGCGTTGAAACGGCACATTCTCGTCATTCCGGTTCTCGTCAACGGAGCGCAACTGCCGCGCGGGCAGGAACTGCCTGACGACATAAGCGACCTTGTCAAACATCAGAAGCACGATTTGCGGCATGAACATTTCGGGCGCGATATGGCGCCGCTGATCGATGCGATCCGGGTGCAAAGGGGGTCATTAGTCTCCAGGAAGCCGTGGCGAGTGCTGGGCATAATTGGCTCGGCTATTATTGCCGCCGCAGTCGCCGGGGCTCTTGTTTGGCAGTACGCGGGTATTATCAATAGTCCGCCCGTGCCTAGCGGACCCGCCCCGCAGATTGAAGCTCCAAAGCCCGACACCAGTGCCGCCGACGAAGCTGCGCCGCAACGCGCGAAGGCCGAGGAGGATGCCGCTGCGGCGAAACGAAAGGCGGATGAACAGGTGGCCGCTGATGCGAAACTGAAGGCCGAAGACGATCGGAAGCGCGCAGAAGTGGAAGCCGCAGCAAAAGCGGAGGAAAACAAGCGCCTCAACGAGAAAGCTGCGGCCGATGCGGAGGCACAGCGGTTGGCGGATGAGAAGGCGAAAGCGGATGCAGAAGCTCCGTTGGCGAAACTGAAGACTGACGCAACGGAAAAAGCCAAGGCCGATGTGGCTGCGAAAGTCGAACTGCCGAAATCTCCGGATTCGAAAGCACGCAGTGCAACTCCGGTTCAACCGACACCCGCAAACACAATAACGAAAAAGGCAAGTGCAGCACCGCCCGGAACCAACTCAAATGTCACTGGTTCTGCCCCCAACAAAACTGCGTCTAGTTCTATATCTGTAAATCAAGCAAATTGCAGGGGCGCTTATGATAGGGCCGCTGTTGCGAGCATGAATTATAACAATAATCATCCAGGTTCGGAATCTTACCGCTTGAAATATGAACGACTTTACACATTCGGGAAGCAATGTGAGCAAGCTGGGTATACCAATCTTCGGTTGGGGGCAAGCTACGGCACCAACCGTTAAATTGCCATCTGCGCACAACGACAAATTCTCCAAACCTTCATGATCCGCGGTGGTCCCAAACTGCCGCCATGTCGGCGTCTGATACGATCCGCCCGGCGTCGATATCAGCAACGCCTACATCAATCAGTGCGTTCTCCTCAGCGCTAAGCTGATAAACTGCTTACTTTCCGCAGCGAAGTCTTCCAACACGCCAGATATGCGTGTCGATGAGCAACTTCATGGACTGGCTTTGGAGCTTTGCCGCTCAACTTTCTTGGCTTTCCGCGCCTCGGTCTTCAACTTTGCCTCTTCGTCGCGCTCCAGCTGAAACGTCAATCGGTCCCAGTTTTCAACGGTCGAGTCTCGTTACCAAAGCGCGCCAGTGTCGACAATTTCTCCGGTGATCTCGAACGCATCGGCCATGAAGCCCATTGGACGGTCGGCGAGTGGTTCAAGCGATCCCACCTCCGACAAGAACTCCTCCAAGATGCACGCAGCGGTTTCCTGCTGCTCGGCGGGCAGCATCCGCACCTTTTCAACGACGTGATCGAAAGATTTCACCATGTTCATACCCTACCACGCCTCTAACACTGCCTCAATCGTTCGGCACCACCTCGACGCACCCGCTCCCGATGATCGCGCTATCCGCCGTCACCAAAGCGCACCGCAACTGGCGCGCGGTCGCGACCAATAGCCGGTCGAACGGATCATTGTGGGGCAGCTCGAACCGACCGGCCTCCAGCGCCATTTCGTGCGTCAGCCCGACGGGCTTCAGCGGCAATGCCTTGAGCAGTCGCGCCATCCATGGATCGGGGTCGCGCACGTTCGCGAACTTACCGCCGCGAATGAGCTGAACCTGCTCCCAGACCGAAACAGCCGATAGCAGGACGTCGTTTCGACTGTCCGCAAGCAACTTGGTCGTGCGTTTCCCGAGCCGCTTCGGATTGGTCGCCATCCATATCCAGATATGCGTGTCGACGAGCAGCATCATCGCTTGGCGCGTCGCGATCGAGGTCTGGTAGGCTCAATCGAAGGAGCGGAGCGATCTGGCTTCGCGTTGAGTTCGTCCCATTCGCGGATCGATTCGTGTTCGTCCCAAAGAGTGTTCGGACCGACAATATCGCCGATGATGTCAAGTTCGCCCTCAAGACAGCCGAGGGGCCGATCGATCGGGTGCTCCGGGACTGCTGGATTGATTTCGGCGACGGGTTCGCCGAACCGCGTGATGCGCACAGGTTCGCCGGTCTTGCGGACCCGTTCGAGGACGGCAAGGCAGGTGGCTTTGAATTTCGAGATTGCGATTTCTTCCATG
>JANLQJ010000002.1:0-1860 GCA_031367715.1 Hyphomicrobiaceae bacterium | reverse complement strand
CCCCGGTCTTGATGCTGAGGTTCGCCCGCTGCCGGACCGGTCTGAGATAAGCCTCGTCCGCGCTGCAGCGCACGCCCGCGCGGATGGTCGCTTGGGTGCGATGCGTGCCCTCTTGCGGGCCGGAATTGTAGTCCTTGGCGTGGGGCAGCCCCCAGGCGGCGCCAGCGGCCAGAAAGCGCTCGTAGAAGACGTGATCGGCTTTGCTTTCCACCACGCTGACCGGACCGTCCGTCCCGCGCTCGGGACTGGCCGCGCCGTGATAGGTTTCGAGCGTCTTGAAATAGGGCAGGCAGTCCGCGTAGTCCCAGCCCGCGATGCCGAAATCTTTCCAGCCGTCATAGTCGCGCGGATTACCACGCACAAAGACCATGCCATTGATGGCCGAGCTACCGCCAAGCCCGCGCCCGCGCGCCTGGCCGATACGCCGGCCGCCCAGCTGCGGCTCCGGTTCGCTGGCATAGCGCCAGTTGTATATCTTGCTCTCGATCGGAAAGGTCAGCGCCGCGGGCATGCGGATGGTGATGTGATTGGCTTCTGGCCCCGCCTCCAAAAGGCAAACGGTCACGCCCGGGTTCGCCGACAAGCGATTGGCCAGCACGCAACCGGCCGAGCCCGCGCCGATGATCACATAGTCGTATGTGACCATGCTCAGACCACGCCGGTAATTTTCGTCGCGTTCAGGAACGTGCCTGCCGTGAAGCCGCGCGCTGCCGCCAGCGGGATCTGGATCAGCTGCACCAGCATGGCCTCCATGATCGGATTGAGCGGGATCGGTACGTCCGGATAGGTCAGCACACGCATGGCATCGCGCTCGGGCGGGGCTGAAGCTGCGGGCGCCACAGCGACCACTTTGCCGCCCAGGCTCAGCACCTTGTCGATCAGCGCGGTATCGATGTCGCGCGTCTTGCGGTCGCCAAGGAAGATGACCATCTGGAACCCGGCACGCACCAGTTCGATCGGCCCGTGGCGGAACTGGCCACCCGAGAGCGCGGTGGACGGAAGTTTTGCCGCCTCGTTGGTCAGCAGCCCGGCCAGCTGCGCCGAGGCAAGGCTCTTGCCGCGCCCGACATAGACGATTGGGGCCTTCGGATCGAGAAAACCGGCGACCCCCATCACGGCAGGCTCCCAACTCTTGAGCAGTTGCCCCGCGGCATCAGCCGCCCGCGCGAGATCCTTGCCCGCTTGGGGCAATGATCCTGTCAGGGCGCCGACCATGAGATGGAGGCAAGCCAGCCCCCCGGTGTGAGACTTGCTCGAAACCGTCAACTCCGGTCCGGCATTGGAGGTGAGCGGAATATCGGCCCAATTTGCCAGCGCGTTGCCAGAGAGATTGGTGACCGAGATCACGGTCGCGGGCCGCCTGTCGGCAACCCGCGTCAACTCGACGATCTCGCCGCTCTCGCCCGACTGCGAGATCGCTATCATCAGTTCACGGCTGCTGATGACCTCGGGGACCTGCTGCACCAGCTCGGAGGCGTCGAGCAACAGGACGGGGATGGATTGCGACTGCGCCAGCCGCAGGTAAACGGGGTAGGCGCCGTAAAGCGAACTGCCCATGCCGGTGAGCAGGATGCGGTCGAACGCGCCCGCGCCAAGGCCGTGCTGCACCTGCGCCAGGTCTCCGGCGACGCCGGCCGGCAGGCCTCGCGACAGCGCCGCGAACAGTGCGGGCTGTTCCATGATTTCGTCGAGGTACGATGCAGTCATAGCGCCGCCAACTCCCTTGTACCCTGACCGACCTCTGTCTCAAAAGCGAGCGCCGCCGCCCCGACCAGGCCTGCATCCGCGCCAAGCTCGGCCAGCACGAACGAAAGGTTCGCCAGGTAGTCCGGTATCGCAAACGTCCGCACCGTGGCGGTG
>JANLQJ010000464.1:0-23798 GCA_031367715.1 Hyphomicrobiaceae bacterium | reverse complement strand
CCCCCCCCCCACGACTTACTGGAAGCAACAGTCCCGGAAGTCATGACCGAATCCCTTCGCCACCGTCTGGACATTCTTCTCACGGCCCGTGGCCTGGCGCGCTCGCGTTCCGAGGCGCGCGATCTGATCCGGCGTGGCGCGGTAATGGCGGCGGGACGGGTGGCCAGCAAGCCGGCCGAGCTGCATGTGGACGATGCCGAGCTGGAGGTGGTCGCGGGCGCCAGCGGCTATGTCTCCCGCGCTGCGCTCAAATTGGAGGGTGCGCTGGAAGAGTTCGACTTGTCAGTCGGCGGATTGATTGCCATGGATGTCGGCGCCTCGACCGGCGGTTTCACGCAATTGCTGCTGCAGCGCGGGGCGCGCAAAGTCTACGCCATCGATGTCGGCCATGGCCAGCTTGAGGCCAGCGTTGCAGCCGATCCGCGCGTGGTGTCGCTGCAGGGCCAGGATGCCCGCATGCTGACGCGCGCACTGATCCCTGAACCGCCCGACCTGCTGGTCGCCGATGTCAGTTTCATTTCTCTCAGGCTCGCGTTGCCCGTGCCGCTGCAATTGATGTCGCCGGCGGCCACGCTGGTAGCGCTGGTCAAACCGCAATTCGAACTCGGCCCCGATGCCCTCGACAAACGCGGCGTTGTGCGCGATCCAGAGGCTGCGGCGATGGCGGTCGAGCAGATCGGCGCGTGGCTGGTCGGACTGGGCTGGCAGTGGCTCGGATCAATGCCCTCGGCGCTACCGGGCCGTCAGGGCAATCAGGAGTTTCTGATTGCCGCACGCCGGAGCTGACGGTCGATCTCTGAGGGTCGATTGGCGAAATTGCCGATGGCGTGGGGGCGGGCGCGGCCCTGCCTACGCCATGACCGATACATCAAACAGGGGGAATGCATTCACATGCGCTACGGTTTCATCGGCTTAGGCAATCTCGGCGCGCATCTGGCCATGAGCCTGGTGCGTCATAAATTCCCACTGACCATAAATGACCTCGACCGCAAGCTGGCCGAGCCGTTGTTGGCGGCGGGAGCGACGTGGGCGGACAACCCGAAAGCGGTGGCCGAAGCTAGCGACGCCGTCATCACCTGCCTGCCCTCGCCAAGAGTGTCCGAGCAAGTGTTGACCGGCCCGAACGGCATCCTCGCCGGTCTCAGGCGCGGCAGCACCTGGATCGAGATGAGCACGCTCGGCCGCGACGAAACGTTGCGGCTGGCGGCAATCGCCCGCGGCCATGGCATCGAGACGCTGGAATCCCCCGTCACCGGCGGCGTGCATCTGGCCGCGCAAGGCAAGATCACTGTGCTGGCCGGCGGCGACACGACGCTGTTCGAAACCCACAAGCCGGCGTTGCAGGCGATGGGCGAAAAGCTCTTCCACATAGGCCCGCTCGGCGCGGCGGCGGTGATCAAGGTGATCACGAACATGCTGGCCTTCATCCATCTGCAAGCCGATGCCGAGGCGCTGATGCTGGCCAAGCGCGCCGGCCTCGATCTCGGCCAGGCTTGGCACGCCATCACGGCGTCGAGCGGCACCAGCTTCGTGCACGAAACAGAAGGCCAGCTGATCCTCAACGGCAGCTACGATATAGGCTTCACCATGGACCTCACTCTCAAAGACATCGGCTTTGCCACCGCATTCGGCCGCGAATTCGGTGTGCCGCTGGAACTCGCAGGGTTGACCGAGCAGATTTTCGTGCGCGGCAAGGCGGCCTACGGCGGCGCTGCGCAGTCGACAAAGATCGCGAAACTGCTGGAGGATGTGCTGGGTACGGATTTACGGGCCGAGGGGTTCCCGGCCAAGCTGGTGTGACGAGGTCGTCGTCATCCCGTGCGACGCCGAGCGCCCATTCGGACGCTCAGAAAGGTCCTCGGCAGACAGAAATCTCTGGTGCAAATCAGCCTGTTGCGACCCCGCCACAGCTGAGACCTTGTTAAACATTGCGGCGTCGGATATCACTTGTGTCCGATACGTATATATGGCTGTTTGATGGCCACAAGGTTACGGTTTTGTTATCTACCGCGAAAGCTACAGCGGTAGTGTGGGCAGCAGACAGGTCGTGATTTCCTTGTAGAATCAACGATCTATGAGGAAGGCAAGGCAATGGAGTGGCGGGAGTCGCGATCCGGTACGGCCGCGTCAGAGATCTCGCAAACATGAATTGAGGCCGTGGGCGCAGATCGCGCCGGCCCGGCGATGCAACCTCAACGTTGGACCAGCCAGGCGCCGGTGTGAGCGCGCGGGTCACTTGAGTTGCATCGCGTCTGCCGGAGAACCGAAACGACGCGTCAGCCTGACGAACCGTCCGATCACGTTCCGATCACGACAAGCAACAGCCGGAAGAAGCTGTAAAATAACCAGAAAATACCACCGATAGCCCCGTCGGGCGGTTCAATAGTGAGGCGTATCATGATGGCGTGGCTGGTTGATTTTGCGACGCGGTTTCGTGTCCTGGTCCTGGCGGCAGCAGCTGCGATACTGGTTTTCGGCAGCGCGCAGCTACAGACTGTCGCGGTCGACGTGCTGCCGGAATTTTCACCCCCGATTGTCGACATTCAGACCGAAGCGCCTGGGCTCTCGGTTACCGAAGTCGAGGTCATGGTCACGGCCGCCGTCGAGGAGTTGATGAGCGGCCTGTCGTGGCTCAAGACCTTGAGTTCGGAATCGGTGACCGGATTGTCCACGGTCCATCTGGTCTTCGAGCCCGGCACGGATCTGATGCGAGCCCGGCAATTGGTGCAGGAACGGCTGCTGACCGCCTTCCTGCTGCCCAACGTCGCCCGGCCACCAGTCATGCTGCAACCCCTGTCCTCGACCAACCGGGTCATGATGATCGGGCTGTCGTCGAAACTGGTCGATCCCATCCAACTTTCAGTGCTGGTGCAATGGACGGTCAAGCCGAAGCTGCTCGGCATCCCGGGGGTCGCCAATGTCGCGGTCTGGGGCAACCGTGCACGCCAGATTCAGGTGCAGGTTGACCCCGTCAAACTCAAGGACAGCGGGCTCAATCAAGAGCAGATCATCAAGTCGGCCGGCAATTCCTTGTGGGTGTCGCAACTGAGTTACCTGAATGCCTCCGCACCGGGTACCGGCGGCTGGCTGGATGGGCAGAGCCAACGTCTGGAAATCCGGCATATCCTGCCGATTTCCACTGCGGCCGATCTTGCCAAGATCCGGATTGATGGCACCGAGCAGCGACTTGGCGACATTGCCAAGGTAGTCGAAGGGTTCCCGCCGCTGATCGGCGACGCCATCGTCGGAGATGGCCAAGGCCTGATGCTGGTGGTCGAAAAATTCCCGGGCGCCAATACGCTTGCGGTGACGCGCGCCGTCGACGCCGCGCTGAACAGTCTGCGTCCCGCGCTGCCCGGTGTCGAAATCAACGGCGATGTGTTCCGCCCGGCAGCGTTTGTCGAAAGTTCGATTTCCAACCTCAGTTATGTTGCTCTGATCGGTGGCATGCTGACGATCATTGGGCTGCTGGCATTCATGAAAGGCGATTGGCGGGTTGTGATCGTCGGCGTGATCTCGATCACGCTGACTTATATCATCGCCAGTCTGCTGTTGGATCTACATGGCGCAACCATCAATGCGCTGACCATTGCTGGTTTTAGTGTTGCAATCTTGTGCTTGATCGACGATGTGGTGATTACCACCGCAAATCTCTACCGGCGGTCGCCGGCAAGGGCTGATGGGCTCGCGGCAGGTCGTCCCCTGGCAACCGCGACATCGGGTCGCTTCGCGGACCCGACGCAGCGGCCGATCGCCTTTGCCACGCTGATCGCCATCATCGCTGTTTGCCCCGTGTTCTTCCTGGAAGGCGTCAGCCTTACCTTCTTGTCACCATTGGTCGTGGCCTTCGTACTGACCTTGCTGACCTCGTTTGTTGTCGGGCTGACGGTCCCGTCCGCCCTGTTCGCGCAGATTTCAAGCGGATCGAGCGCGGCGAACGCCGGGTCAGCCGTCGCGGGGCCGGTGCCGCTTCCAATCGGCGGTTTCGTTCCGCATTTGCGCGGCTCGGCCGCCAGCAGGCCGCACCCCTACGCCGGCAGCATTGCTGTCGGGTCGGTAGCCGCTGTGTTCCTGTTCGTGTTGGGTAGTCTGCCGATGGTGCAGCACATGCTGCCGGCGTCATTGCGGCTACTGCCACAGCTCAAGTTTGTCACCTCGGCCGCCTTGCTGCCGCGCTTCAAGGAGCGCGACATCGTGGTGCGGTGGGAGGCCCAGCCCGGAACCTCGCTGCCGGAAATGGACCGCATGCTGGCCAAGGTGACCGATCAATTGCGCACCATCCCAGGCGGGCGAGGTGCCAACGCCCATGTTGGTCGCGCGATCTCGGGTGACCAGATTGTCAGCGTCAACTCGGCGCAGATCTGGGTCGGTATCAAGCCAAGCGCGAACTACGATCTGGCCGTTGCCGCGATCCGTGAGATCGTCAACAGCTATCCAGGCGTCAACCATTGGCTGGAGACGTATATCAGCGACCGGATCAGTGCCGATCTGTCGGGGGCCAGCCGCAAGTTTGCTGTCCGCGTCTATGGTACCGAGTTGGCTGTCCTGCAGGCCAAGGCCCGGCAAGTAAAGGATATGTTGGCCAGCGTCGATGGCCTGGAAGGTGCCAGGGTCGAGGAAAACCCGAAACAGCCGCAGGTTGCTATCACCGTCGACCTTGCCGCCGTTGCGCAAGTCGGCCTCAAACCCGGCGACGTCCGGCGCGCGGCATCGACACTGTTCTCGGGACTTGAAGTCGGCAAGATCTTCGAAGCGCAAAAGGTATTCGATGTGGTGGTGTGGTCGACGCCCAACTCGCGTCGCGATCTCACCGCAGTCGTCGATTCTCAGATCGAGTTGCCCAAGGGCGGCCATGTGCGCCTGGGCGATGTTGCCAAGCTGGCGATCACCGCAACGCCGTCCGTTATCAAGCGCGAAGGCATTTCACTCTATCTTGACGCCGTTGCTGATGTCGGCAACCGCAACTACGATGCCATCGTTCAGGATGTCGAAGTCCGCCTGCAGAACATTCCGTTTGCGCTTGGCTACCATCCCAAAGTCCTCGGTGCCCTGTCTTCCCGCGAGTCGCTGCAGGACCGCACCGTCATAGCCATTCTGGTCGCGGCTGTCGGCATACTGCTACTGATGCAGGCCTGCTTTGGCAGTTGGAGCGTGGCGCTGACCGTGTTCCTGGCCTTGCCGCTCGCCCTGCTGGGTGGGCTGGTTGCCGCGATCGGTGTCGGGCTATTGTCGATACCGTCGATCTTCGGGTTGCTGGCGGTCTACGCACTGGCCGCGCGGCAAGGCATGACCCTGATCAGCCACTTTCAATTTCTGGAAAAGTGGACCGGCGAGAGCTTCGGACCAGAGTTGGTTGAGCGCGGCACCCGTGATCGCGTGCAACCGGTCTTGACCACCGCTTTCTGTTCAGCCTTGGCACTTGCGCCTGCAATCGTGTTTGCCGGCCAGCCTGGTCTTGAGTTCCTGCTGCCAATGGCCCTGGTGATGATCGGTGGACTGATTTCTTCGACAATTACCGTGTTGTTGGTGCTGCCGGCTTTGTACCTTTGGTTTGGTTCGAGCGGTCAACCTGAGTTGAACCTGGAGGTTGCGTCATGAACTATGCAATGCGTTCCCTGCTCCTGGCTGGTGGTATCGCGGCTGCTGCCATGATCGCTTATCTGACCATTTCGCTGCAATTTCCCCACCTGATCTCAAATGCTGTCGGGGCAGTTACTACTGATATTGCCGAGAGCGAGAAAGCTGCTGCACCCTGGACTCTCGAACCGATCGAGGGCAACCCGGGCATCGAACGCGTCATCTTCTCAGCCAAGGCTGTAGAGCGGATCGACGTCAAGACCGTCGCGGTCCGGGAGGAGAAGCGGACGGTGCGCAGCCGGATGATCCCAGGCGACGTGCTGACCACGGCCGTTGCCGCAGCGCAACCGCAAAGCGTTCAGGATGCCATGAAGGCATCGGCAACCGTCGTGCAGGTTACCTTGAGCGGCGTTGAAGATCTCAAGTCCGCTACCTCGCAGACTCTGATGGTTTACGCTTCGCCGCTGAAGTCGGCCGGAGCTGGCGCCGCCGCCAAACCGATAAACGTACCGATCACGACGAAGAATGCCGACGGCGGGACGTATGCCTATTTTCTCGTCGATGGCGTCGTGAAGGACCTCAAGCAAAGCCTGCATGTCTGGGTCGAGCTTGGCGCTGGCCAGACCGAGGCCATGCGCAAGATCGTTCCCTATGCGTCAATGCTCTATGACGCCGAGGGCAAGACCTGGACTTATGTCAACACCAAACCGCTGACCTTCGAGCGTACTGCAATCACCGTCGAATCGATCGAAGGCGACGATGTCGTGCTGACTGAGGGGCCGCCGCTAGGGACGCTTGTGGTCACGGACGGCGCGGTCGAAATCTTCGGAACCGAATTCAAGGTCGGACACTGATCGCCAGTCGCCCGATCTGACATGCGATCCTGGGCGGTGGCGGGGCAGGCTCGATCAGGGCCTTGAGTAGAAGGGGACGTGAGCAGCCATGTTTCGCTGGATCATTGCAACCAGTTTGAAGTTCCGCTTTCTGGTCGTAGCGGCCGGCGCCGTCATGGTGCTCTATGGCGTCGACCGGCTGCAGCGCATGCCAGTCGACGTGTTCCCTGAGTTCGCCGCGCCGCGCGTGGTGGTGCAGACCGAGGGCCTGGGCATGTCGACCGAGGAGGTCGAGGAGCTGATCACCAACCCGCTGGAAGAGGTGCTGAGCGGCACGCCCGAATACGAGGTCATGCGTTCCAAGAGCGTGACCGGCCTGTCCAGCATCTCGCTAATCTTCAAGCCGGGCATGGACATCTTGCGAGCCCGCCAGCTGGTCGGTGACCGGCTGCGTATTGTCGCCCCGACCTTGCCGGCGCCAAACACCGTGCCGATCATGCTCGAGCCCCTGTCGGCCTTGAGCAATTTCATGAAGATCGGCCTGTCGTCCAAGACCATGTCGTTGGGCGACCTGTCCTTCAATGCGTTCTGGCGCATCCGCTTCCCGCTGATGGCGGTGCCCGGCGTTGCCAACGTGGCGATCTTCGGTTACCGCAATCAGAACCTGCTGGTGCTGGCCAAGCCCGACGAAATGTTGAAGCGCGGCGTCACGCTGGAGGAGATGCGCGATACCACCGCCGGCGTGCTGAATGTCGGATTGTTGAAATTCAAGTCGTCGTCCAAGGGCCGCTCGGACGGCTTCATCGACACGCCGAACCAGCGTCTGGTTTTCTATCACACCCTGCCGGTGACCAGCGCCGAGGAACTCGGCAAGGTCGTCGTCAAGCTCGACAAGGATGGCAATCCGATCAAGATATCGGATGTCGCAAGTGTCATTTGGAGCAACGACCAGCTGATCGGCGACGCCGTGATCAACGACGGCGACGGTCTGATGCTGCTGATGGAAAAATATCCCTGGGCCAACACGCTGCAACTCACCCATGATGTCGAAAAGAAGTTGGCTGAGCTGAAGCCAGGCCTGACCGGAATCACCGTCGATGCCGAGATTTTCCGGCCCGCGACCTTCGTCGAGATGGCGATCGCCAATCTGACCGAGGCCATGCTGCTTGGTGGCGGGCTGGTGATTCTGGTGCTGGCGGCCTTCCTGTTCGAGTGGCGCGTTGCGCTGATCAGCCTGGTCGCCATTCCGCTGTCGCTGGTCGCCGCCGGCCTGGTGCTGTACTGGCAGGGCGCGACGCTCAACACCATGGTCCTGGCCGGCTTTTTTGTCGGCCTGGGGTCGATCGTCGATGACGCAATTATCGACATCGAGAACATCCTGCGACGGTTGCGACAAAACCGGGCGCTGCCGCCCGGCGAACAGATCGCGACCGCGCGCGTCATCCTGGATGCCTCGCTGGAGGTGCGCCGCGCCATCGTCTTTGCCACCATGATCATCGTGTTGTCGGTGACGCCGGTGTTCTTCCTGGGTGGCGTGACGGGATCCTTCTTCGTACCGCTGGTCTATGCCTACAGCTTGGCGCTGTTCGCCTCGATGGTGGTCGCGCTGACCATCACGCCGGCGCTGGCATTGATTCTGCTGGGCAATGCCCCGATGCGAAAAAAAGAGCCACCGCTTTCGGCATGGCTGGGGCGCGGCTATGCGAGCCTGCTGCACCGCACGGTCCGGGCACCGCTTTCCACGGCCATCGTGACGGTGGCCATTGGGCTTGCCGGTCTCGTGACCTTGCCCTATCTCGGTCAGGAGCTGTTCCCCGATTTCAAGGAACGCGACATGTTCGCGGACTGGGTGACCAAGCCGGGCACTTCACGCGCGGAATCGCACCGGATTGCGCTCGCGGCTGGCAAGGAAATGCTGGCGATACCCGGTGTCAAGCATTTCGGGTCGCAAATTGGCCGCGCGCTGTTCACCGATGAGGTGGTCGGCATGAATTTCGCGGAGAATTGGTTCAGCATCGACCGCGACGCGCCGTATGACGAGACCATCGGCAAGATCAACGAAATGATCGATGGCTATCCCGGCATCGAACGAGGCCTCACCAGCTATTTGAAGGAACGCATCGAGGAAGTGGCGACCGGCGCCGCACAGGAAGTCGTCATCCGCATCTTTGGCCCTGATCTCGGCGTGCTGCGCGACAAGGCCGAGGAGGTGCGCGCGGCGCTGCTGGACGTCAAGGGACTGGAAGCGTTGCGCGTGCAGCAGCTGGAGGATGTGCCGCAGGTCCAGATCAAGGTGAATATCGAGGCGGCGCGGCGCTATGCGCTGAAGCCAGGCGATGTGCGCCGGGCAGCGGCCACCTACCTGGCCGGCAGCGATGTCACCGACATATTCCAGCAGGGCAAAATCTTTGGCTTGCTGTTGTGGTCGCTGCCGCAAGCGCGCAACTCCTTGTCCAGTATCCAGGATCTGCTGATCGACACGCCCGATGGCGGTCACGTGCGGCTGGCCGACGTCGCCGACGTGGCGATCAAGCCCACTCCCGACGTCATCGAGCGCGAGAATTTTTCCCGGCGCATCGATGTGTCCGCCAACGTCTCGGACCGGGACCTGAGTGCCGTGGTGCGCGACGTCGAGGCGCACCTGCAGGGGATCAAGTATCCGCTCGGCTATCATGCCGAACTGCTCGGCGAGGAGCGCGAACTGCGCGAGGCGCAACGGCGGATGTTAGGCGTCTCGATCGCGGTGCTGATCGGCATCTTGTTGATGCTGCAAGTGTCGTTCAACAGCTGGCGGCTGGCCTTCCTGACCTATCTGGCGCTGCCGGCGGCGCTGGTTGGTGGCGTGCTGGCGATCTGGGCGGGCGGCGGCATCATCTCGCTTGGCGCCTTGGTGGGCTTCTTGACCGTACTCGGAATCGCGGCCCGCAATGGCATCCTGTTGATCCATCACTACCAGCACCTGCAACGCGAAGAAGGCGAGGCGTTCGGCCTGGAGCTAGTGATCCGTGGCGCCCGCGAGCGCTTGGCGCCGATCCTGATGACATCGCTGTGCACCAGCCTGGCGCTGGTGCCGCTGGTGATCACCGGCGAAATCCCGGGCCAGGAAATCCAGCATCCGATGGCCGTGGTGATTGTCGGCGGGCTGGTGACCTCAACACTGCTCAATCTGTTCGTGGTGCCACTGCTCTACTTTTGGTTCGGCCGCGGCAGCACCACGGGTGGCGCTTTGGGCGGCACGGCAGGGGCGATCCAAGCGGGCGGCGCGTGACCGCCCGCTAACAGCCCATGCCACTCAGTCGGGCTCGGCATAGACCATTGATTTGTCGGCGCCTACATGGCAGGCGATGCAGTTGGAGGCCTTGCGTTTGCCAAAACTGGCCTCGCCGTGCGAACCACCGAACCAGGGCATCTCGGTGATGCGGTTCGGCACAGCGTCGGACGTCACGCCACGCAACAAGCCGAGGTAGCCCTTCTGGCCAGGAGCATCGGCAGCGTTGGCCAGAAGATAAGAGAGTACGTCCTGCTTCATCGCCTCATCGAGATTGGCGTTCTCGCCGAAGTGACTCTCAAGACTCGACATGATCGCTTGCCATGACCGCTGCGGCAGCATTTGCGGTGAATAGACCATGTGACAGGCACCGCATTCCTTCAGCGTCACGGCGTGTTCGATCCTGGGGAGCCTCATGCCCTCGGCGCTTGCACCATGAAGTCCCATTCCGCCAAGCGCGACCAACGCCACCACGACGCCACGCATACGATTCATGTCAATCTCCTGGGCGAAGCTCGGCATGTTGCGATATGCCGCCGTTGCGCCAATCCCGTCAGAATAGCAAGGGACACGGCAAGATACAATTCGGACTGCGGTCGCGAGGCCAGCTGTTCGCGAAATTGCCAGAGGCTGCGTTGGGGACAGATTTGCGCGCGGGGGGGCGGGGGGGCGGGGAAGTTGGTGTGAGGGGCCGGTGGCAGCGCACGCCTAGATTTTGAGCTTGCCGCGCAGAAATTTTACTTGTACACACGAACAAATCATGAACTATCTGGCATAGGGGATCCGGCTGGGCAATGATGTTTTCATGACGAATCGTCCGATCGTGCCGGGCGATGTTGAGCATCGCTTCGAGGTCCATGAGGCCAGGAATGGCCTTGCCGTGCTGTCTGCCGCACGTCCTGCCGAATGGCGGGACATTCTGACGGTCTTGCGATCATTCCAACTTTTGAAACAGGACGTCGTCAAACCAGGCGGTCGCAAATCCCCGATTGCCGAGAAGTTGGATGGCCATTTCTATCGGCTTGGCTGGGAAGAACGAGAATTCAACACTAGAATAGTCGTTGACGATCAAGAATACGCATCGCCAACCCACAAAGTCGATTGTTTCAAGAACAGAGTCGCGGTTGAGGTCGAATGGAACAACAAAGACCCGTTTTACGATCGAGATTTAAGTAATTTCCGGCTGCTGTTTGAACTCAGAACGATAGACGTCGGCGTGATTATCACGAGGTGTTCGGAGTTGCAGGACATATTCGATGAAGGCGGAAAAGGCTCAAGTTATGGCTCGTCGACAACCCACATTGGACGACTCCTTCCACGACTTAATGGTGGCGCCGGTGGCGGCTGCCCGATCGTCGCGTTCGGAATCCGCAAACAAGCGTATGTTGGCGAGTGACTGCGGCGAGGCCGCGAACAAAGACTTGCTAGCCAGTTTCGCCGGAAAAAGTTTCTCGACCATCCTGGCCGACCCTCCTTGGCAGTTCATCAATAGAACTGGGAGGATGGCGCCGGAGCATCGGCGTTTGAACCGCTACGATACGCTGGACACCAAGCAAATTTGCCAATTGCCGATTTCCTCAGTGGCCGCCAGCAAATCGCACCTTTATTTGTGGGTGCCTAACGCACTGCTGCCGGACGGTTTGCGCGTCATGGCGGCTTGGGGATTCGAGTGCAAGTCGAACATCGTCTGGGAAAAGATCCGCAAAGATGGCGGACCCGATGGCCGGGGAGTTGGATTCTATTTCCGCAATGTTACGGAAATTCTCCTGTTTGGAATTCGTGGCAAGAACAACCGAACGCTTGCGCCCGGGGGCAGACAAGTAAATTTCCTGGCGACACGCAAACGCGAGCATTCCCGCAAACCCGATGAGCAGTACGATATCATCGAGGCCTGCAGTCCTGGGCCATTTCTAGAGTTGTTCGCCCGTGGCGAGCGGCCGGGTTGGACGGGTTGGGGCAACCAGGCGGACCCGTCGTATAAGCCGACGTGGGATACCTACGCCAATCACTCGGCGGCGTGACTATTTGTCAGGCACTTGTAGCGCGCCGAAAGTCCTGCAACGCGAAGTGTCGGTCGATGCGCGCTACAAGTGCCTGACACCCAGTACCGATCACGGCACCGGCAACGCCTCATGCTCCTTCAGCGTCTTGCCGTTGTCGTTGTCGACCTCGACCAGCTTCACGCGGTAGCCCCACAGGCTCGCCAGGTGCTGCAGCACGCGGTCGGCCTGCTCTTTATCCAAAAGCACGCCGTTGCGAACTGTATGTGTAATGACCAATCTTCGCGCGCCCGACAGATCCGCATCCGTCACCTGCAGATCGGGGTCATGGGCGCTCACATCGTAATGGTTCGAGAGCGCGCGCCGTACCCGCCGATAGCCTTGGTCGTCGTGAATGGATTTCACCAGAACCGCCGACGAACCAGCGGTGTCGTTGACCTCGAACAGCCGGAAATCGCGCATCACTTTCGGGCTGAGATATTGCAGGATGAAGCTGTCGTCGCGGAACTCCTCCCAGGCCGTCTTCAGCGTGGCCAGACCATTGCCCGAGCCCGCGAAATCGGGGAACCACTCGCGATCCTCCGGGGTCGGCTCTTCGGCGATGCGCTGGATGTCGCGCATCATAGCAAAACCCAGCGCATACGGATTGAGGCCGTTGTAGTGCTGCTGGTCGTAGCGCGGCTGCATGACAACGGACGAATGGCTGTGCAGGAACTCCAGCATCGAGCCCTCGGTGAGCTGGCCGGACTCGTACATGCGGTTCAGGATTTCGTAATGCGTGAAGGTGGCGCAACCCTCATTCATCAGCTTGGTCTGGCGCTGCGGGTAGAAGTACAGCGCCAGCATACGCACGATGCGCAGCAGCTCGCGCTGCCAGTCGGCGAGCTTGGGTGCGTTCTTTTCGAGGAAATACAGCAGATTTTCTTCGGGCAGGCCGAGCGCTGCCTGCTCGACTGGGCCACCCCCGCTCGCCGGCTTCTTGCTGGAGATGTCCTCGGTAGGGCCCCTGGGGACCGTGCGCCAGAGATCGCTGAACGTGCTTTCCTCATAGGCGTGCCGCGCTTCCAGGCGTTCCTTTTCCTGGGCAAACGAGCGGTATTGTTTCTTGCCTGGATGGCGGCTGACGCCTTGCTGCATCAGTGCGTGCGCGCTGTCGAGTACGGCTTCCACGGCCTCGACGCCATAGTGCTCCTCGCATTCGGCCACGAAGCTTTTGGCAAAGGACAGATAGTCGAGAATGGCGCCGGCATCGGTCCACTGCTTGAACAGGTAGTTGTTCTTGAAGAAATGGTTGTGGCCAAAGGCGGCGTGGGCGAGCACCAGCACCTGCATGGTCATGGAATTTTCTTCCATGATGTAGCTGATGCAGGGGTCGGAATTGATCACGATCTCATAGGCCAGCGCACGGGCGCCGCGCTTGTACATGGCCTGCTCGCGCGCAAAATGCTTGCCGAACGACCAGTGCCGGTACATCTGCGGCATGCCAATGGACGCATACGCATCCAGCATCTGCTCGGCGGTGATAACCTCGATCTGGTTCGGATAGACGTTGAGGCCCATGCCGCCGATGGCGACTTCCTCGATGGCGTCGAAGGATTTTCGCAATAGGTCGTAATTCCACTCCGCGCCGTCGTAAAGCGGCGGCTTGGCGGTGCCCTTGCGCTTGGGGAGTTTTTGGGTGGTCATTATCGAGTCCCGCGAGAAATAAGACGTGAAGTCGTGAAGACGCCAAATCGCCGCATCGGTAAGAGGGCCGGCACGACTTGGCGAGTTGGCGATTTCACGATTTGGCGTCTTCCTTTTTTCACTTGCTTCTCACGCCGCCGCTTCCGCCGAGCCATCGAACAGCTCGCGGAACACCGGATAGATCTCGGCGGGCGAGGCGACGCGCTTCATGGCGAAGTTGGCATTTCCCTCAGTCAGGTCCTCATAGCCGTTCCACACCACGCTGTCGGAACTGCCGCGGCTGTGCTCGGGCACCACTTCGATATAGGCCATATACTGGCAGATCGGCAGAATGTCCTCTTCCAGCAACTCAATGCAGCGACCCATGTCGTCATCGAAATTGTGGCCATCCGACGCCTGCGCCGTATAGATGTTCCAGTCGGCGACCGGATAGCGGTCCTTGACGATTTCCTTCATCTTTTCGAACGCCGAGGAGACGACGGTGCCGCCCGTCTCGGTGCCCTTGAAGAAGGTTTCCTCGTCCACTTCGTCCGCCTCCGTGGTATGGCGGATGAACACGACGTCGACCTCGCGATAGTGGCGGGTCAGGAAGACATGCAGCAGCATGAAGAACTGCTTGGCGAGGTCTTTCAGCTGCTCGGTCATCGAGGCCGAAACGTCCATCAGGCAGAACATCACCGCCTGGGTCGTCGGCCTAGGGATGCGGTCGAAGCGGTTGTATTGCAGATCGATCGGATCGATATAGGCGATGGTCTTCCTGAGGCGTGTCTGCCGGGTGATGCGGGCCTGCAGCTTCTCAATCTTGGCGGTATCAGGCGTTGCCGCCGCTTCCTCGTTGAACAGTTCTTCTTCCAGCGCCTTGATCTCGGCTTCGGTCGGACGGCGCAACGCAATACGCCGGGCCAGGCTGTTGCGCATGGTACGCACGCGGTTGATTTTTGATGGCGGGCCGTCAGTCGAATAGCCGGCGCGCACCGGCTTGGGCGAGCGCATGTCTTTCAGCTTGGCCTTGATCATATTGGGCAGCTTCAGGTCCTCGAAGAACAGATCGAGGAACTCGTCCTTGCTCAGTGAGAAGACGAAATCGTCATCACCTGAGCCATCCGGGCTGCCCTTGGAGCCGGACCCGCCGCCCTCGCCCTTGGGCTTGGGGATGGTGTCGCCAGCTGAATAGTCGTGATTGCCGGGCAGCACGAAGTCGCGCGAGCCCGAATTGGTCGAGTGCCGAAAGGTCGGCTCACGCAGATTCTTGGATCGGATCGCCACCCGCTCGCCGCCCGCTACATCGGAGACCTTGCGCCGCTTCAACGCATCGCGCACGGCTTCCCGGATCTCGGATTTCGCCCGGCGCAGAAAGCGCTGGCGATTGCCGAGGTTCTTGGACTTTGGGTTCAGGCGGCGGTCGACGATGTTCATTTCGCTTCGCTCAATTGGGCGATGGGCATTGGACGTTCGGCGATAAGAAAGTGCCTGCCCAACGCCCAACGCCTAACGCCCAAATTAGCTCGACTTCTTCACCCGCATGTACCATTCGACCAACCGGCGCACTTGTCTTGGCGTATAGCCGCGCTCCACCATGCGATCGACGAACTCGTCGTGTTTCTTGGCGGTGTCGCCGTCCTTCTTGGCACCGAACGAGATCACCGGCAGCAGGTCCTCGACCTGGCTGAACATGCGCCGCTCGATGACGTCGCGGATCTTCTCGTAACTTGTCCAGCTCGGATTCTTGCCGCCGTTTTTCGCACGCGCACGGAGCGAAAACTTCACCACCTCGTAGCGGAAATCCTTTGGATTGGCGATACCGGCCGGCTTCTCGATCTTGCTCAGTTCCTGATCCAGCAGCGGTCGGCTCATCAGCTGGCCGGTGTCGGGATCCTTGAAGTCATGATCTTCGATCCAGGCGTCGGCATAGGCCACGTAGCGATCGAACAGGTTCTGGCCGAAGTCGTTGTAGCTTTCGAGATAGGCCTTCTGCACCTCGTTGCCGATGAACTCGGCGTAGCGGGGTCCCAACTCCTCCTTGATGAACTCGAGATAACGATCCTCGTTGTCCTGGCCCATCTGCTCGCGCCGGATGGCCTGCTCCAGCACATACATCAGATGCACGGGATCGGCGGCGACTTCGAAGGTGTCGTAGTTGAAAGTTTCCGACAGCACCTTGTAGGCAAAGCGCGTTGACGAGCCGTCCATGCCCTCGTTGATGCCGCCTGCATCGCGGTATTCGTGGATGGTCTTGGCGTGCACGTCGGTGTCCTTCAGGCTCTCGCCGTCATAGACGCGCATCTTGGAGTAGAGGCTGGAATTCTCGTGCTCTTTCAGGCGCGTCAGCACCGAGAAGCGGGCCAGCATGTCGAGCGTTCCGGGCGCGCATGGCGACTTGAACACGTCGGAGGTGGCCAGCAGCTTTTCATAAATCTTGCGCTCCTCCGTGACGCGCAGGCAGTACGGCACCTGGACCACGCAGATGCGGTCGAGGAAGGCCTCATTGTTCTTGTTGGCCCGGAAAGTCTGCCACTCGCTCTCGTTCGAGTGCGCGACGATGATGCCCTGATACGGCAGCGCACCGACATTCTCGGTACCGACATAGGTGCCGTCCTGCGTCGCCGTCAGCAGCGGATGCAGCATCTTGATCGGCGCCTTGAACATTTCCACGAACTCAAGGAGCCCTTGCGTGGTGCGGTTGAGGCCGCCCGAATAGGAGTAGGCGTCGGCATCGTTCTGGCCGTGGAATTCCAGCTTGCGGATGTCGACCTTGCCGACCAGCGAGGAAATGTCCTGGTTGTTCTCATCGCCAGGCTCGGTCTTGGCGACGCAGATCTGGCGCAGCTTGGACGGGAACAACTTGACGACATTGAACTTCGAAACATCGCCGCCGAACTCGTCCAGCCGCTTGATGGCCCACGGTGACATGTAGCCAGTGAGCTTGCGCTTCGGGATGTGATACTTCTCTTCCAGCATCTGCGCCATGCTGTCAGGCTGGAACAGGCCGAGCGGGCTCTCGAAGATCGGGCTCACTTCGTCGCCGGCCTTCAGCACATAGACCGGGCACTGCTCCATCAGCTCCTTCAGCCGTTCGGCCATCGACGACTTGCCGCCGCCGACTGGCCCGAGCAGATAGAGGATCTGCTTGCGCTCTTCGAGCCCCTGCGCCGCGTGGCGGAAATAGCCAACCATGCGCTCGATGGTCTCTTCCAGGCCGTAGAAATCCTTGAACGCCGGATAGACCTTCAAGGTCCGGTTCATGAAGATACGGCCGAGCCGCGGATCGCGCGCCGAGTCGATCAGCTGCGGCTCACCGATGGCATGGATCATGCGCTCGGCGGCGCTGGCGTAGAACATCGGGTCGGTCTTGCAGCCTTCGAGGAATTCCCGAAGGCTCATCTGCGCCTGCTTGTTGCGGTCGTAGCTTTTTGCAAACACGTCGAAGATTTCATTTTCCGATGTCATTTCGACCTCTGCCTCGCTGTGTTGCTCCGCTTCTGAGCCCCTGTCCCGCCGGCTGCGACGTCGGCAGGGGTTCAGCGCGGCTAAGTGACTTGTCGCTGGACCCCCGTCCCCTCGCCGGGCATCCTAATGTCGTGATGCACATACTACCATCCCCGAGCTGAAAACCGGACAACAAAATCGTTACGCTCTGGTAAGGTGATACGCGATCAGACTAACGCCGACTGTCGCCGTCAAAAGTGGTGTTTCGAGGGACGCGCGCGACGCCACAAGCAAGGGGTGAAACGCAAAGTCGCACCAGGGCCGGGCCATACCGGCGCGATGCCACCGATTCGGTTGAGTATGGCATGAGTCGCGGCAGGGGAAAGTCAATTCCTGAGAGGTGCGATTTTACTCATGGCCCCGTTTTGACGGGGAGAGGAGACCGCCGTTCCGCGCGGAGGCGCAAGAACAAGGGGGCAGGCGCTCGGGCGACATCCCCTCCCCTCGCTATCGCCGAAGGGAGGGGAGAAGTAAGGCCCTGCCTATCAGCTCGCCCTGCGCACCCACACCCGGTTGTCGTGGAACGGCGCGCCACCGTGGGGTGCGGACTGCTCGGAGCCGGTCAGGGTATTGACGCCCGCACCGCCCGCGAACTGGCGATTCGGGGCGATGCTCTCGATGATGATGACGCCGCGTTGCAAACCAGGGAAGGCCTTGGCCAGCAAGCCGATTTCGCCGCGGGTGTTGCCCACGCGAATGGCGCCGCCGTCGTTGATGCCGAGGGCTGCAAGGTCGTCCGGGTGGATCAGGGCGTGCGGCGGCCCGTGTTTCGCGCGTGACGTGGCCGTCTCGTTGAAGGTTGAGTTGAGGAAGGCGCGCGCCGGCGAGGTTGCCAGCCGGAACGGATGCGCCGTGTCCACTTCTTCAGTGACCGCCCAGTGATCGGGAAAGCCCGGCATGTTGGCGGTGTCGCCTTTGAGGCCTTCCTTGCTGGCCAATCCGGCCCAGTCGGCTTTCAGGCGGAATCTGCCGTCGGGCCAGGCGAAGCCATCGAGGAAATGCGCCTTGCGGAACGGCGGCATGACGTCGATCCAGTGCCGCTGTTCGAGTTCCTTGATGCCCGGGCGCCCGGTTGCCTCAAGCGTCCAGTCGATAATCGCGCGCGGGCTCATCTGGAAGCCACGGTGTTCCGCCCCGACCCGCGCGGCGAGCGCACAGACGACCTCGTGATTATTGCGGCATTCGCCTGGCGGAACAACGAGTTTGGGCCCGAGCTGGATATGCGGATGCCCGCTCGCCTGGTAGATGTCGTCATGCTCCAGAAACATGGTCGCGGGCAGCACGATATCGGCCATTTTCGCCGTTTCGGTCAGGAACTGCTCGTGCACGCAGACGAACAGATCCTCGCGCGCAAAACCCTTTTTGACCTTGTTCTGATCCGGCGCCACTTCCAACGGATTGGTGCTCTGGATCAGCATCGCCTTCACCGGCGGTCCGCCGGCAAGATCGTAGGGATCGCCCGTCAGTGCCGCGCCGATCCGAGACTGGTCGATGGCACGCACGGATTTGTCGCGCACATCGTGGCCTTCGATCAGCGACTTGTCCCATTGATAGCTGCCGTTGACATTGTGCATCGTCCCGCCACCTTCATGCGCCCAGGCGCCGGTGACGACCGGGATGCAGCTCACGGCGTGCATGTTTGCCGCGCCGTTGCGCGAGCGGGTGAAGCCGTAACCGAGCCGGAAATAGGCGCGCTTGGTCGAGCCGATCAATCGCGCAAAACTCTCGATTTCGGCGACTGGAAGTCCAGTGATGGCGCTCGCCCACTCCGGGGTTCGGGTCGCGAGATGTGCCTGTAAGCCTTCGGGATCATTGGCGTATTTGCGCAGGTAGTCCCAATCGGCCAGCCCGTCACGGAACAGCACATGCATGATGGCGCAAGCCAGCGCGCCGTCGGTGCCGGGCCGGATGCAGACCGGGACGTCGGCTTGTTCCATGGTGCCATTGCGATAGATGTCCACCGCCGCGATCTTGGCGCCACGCTCCTTGCGGGCGCGCGCCGCGTGCGTCATGACATTGACCTGCGTGTTCACCGGATTGGTGCCCCAGATCACGATCAGGTCTGACTTGCCCATCTCGCGCGGGTCTGGCCCCATCTGCATGCCAGGGCCGACGATGCTTCCGGGCGACGACGTGCCGGTGCAAATCGTTGAATGGAAACGCGAATATTTCTTGGCATGGGTCAGCCGCTCGATGCCATCGCGCATCACCAGGCCCATGGTGCCGGCATACCAATAGGGCCAGATGCTGGCCGCGCCGTGCGTGCGCTCGGCCGCATTGAAGGCATCGGCCGTTCGCTCCAGCGCCTCGTCCCACGAGATGCGCATGAACTGCCCCGAGCCCTTCGGCCCAGACCGCCGCATCGGATGCAACAACCGGTCCGGATGATGGATGCGCTCGGCATAGCGTGCCACCTTGGCGCAGATCACGCCAGCCGTGTAGTCGTTGCCTTTGGCACCACGCACGCGGCCGATGCGGCGGTCGTCGAGCAGTTCGACCTCCAGCGCGCAAGTGGATGGGCAATCATGCGGGCAGACGCTGTGGCCGATCGGGATGCGTGCGTCCATGGGGGTGGGCTCCCTGATGGCGATTCCTATTCAGGCCATTGTAGCGAACGGCCGGCGGATTGGCCTTTGAAATTTTAACCAGGCCGCGGCGACTGGCAGGCGTCATGTCGGCATCGCGGTTCAAGCTTTTCTATCGTCATAGACACTTACGAGTCACAAGTGTCTGACACCGGGCCTACCGCCACCCGCCATCATCCGTCACCAGTGTCAGCGACAGCGCATCCACCCTGGCCGCCCCCGCCCGCCGCAACACGCGCGCGGCCGCATCGATGGTGGCGCCGGTGGTGATGACATCGTCGATGATCAGCACATTGCGCCCGCGCACCGCCTCGGCCCGCCCGTCGGCGAGCTTGAACGCGCCGCGCACATTATCCTTGCGCTGCTCGCGCGTCAGGCCAACCTGGCTGGGCGTTTCCCTGCGGCGCTCCAACAGCAAGGGATCATGCGGCACGCCGCAGCGGCGCGAGAGCGTGCCGGCCAGCACCGCCGCCTGGTTGAAGCTGCGCCGCCACAACCGGAAGCGGGCGAGCGGGATCGGGATCAGCAGATGGCAATCGGGGAGCAACTCGCGGCCGGTTTCGTGCAGCAGGCGCGCCAGCAGCGGCACCACATGCTGCTGGTCGCCGTATTTCAGCCGGTGGGCAAGGTCGCGCATCATCCCGCCATGGCTGGCGATGGCGCGGGCGCGGTCATAGTCCGGCGGATCGGCGGCGGCGCGGGCCGAGATCATTGGCTGTTCGAGGCCGTAGGGCAGCGGAATGCCGAGCCGGTCGCATAGTGGCGGGCGAATGAAATCGACCTGCAGCCAGCAGCTGGGGCAGAGCGCGTTGTGCGCGGCCAACGGCTGCCGGCAGGCGACGCAGGCGGGCGGCACCAGCAGGTCGGCGCCGCGACGGGCGAACGCAACCGCATGCGGCCGTGCGGCCGCGATGAGGTCGCGGGCGAGCTTGGGCCAGAGTGTCGCGCCGGTTGCAGGCATGGATGCCAGGTGGCAAAGCTGAATGGTCGTGTCGGCCACGTTATCAGTATGAGATCAACGGCGCACACCGGACATCGCCTAGTGGTCTGGCTCACTCAAGTAACCCTCAATGTCATCTTCGGGCCAAGCCCGAGGATGGCACATGGGGATCATTTGAATGGTGCGGAACACTAGGCCAGCGCAGACCACCTGTTGAGTTGGCGCGCTCATTTGCTTTCCCGCTTTCAGCGGGCTCTTGACTCGACCAACCCGCCGAGCCCCTTGCACGCTTCGAACAGCGCCGCCAGCACCGGCGAGACCGGATCGCGATCCAGCGCGATCAACCCCACCTCATGCGTGATATCGGGCTCGCTGAGCGGCAGGGCGGCGATGCCTGCGAGTGGCCCCATGCCGGCGAGGAAGTTCTCCGGCACGATGCCGGCCAGCCCCGAACCCAGCACGTGGGCAAGGATGTTGCTTAGGCTGGTGGTCTCGACCTTGCAATGCGGCGTGGCACCAACCTGCCGGAAGGCGCGGTCGATGATGCGGCGGTTCTGCATTTCCGCGTTCAGCAGGCAGAGCGGCTCGGCGGCGGCGGTGGCCCAGGACACACTTTTTCGTGCGGCCAGGGGGTGGTTGCTGCGGACCACCAGGCAATAGCGCTCGCGATAGAGCGGCAACAGCTTGTGGAAATCCACCGGCTCGTTGTCGAGATAGCTGATGCCGGCATCGATGGCGTGGTCCTTCAGCTTGTCGAGGATTTCTATGCTGGACATCGACAGGATACGGAAATCCACCTTCGGATGCCGCGCCTGCATGGCGGCGGTGATGCGCGGCGTGAACAGCAGCGCCGTCGGGATGACGCCGAGCGTCAGCTGCCCGGCAAGCCCCTCGCGCTTGGCGGCCAGTTCCTGTTGCATGGCGTTGCCGGCGTCGAGAATGGCGTGCGCCCATTTCAACACGGTTTCGCCCTCGGGGGTGAGCCCGATATAGCGCTGGCCGCGCTCGACGATGGGCACGCCGAGTTCGTCCTCGAGCTGGCGGATGCGGGACGACAGGGTGGGCTGGGTGACGTGGCACGCCTCGGCCGCGCGGGTGAAGTGCTTTTCACGGGCTAGGGCGGTGAGGTATTGGAGTTGGCGGATGTCCATTTTTGTTGGCCGCTGGCGACTCCCGTAACCGGGAGCCGGCCGCCAGCGGCGTGGGGTCCTTTCGTAAAACGATTGAAATGGTCCTAACGTTCTGAACCTCGTACTCCACACGCATCCAATTACTCAGATCGAAACAAGCGCACCTAGAACCATTCGTACAATTTGACTCGATAAATCTCGGACACAAGAATTAATAACCAAAAGAATTCTATCAAGCAAAACAACACTATTGACCAATAACCAAGCCTATTTCTGTATGGTGACCCTTGAACCCATCCACTCATTGCCGAGAAGAACCCTGACTTGCCGAAATCGGAGGGAGTCGAATACATAATGCCCTCAATTTCCGCCCCTCTTTTCAGAGCGAGTCTCATGCTTTCGCCGAAAGACATCACGAAATAATATGACCAGATGGTAAATACTAAGCTTATAACAAAACTACCTATGACAACAATGCTGGTAATTTCAAATCGAAAAATTTGCGTCGCTTGCTGACTTCCCCAAACGCTAGCGAGCAAAGCGAATAGGGATGAAAGCAAGACTCCGTTGAAAATAAAATAAATCGTCACCAAAAGTGCCATTGTCTGAAAGGCTTGTGACGTGTTCGTTGCGATTGCATCATATTCCGATTTCGCAAACTCGAATTGCTCTCTGGAAGCCATGCTCGCCTCGCTTTCGCTTGCTGACTGTGAGCATATGTAAGCACGTTCTTCCCGCGGACATCAACTTGCAAAATCATTCGTAGGTTGGGTCAAGCACTTGCGCGACCCAACGCGACAAACTGCGCAGCCAAATGTTGGGTCGCGCTGAAACGCTTGACCCAACCTACGGGCCTGCAGTCGTTACCCGTGCCAACACCGCCACCGCATGCTCCCGCGTCACATTCGAGAAATCGATCAAGAATTCATCCAGCGTAGCGTGTTGGTTGGGTCAAGCCCTTGCGCGACCCAACGCCACGAACTCCGCTGCCGAATGTTGGGTCGCGCCAAAGGCTTGACCCGACCTACATGCCAATCGCGCCTGCCAAATCCCCGACCGCATGCTCCCGCGTCACATTCGGGAAATCCACCAGGAACTCATCCAGCGGATCGCCGCCCTCCAAATAGTCGAACAAATTCTGCCCCCGGCACGCGCGTGCCGGGGAACACGGGCGCTCCGGACAGGCGGTCGCTGGTGGCGGTGATCAGAGGGTCGGTCAGGGGCATCGTCGGGGGCTCGGGTTTCTGATAGGTTCGAAGTGTATCTGAAATGCTGCCGTGTCGAAACCCTTGCACATGCCCATGCGGGCGCAAATTTCATGGACCCAGAACGTGTAAAGCGCATCGCCGCCGCGAGAGAGAAGTCGCGTGCGTCCGCCGCAGCCATGACCGATGAAGAGGACGCCGAGCTGACGGCCGCCGCCCTCTCAGATCCCGACAATCCGCCGTTCGACGAGCACTGGTTCCGTAACGCAAGCTCATGTCCGACGAGCGGCTTGCCGAATATCGCAACATGCGCCGGGTGAAGCGGGAACCCGACAAATAGTGGCGGTCGCGAGGGGCCTCCGATGCGCCCGCGCGCGCCTGTGATCACCCAGGTGCCAGCGCGCCTGGACGCACTAAAGTTGTCTGTTGACAACATCCACAATTCGTATATACGAATAAAACATAAGGGCAGGGCTGCTCCGATGCGCAAGCTGGATTGGCATCCGGTCAAGAACGCCATCAACTTGCGCAAACATGGGATCGAATTCGAGGCTGCCGAAAGGTTCAACTGGGATTTCGCCGTCATCCGGACCGACACCCGCGAAGACTACGGCGAGCTGCGGGAGCAGGCGTTCGGTTTCATCGGCGACGTGCTGCATGTCCTTACGTTCACCGAGCGGGACGACATCACCTGGGTCATCAGCCTGCGCAAGGCAGAGCCGCGCGAAAGGAAATTCTATGCCGAAGAAAACCGCCGTCAGAGAAATCACTAGCTGGGCCGACGCAAGCGAACGCGCGCTGAAGTCTATTGAGAACATGACCGACGAAGAGGACGCCGAACTTACCGCCGCCGCGCTCGCTGATCCGGACAATCCGCCGCTCGATGAGCAGTGGTTCCGCGAGGCCAAACCCATGTCCGACGAGCGGCTCGCCCGCTATCGCGGCATGCGCGGGCCGCAGCGCGCGCCGGTCAAGAAGCCGACCTCGATCCGGCTCGACGCCGATGTGGTGGAGCATTTCAAGGCCGGCGGGCCGGGGTGGCAGAGCCGGATCAATGAGGCGCTGCGCAAAGTGGCGGGGATCTAGGG
>JANLQJ010000445.1:0-7408 GCA_031367715.1 Hyphomicrobiaceae bacterium | reverse complement strand
ACCCGATGGCGATGTTGGCGTGACATAAACCGATCGCCCCGGCGTAGGCCGGGGCTTCGACCAAGTGATTACTTGCGTTTACTAAGGGCCCCGGCCTGCGCCGGGGCGATTTGCTCAGCGCCCTTAAATCTCGCCATTGATCAATTGATCCATGGTGACGGATGGTTGCGAGCAGCCCGCTTCACCCACCACGCGGGCTGGTACGCCAGCCACGGTGGTATTGTGCGGCACGTCTTGCAGCACCACCGATCCTGCGGCAATGCGCGAGCAATAACCGACCGTGATGTTGCCCAGCACCTTGGCCCCGGCCC
Source organism: Hyphomicrobiaceae bacterium (assembly GCA_031367715.1). Classification (GTDB taxonomy): domain Bacteria; phylum Pseudomonadota; class Alphaproteobacteria; order Rhizobiales; family Hyphomicrobiaceae; genus JANYHF01. Next base: position 7,097 of record JANLQJ010000445.1, on the reverse strand, counting down.
CGATCATCACGCCATTGCCGATTTTGGGATGCCGATCCCCGTCTTCCTTGCCAGTGCCACCAAGGGTGACCGAATGCAGCATCGACACATTGTCGCCGACCACCGCCGTCTCGCCGATCACCAGTGCATGACCATGATCGATGAAGATGCCGCGCCCGATGCGGGCCGCCGGGTTGATGTCCATCGAAAACACGCGGCTGGCCTGGCTTTGCAGATACAGCGCGAAATCGCGCCGCCCGGAGTTCCAGAGCAGATGCGCGAAGCGATGTACCTGCAGCCCGTGGAAGCCCTTGAAATAAAGCAAAGGCTCGATCAGCCGGTCGCAGGCGGGATCACGCTCGCGCACCGCGATGAGGTCGGCGCGGAAGATCTCGCCAAGTTTGGGGTCCTGCGACAGCAGTTCGTCGAACGTGTCATAGAGCAGCCCGGCGTCGACATCGGCATGCATGAGCCGTTGCGCCAGCCGGTGGCAGATCGCCTCTTCCAGGCGTTTGTGATGCAAGATGGTGGCAAAGATGAAACCGCCCAGCGCGGGCTCTTGAGCGATCGCTGCCTCGGCCTCCTGGCGCACTTGGGCCCAGACTGGATCGACGATCTCCAGGTTGCTGTTGGCAGCCTTGGTGTTGATTTTCTGCATCGCTGGCTCCGACGGGGAGGCCTTGGGCGCCGGTCCCGTTAATGTGTGTGGTTGCAACAATATTAGCATGCCATCGGCCGGTGTGCGACTGCCTTCATCTTTCCGATCAAAGCGTTGCGGGTCGCCGATCTGCCAAGTATACGGATTTGTAATTCGGCAGCCACCATATGGCCACGCCGGAAAAACTAGATTGCGGCGGTCGGGCGGCGGGCCGGGAGACGCTGCCGCCACGACCGCATCGATCGTTAAGATCGATCGTTTCAAACGGGACTGGTGGCTGTTGGCATGACTTTGAACACGAATCAGCGGCCCGCAGCGTCGGAGCCGATGGGGCAGATTGCGACCAGTCGAGCCCGCATCTGGGATCTGCCGACACGCGCCTTCCACTGGCTGCTGGTGCTTGCCGTAATCATAGCGGCCAAGACCGGCTTTTTCGGCCCGGCGAACAGTCTCGATTGGCATCTCTGGTCTGGCTATGCGATTGGCGCGTTGATCGTTTTTCGGTTTGTCTGGGGGCTGTTCGGCAGCGAATTCAGTCGCCTCGACCGCTTGTTCGGCGCCCTGCGCCAGTTGCCCGAACACGCCGGCGGCCTGCTGCGCCTGCGCCCCAAACATTATCTCGGCCACAACCCAGCCGGCTCGCTGATGATCATCGCACTGGCGCTGGTATTGCTGGCGATTACCGCCACGGGCATAATAGTGCTGGGCGGCGTCGAGAAACAGGGCGTATTGGCGGCGGTCACCAGCTATGACCTCGGCCACCTTGCCAAGGGTGCGCACCAGCTGCTGGCCTATCTGCTCATGGCGATGATCGTTGGCCATCTGGTTGGCGTTTTCGGGGAAATACTATTGCTGCGCGTGCCGCTGGTGCGCGGCATGATCACCGGCTGGTTGCCTGTACCATCGGACACCCTGCGGAGCAAATGGCGCCCGGCCCGCCCGATGTTGGCGCTGTTGGGTGCGGGCTTTGCCGTGATCGCCATCGGGGCACCGCTGCTGCCACTGTCCGGCCTGCCGGCGCACGGTGTGCCGACCCCGGTGGTTGCCGGTTCGACCTATGCCAAGGAATGCGGTGCCTGCCATTGGTCGTTTCATCCCAGCCTGCTGCCTAAGGCCTCATGGAAACTGATCATGAGTTCCCTCGATCAGCATTTCGGCGATGATGCCAGCCTGCCCGAAAAATCGGCCGCCAAGATCTCGGGCTATCTCCAAGCCAACGCCGCCGAGACAGCCGACACCGAGCCGGCCAACCGGCTGCGGGACGTTAACCCCGACGACCCGACCAGGATCACCAAGACGCAATTTTGGCAGCGCCAGCACCACGAACTGGCGTCCAACCTGTTTACCAACGCTCCGGTCAAATCCAAAGCCAACTGTGCGGCCTGCCATCGTGATGCCCTGACCGGACATTTTGATGATCAGGCCATCGACATTCCGCAGTCCACCCAAACAGGAGACAGCCCATGAAAAGGCTTACCATCGTGCTGGCCCTCGCCAGCCTCAGCCTTGGCGCGGGCTTTGCCTTTGCCGATGCCAAACGTGACGCCATCCTCGCCGACCTGACAGCCCAGTCCAAGACCGCCGATAGCGCCTTCGCCGGCTTTGATGCCGCCCGTGGCAAGGCATTTTTCCTGGCCAGCCAGAGCGGCGGCAAACCCGACACGCCGTCCTGCACCACCTGCCACACCAAGGACCCCAACGCCAAAGGCCAGTCGCGCGCCGGCAAGGAGATCGCGCCGATGGCCGTCTCCAAGACGCCGGATCGCTTCACCGATCCCGAGAAAGTCGCCAAATGGTTCCTGCGCAACTGCTCAAGCGTGCTGGGCCGCGAATGCACCGCCGCCGAAAAGGGTGATTTCATCACCTACTTGGCCGGCCTGTGAGACAAACCATGCGAACCACATTCAAGCTTGCGGCTGCCGCAATGGCCCTGGCCCTGTTGGCGTCCAGCTCCTTTGCCGCCGGTGCATTCCGGTCCCGCGATAAAGTCACCGCCAAGGAATGCGGCGCCTGCCATATGGACTATTCGGCCTCGTTGTTACCGGCGCGGTCTTGGCAAACGATCCTGGACAACTTGCAAGATCATTTTGGCGAGAACGCCAGTCTGCCTGAGCCGACCAGGTTGAAAATCCTCGCCTATTACACCAAGGCCGCTGGTGATGGCGGCAAGGGCGACAAATGGTACATGCGTGGGGTACGGGCCGCCGATACGCCGCCGCGAATCACCAAGATGCCGTTCTGGCGTGGCATTCATGGTGGCTTCTCGGTTGCCTCGTTCACGCGTCCTAACGTCCGCAAACCTGGCAATTGCAGCGGCTGCCACGGCTGAGCTTGCTCGGCGGCGAATGAGACTCTAGCGTGTGGACGTCATCTGGAGACGCCCGCATGCTGCGCCCACCCCCTGTTCTTCAAAGTCATCGACCTGATCGTGCCGCCGCCCGGGGAGCCTGACGGGTGTCGCGAGCGGGCAATACCGTGTTACCTAGCTTTGCCATCGCGGTCGTCGGTGTGTTGTGGGGGGCCTATTGGATTCCCACCCGCTGGATGCAGGCGCACGGCGTCGGCCCGGCATGGATGTCGCTGGCAACCTCATTGATCATTTTGACCGCGACCATCCCGGCGCTGCTGATACACCGCTCGGCCTCGCGGTCCCTGTCGGTGCCAGGCCTGCTTACCGGTGTGTGCCTGGCCGCATCCTTCACGCTCTACAACACCAGCTTGATCCTGACGACGGTCGTCACCGCCGTCCTGTTGTTCTATGTCAGCCCGTTATGGAGCACATTGCTTGGCTGGCTGATCAAAGGCGACCGGCTAAGCTTGCCGCGACTGTTGGCGCTGCTGTTGGGGTTTCTCGGCTTGGTTGTCACGCTCGGTTTCGATCATGGGTTGCCGATCCCGCGAAGTCTCGGTGACTGGCTGGCCGTGTGCTCCGGCGTCATCTGGGCCTACGGCTCGATCCGCAGTTATTCCAGTTCCGATCAGAGCATTCTTGGTAACGTTCTGGCGTTCAATCTCGGCGCCGCCGCGACGGCCGGTCTGGCCCTGCTGGTGTTGCCGGTATCGGCTGCCGGCGCAATGCCAACCATTGCGATCTGGCAGGCAACCCTGCCGTTTCTTGCGATGCTGGCACTGCTGTTCGTGCTGCCCTCGACCTTCATTCTGGTCTGGGGCACGCAGCGCCTGCCAGCGCCGCGCGTCGGCATCCTGCTGATGACCGAGATCGTCGCCGGCACGCTGACAGCGGCGCTGCTAGCCAACGAGCCGTTCGGGCCGCAACAGATCGCGGGCGCGCTGTTGATCCTGGCCGCGGGGGTCATCGAAGTGCTCAGCCGCGTTCCCGCCAAGCTGCAAACGAGAGAGACCCATTCGTGAAACGTCCCAATACGCTCGATCGACTTGAGCAGGATACTGACGGCCGGCTCGATCCCAAGCTGCTGCGGCGTTTTCCGCTGTTCGCGGACATGATTGCACGCGCCGAACACCGCATCCCCAAGCGCATTGCTGGCTATCTGCTCGGCGGCGCCGACAGCGAGCGCGGATTGGCCGAGAACCTCGCCGCATTCCAGCGCATCCGGCTGGTACCTCGCTATGGCATAGATGTCACCAACCGCAGCACCAAGATCGAGCTGTTCGGCCGCAGCTACTCGGCGCCCATCGGGGTTGCTCCCGTCGGCTACACCAGCGCCATCTGGCCGGGCGCTGAGCGGGCGCTTTCGGCAGCCGCTCAGCGGGCCAATCTTCCGTTCATCACCAGCACTTACGCCATCGAGCCGCTAGAAACGATTGTCAAACTCGCCCCCGACGTGACCTGGTTCCAGCTCTACTATTTCCAATCCATGGAAACCACCCTGCATCTGGTCGGCCGGGCCGAACGGGCGGGCATCAAGGTGCTGGTGGTTACGGTCGACATCCCGGCCTATTCCAAGCGCTCGCGCGACCATCGCAATGGCCTCGAATTCCCGCCCGCCATCACACCCTCGTTGCTGTTCGAAGTGGCACAGCGGCCGGCTTGGTCGGCAGGGCTCCTGCAGCAGGCCTATCCGGTCGCCGGCAATCTCATGCCCTATGCCCGCGATCCCCACGGCGGCGACAAGGCCATGCGCGAGCTGTTCGCTGCCACCGGCATTCACGCCCTGGACTGGGATGAGATCAAGGCGCTGCGCAAGGCTTGGCCAGGCAAAATGGTGATCAAGGGCGTGCAGCACCCGCAGGACGCCGAGACGGCGCTGGCGGCGGGCGCCAATGGCGTCATCGTCTCCAACCATGGCGGACGGCAGCTGGACGCCGCGCCCGCCTCCATCGATTGCCTGCCGGCCATCGCCGATGCGATCGGCACGCGGGCCACCGTCATGCTGGACAGCGGCGTGCGCTCGGGCCTCGACGTGGTTAAGGCTATGACGCGCGGCGCCCAATGCTGCTTTGCCGGCCGGCCCTTTGTCGCCGCCTGCGCGGCTGCCGGCAATCGCGGCGCGCCCTACGCCATGCAGCTGTTCACCGACGAGATCGACACCGCCTTCGGCCAGCTCGGCATCTGCGGCCCGCACGAAGTGGTCGGCGACAGGACCAGAGAGTATCGTTAGGCGGCAGAGGCTCAAGGCGGATGGGCGCACGCAGCGCGCCCTACGCCATATCGACCTGCTGCCCAAAAAAGTTCATGTCGCAGCCATTGACCCGAACCGGTCGCCGACCCCAGATTATCGGTCAGTCACCCTGAGGAGACCCCCATGACGACCCTGAGCCGCCGATCCTTTACTGCCGCAATCACCCTTGCCGCCATCTTCGCCGCCAGCAACGCCCTCGCCGCCGGCGAGATTCATGTGCTGAACTGGCAGGGCTACGGTACCGACGAGAAGTGGGCGCTGGAAATGTTCGAGAAGAAGACCGGCATCAAGGTGGTGCACGACTACTTCAACTCCGAGCAGGAGATGTTAACCAAGCTGCGCACCGCGCCGGGCACATATGATGTCGTGCTGATGAACAACATCTACGTCATGGACGCGGCCAAGGAAGGGCTGATCCAGGCCGTTGATGAGAAAAAGATCAGCAACTTCGGCGACCTGACGCCGAGCTTGCGTGACAGCGACCGCTTTGCCAAGGACGGCAAGCATTTCGCCGTCTCGTGGGTGTGGGGCGTCACCAGCTTCGCCATCAACACCGACAAGATCAAGCCCGCTCCCGACTCCATCGGGGCGCTGTGGGACCCCAAGAACGCTGGCCATGTCGGCTTCCGCGATGACGCCATGGAAGCCGTGCAATTGGCGGCGCTGGCCACCGGGCAGGACATGAACAACCCGGCCGATCTCGGTAAGATCAAGGACAAACTGAAAGCGCTCAAACCGCAGCTGAAGACCTTGTGGGCTTCCGAGGACGAGTGGAACAAGCATGTTTCGGCAGGCGACTATGACATTGCCAGTTATTGGTCGGGCTCGGCCGCACGCTCGAAGAAGGCGTTCAAACTGCCGGTCGGATTCATCATCCCCAAGGAGGGCGCGATCGGCTGGTTCGACGGCCTCACAGTCGCTGCCAAGGCGCCTAACCCGGATGGCGCGCATGCCTTCATCGACTTCATGGTCAGCCCGGACTTCTATGTGAAGTGGGACAATGATGTCGGCGCGCCGGTCTCCGCCAACGCCAAGGCTGACGGCATGCTGCCGGAAGATGCGCTGAACCGCGCCGTGCTGAGCAATCCCGATGTCATCAAGCGCCTGCAGTTCATGGCGCCGGCCAGCGACGAGACGCGCAAAAAATATGATGAGCTGTGGAACGAGGTGAAGACGAGTTTTGCGCAGTAGATAGTGGTAATGGCCGCTTTCGCCTACAGGGTGTCTCCCCCGATGCGCCGCAGCGCCTTGACGCTGCAGCGCATCGGGAATCTCACGGGGCACTTGCCGAGTTGCAACACGCGCCATTGCCGCGCAAGTCTCGTGTCCGCAGCGCACTGTCAAAATGCGATCATGCCTGACGGCGTAGCGCAACAGCGCCGTCATGATCCGAGTTACTGCCGAGCAGGTGGTCAGCGGCCGTTGACGCATTTGATCCATTGCTGGAAGCCGCGACTCGCCGTCTCAAGGTCAGATGACCGGGATTGCGCGAGCTGATCCTGGCAGCCTGCATGCTTGATGAACTCGGCATTGGCGGGCGCGCTGCTGAAGGTCGCGAGCGAGGCTGCAAGTACGCCTATCAGGGTAAGGATCTTGGACATGGTTAAACTCCACTTCTATCTTGGCTCATGATTGGCCCGTCGATTGTGGGCACGGAGACATATGGAGATGCTTGGGATATTTGAAATGGGCCATCATCACTTCGTGATGCAACGACACGATAACGCAACCTGATGTCTGGACTTTAGGTTGTGGATTTAATCTGCATCGACGTTATTCCAGTTGACATAGGGTTGCAGGGAGGCGGTCCAGGTTTCGTCGATTTCGACGAGAATAGCGGTTGCGAGGCGTTCGAGCGA
>JANLQJ010000421.1:0-10717 GCA_031367715.1 Hyphomicrobiaceae bacterium | reverse complement strand
CCCTATGCGTTGTGAGTCATTACGTCGCAATACATGGGTACATTAAGGCGCGTTCAGCAACCATGATCGGAACCTAACCCATTGGCGCACAAGAAAAACATCCCCAGCCAGCTGCTCCACAGGGCAGGAACTTCGGTCTAGTGGTGGTGCATGGCCACACTCCGGTTGATGCGCCAACGCAGTTACCCAACCGCATCGGCATCGATACCGGCGCCGTATTCACGGGCCGGCTGACGGCATTGGTGCTGGAGGGGAGCACGCGGCGGTTTCTGGCCACCTCTGGCGATTGATCAACCTCAGGCCTGTTCGTAGCCCTTGAGACGTTCCAGCAGACGCGCCCGCTGCGGCTGATCGGCAAGTGGGGCGGAGGCGGCAACAGCCTTTGTCGAGGGCTCGTCTTGGGCCTGGGCAACGTCAACTGCGACGGGCATTGTGACTTGCGAGAGCTGATCGATCGGTGCGGACTGAGGGGCCGGCGCAGGCGGCGCCTCTTGAGGCTCGGCGCCGAAATGGCCCTGCAACGCGCGCTGCATCTCGCGCGCGCGCGCGGTCAGAGACGGCCGGCTGGCGGTAGCGCCGGGCGTTCCATTCGAGCCATTGGCGATAGCCGCAGTCTTTCCGCCTGTTGAAGGCGCGGTTGATCTGCTGGTATCGGCTTCGGGCCGGCGCAGTACGTCGCGCGCGGGGGTTGCTTGTCGGGTCCCGAGCCGGCGCAGATCGTCGCGAAACTGCGCCGCTTGACGCGCCATCCGTTCGTTGCCAGCGGCCAGTTCGGCGCGTAGGCGGCCGGTGGCATCGCGCTCATTTTCAAGTTCGCCTTCGATGCGGTCGATGCGGGCGCGCAGCCAGATCTTCGATTCGCGCACCTTGGCATTGGCCGCCGCATCTCCCGAGCGCATGACCGCGTCGGCTTCTTGCCGCAGCCGGGCGATCTCGTCGGTTTGTCCTCGCAACTGCGTCTCAAGCTGGCGCATTCGTGTCGCCGACAGGGCCAGATCCGGGGCGGCAGTGGCGGACTTGGCGTCAATCAGGTTGGACTGGTTTTGCCGGATAGCCAGCCGGTCATTGAGTTGGCGGATTTCCGCCGCCATGCTGGCGGCCCGCGCCCGCCAGGTGTCGATGCTGTCATTGTCGCCGCTGAGCGCATAAGAGGCCGGAAGGCGCGGTTGCGCGGCCACTTCGCCCTGCAGCCGTTCGACGATGGCGGCGCGCTCGGCCAGCCGCGCCTTCAGCGATTCCATCTCGGCGCGGAGGGCAAGATTGGCCTCGGTGCTGCCATCGGTCATGCGCTCGCGGCTGGCGACGCTCGCCTCCTGGAACAGTGCTTGCAGACGCTGCACTTCCAGCGCGCGCTGGGTCATGATGGCGCGCCCGTCGTCAAGCGCGGCGGCTTGCTCGTCGGCCGTCAGTTGCAGCTCGTTGAAGGCGGCGTCGCGCGCTTCCAGATGGATGCGCGACTCGGCCAGCGAGGTCTCCAGCAGCGGTATGCGCGTGCTGACGGTCTGTTCCAGCACATTGCGGGCGTTGCGATGTTCGGCGAGATTGGCTTCGGTGCTGCCCAACACTTCGCTCAGGCGCCGGATCTCGATGTCGCGGCGATTGACTTCGATCTGCTGGCGATGGGCGGCCAAGCGCCCCTGGTCGACCTCGCGCTCCAGCTGATGCACCTTAAGGGCATATTCGGCCCGCAGCAGATCCTTGTCGGCGCGGATCTCCTGTTCGCTGACGGGCAGCGAGGAGCGCAGGCGCTGGTTGGTGAGCCGCACTGCCCTCGACCAGAAGGCCGGCGCCAAGAGCAATGTCATGAGGCCGGCAGCAATGAAACCCATCGCCGCCAGCATGATCGACTGGATCATCTATCCCCCGTAACCGTCATTCCTAAGATCAGCCAGCCTGCCGCGACATTGTCAACCTCAATGCCGGGGCGCGGCGCCGCCTTAGAACGGGTTCCAGGTCGGCGCGCGGGTGAATTTCAAATAGCCGACATTGGCGCCGATCCTCAAGCCCAGCCCGGAGCGGATCGGAGCCATGCTCACGCCGCCGCTCTTGAGATACGTCATGCCGACACCGCCGACGATATAGGCCTGTCCGCCGACCCCGACATAATCGTAAAAGACATCGTCGGGGCTGTGCAGATTGTAGATCAGGATCATGGTCTTGGAGCCCTCGCCGCCGAAGTCGTAGCCGATCGAGGGGCCCTGCCAGAACACCTTCCGGTTGCCGGCATTCTTGGTGTAGAGCGCGCCCTCGCCATAGCGCAGGCCGGCCACGAACGCGCCGCCGCCCTCTTCGCCAAGGATGTAGCCGTTCGGCCGGCCATTGGAGCGGAAGGCGTATTCGATCACGCTAGCGAGGTCGGTGGTGATGCGGCCAAAGAAGCGATGGCCGGCGCGCGAAATATCGTCAGGGCCGTAGGTGTTGTCGGCGCCAGGCGCCTGCATGCCCTCGGGCGGCGGCGGGGCGTTGTCATAGACCGCGCCGGGCGGCGGCGCCTGCACTACCGGGCGCTGGGCGGCATAGCGCGGCGGCGGCTGATAGGGCGGCTGATACGGGGCCGGCTGGTAGGCGTTCTGGCCCTGCTCCCAGGGCAAGACCTCGCCGGCGCTGGCGATGACGGGGAAGGCCAACAAGGCGGCCGGGGCGAGGCAGACGGCCATCAACCAGTGTCGCATTTGGGGTCGGTCCATGGTCTCTATGAAGGGCGTTACGGTTTTTGGCCCGGCGTGCCGAAGCACGAACGGACTTACCGATTCGTTCACCATGGTCCTGCCGAAGTGTTACCAAACTATGGCTGCGGCAAGGTGATTTCGCGGGTGCAGGTGGTCTTCAGGGGTCCGTGGGCTCCGATTGAAGCCATGTTAAAGTCCCGATGTCATAGGCCGGTCAAATCTTTCGTCCGACGGTAAAATACCCTTGAGCCAAAGCTACCGATCGATAGCGATTGAAATTTTGTCAGTCGGCCTACCGGCGATGTTTCAACCGGCCAGATTGGCCGCCTTGCGGCCATGGCGCGAAGCTAAAGCCGAGGAGTCAATTCCTCTGGGTTGGGTTTGACAGCTGGCGCGGATGCACGAGGGCGTCCGCTAGCAGTCCTACCCATTGCCAAAGTGCCAAGCCGCCGGTGCCCGCCGACAATTAGCACTCTCCAAAAAGAGTGCCATTAGCCCTTGACAGAACGCCGCACAAAACATATCTACTCCGCACCTGCTAGCACTCACCAACATGGAGTGCCAGCAGCTCCCCAAGCTTATTGATCGCAGGCACATGCTGGTTGGTTCGTGACAGTCGCTTCGATGATCTCATCCGATGCGCCTCATGGCACCGGCATATCTGCGGTCCGATTTTTCTAACGATAGGAGAGACTCATGGCCGTGAAGTTCCGTCCGTTGCACGACCGCGTTGTCGTCAAGCGCCTCGCCGAAGACACCAAGACCGCTGGCGGCATCATCATCCCCGATAGCGCCACCGAGAAGCCCATGCAAGGCGAAGTCGTCTCCGTTGGCCCCGGCGCCCGCGACGAAGACGGCGAGCGCATCCCCGCCGACGTCAAGGCCGGCGACATTATCCTCTTCGGCAAGTGGTCGGGCACGGAAGTCAAGATCGACGGCGAAGAGCTGCTGATCATGAAAGAAAGCGATATCATGGGCGTGATCGAAGGCAAGGTTGCCGCCAAGAAGGCGGCGTAGGGAAGTGGGCAATAGGCAATGGGCAATAGGCAATAGCCTGCGCCCAACCCCCTATTGCCTAATGCCTATTGCCTATTGCCCCTCTAAACCTTTCCCCAATACAGGAGCCTAACTAAAATGGCAGCCAAAGAAGTCCGTTTCTCCGCCGAAGCCCGCGAGCGCATCTTGCGCGGCGTCGACACCCTCGCCAATGCCGTCAAGGTCACGCTCGGTCCTAAGGGCCGCAACGTCGTGATCGAGAAGTCGTTCGGCGCTCCCCGCTCCACCAAGGACGGCGTCACCGTCGCCAAGGAGATCGAGCTCGAAGACAAGTTCGAGAACATGGGCGCGCAGATGGTGCGTGAAGCCGCTAGCAAAACCAACGACGCGGCCGGCGACGGCACGACCACGGCTTGCGTGCTGACCCAGGCGATCGTGCGCGAAGGCATGAAGGCGGTTGCCGCCGGCATGAACCCGATGGACCTGAAGCGCGGCATCGACAAGGCCGTCACCCAGGTCATGGACGAAATCAAGAAGAAGTCCAGGAAGGTCAGCAAGCCTGAGGAGATCTCGCAGGTCGGCACCATCTCGTCCAACGGCGACCGCGCCATCGGCGACATGATCTCCAAGGCCATGCAGAAGGTCGGCAACGAGGGCGTCATCACCGTCGAAGAGGCCAAGAGCCTCGAGTCGGAACTCGACGTCGTCGAGGGCATGCAGTTCGACCGCGGCTATCTCTCGCCCTACTTCATCACCAATGCCGAGAAGATGATGGTCGAGCTCGAGGAACCCTACATCCTCATCCACGAGAAGAAGCTTTCCGGACTGCAGCCGATGCTGCCGTTGCTGGAAGCCGTCGTGCAGACCGGCAAGCCGCTCTTGATCATTGCCGAAGACGTTGAAGGCGAGGCCCTGGCCACGCTGGTCGTCAACAAGCTGCGTGGCGGCCTGAAGGTCGCCGCCGTCAAGGCCCCGGGCTTTGGTGATCGCCGCAAGGCCATGCTGCAGGACATCGCCATCCTGACTTCGGGCGAAATGATCGCCGAGGACCTGGGCATCAAGCTCGAGAATGTCACCATCGGCATGCTCGGCAAGGCCAAGAAAGTGACGATCGACAAGGACAACACCACGATCGTCGACGGCTCGGGCAAGAAGAAGGACATCGAAGCCCGCGTCGCGCAGATCAAGGCGCAGATCGAAGAGACGACGTCGGACTACGACAAAGAGAAGCTGCAGGAGCGTCTGGCCAAGCTGGCCGGCGGCGTTGCGGTGATCAAGGTCGGCGGCGCCACCGAGATCGAAGTGAAAGAGAAGAAGGATCGCGTCGATGACGCGCTCAACGCCACGCGCGCTGCCGTCGAAGAAGGCATCGTGCCGGGCGGCGGCGTCGCCCTGCTGCGCGCCACCAAGATCATCACGGTCAAGGGGCTGAACGAGGACGAAGAGGCCGGCATCAACATCGTGCGCCGCGCCCTGCAGTCACCGATCCGCCAGATCGCCCAGAACGCGGGCGTCGAAGGCTCGATCGTGGTCGGCAAGGTGCTCGAGAACAAGTCGGACACCTTCGGCTACGACGCTCAGCTCGACGAGTATGTCGACATGATCGAAAAGGGCATCATCGACCCGGCCAAGGTTGTGCGCACGGCGCTGCAGGATGCAGCCTCGGTCGCCAGCATGCTGATCACGACGGAAGCCGGCATCGCCGAAGCCCCCAAGAAGGGTTCTGGCGCCGGCGGCGGCCACATGCACGGCGGCGGCGGCATGGGCGGAATGGGCGGCATGGGCGACATGGATATGTAGGGTTCGGCCCCCCGCGCCCGGCGGCCGGCTCCCGGTTACGGGAGTCGCCGGACGCAAACAAAAGACACCGCCGCGGGGGCAACTCCGCGGCGGTTTTTCTATGCGGCCCGGGCGCGCACTCGGCACTTGCCCAGTTGGACTCCGACGTCGCATTATGTTTGACTACGGAGTGTTATGCGTGTGGGGAGGCTGCGGGGATGGACTACACGTGGTGGCTGGGCCGGGCGTCAGAAGGCGCCGGTATTCTGACGTTGCTGATTGGTGGTATCGAGTTCTACTACCAGTAGCGGCGTCTCGGGTGCATTGAACGGCAGAACAAGGAAGGCTCTGCCGCCCTCAAGAAACTGGAGCGGATCAGGCGCATCAGCGATGGCATCGACGAATCGCTTTGGTCTCGAAACCTCGGGTCGGCCAAGCTCGACTATCACCGCGCACTCGACCAAAGCATTCCGATCATCCTGGTCGCCAACATGAAAGGCGGTGTCGGCAAGACGACTATCGCGGGCAATCTCGCGGCCTATTTTGCCAGCCCACCTGACTGGGCAACTGCGGCTGAGCGGGTGCAGTTGATCGATATGGATTATCAGGGGAGCCTGACCGCCCTGTTGGACGGCCAATCAGAGCTGTCCGACGACAAGACCTTGGATCTGGAACACAAGAAGGCAGAGCTTCTTCTTTCGGGTCAAAAGGACGGCGGGTGGTTGCGCGAAGCGCGCGCTGTCAACAACAGCGGCCTCAGTAGGCTCCACTACATTGGGTCAGACTATACGCTCGCCGACTCCGAAAACCGGCTGCTGGTGCGTTGGCTGCTCGACGATGCGGATGGCGACGTTCGATTGAATATCGCCAACGTTGTGCTCAGCCCCGAAGTACAAAGCCACTTTGATCGGATTATCATCGACACGGCTCCGCGCCTGACGCTGGGCTTCGTGGCAGCAGCGTGCTGCAGTACCCATGTGCTGGTTCCGACGATTATGAACCAGGGGTCGTCCCGGTCGGTGAAGGATACGCTGTCGCAGCTGGATTTCTTCCGACGGAGAATTGCCACGCATTTGGAGCTTTTGGGGATCGTGGCGAGCAAGACCAAGAACGGACAAACTGACGACTGGATCCCACCTGAACAAACCGCCGTCGACAACTTGAAGAACGACCTTCGCAAACTCTACAAGCGGGACGATTTGATTTTGGAAGCTTGTAAAATCAGTGACTCGGCGCAGTTAAGGGATGCGGCCGGAGTTCGACTCGCATACCTGACCGAATCTGACGGGACCGCCAGGACGGCCGATGTTCGCAGCGCTTGGCGCCGAAGTCCGGCGACGATCGCCGGGGAGAAAGACATGAAGTTCGATCAGCTCATTGTTATCTTGAGTGCACAAGCCAGCGTGTTGGATGGCGTTGGGGCTGACAAGGCAGCCGGTTCGCTGCGATCACTCGCCTCTGCTTTTAGCCACGCCCAGTCCATGCAGGTCAAGGCGGCCCGTCAAAGACTTTCGAAGGCCGCCGGCGCCGGAGCCCCGGGAGTCATCGTCGATGGACCGACCATTGGCGCCGCCGTCGAGCAACTCCGGTTGTTGCTTGGAGTTCTGGAGGCGTCGTCGGCCAAATCGAGTGCCGACGTGGCAGTGCTGATTGGTGCTCTTGAGCCGATCGCACAGCTTCAGACGCGGTCAATCGACACTATGCTGACGGCGCAACCTGAGAAGAAGCGAGCGGCCGCGAAGCAAAAAGTCACAGCCGAACTCGACGCTGCGGTTGTGCGACAGTTTGCTGATCGTCTGGCGTCGGCCAATGGCGACGACCAGAAGTTCAAGTCCATTCTGGATGAGTTGAAGGCGCAGAGACTTTCCAAGCCCTCGGTCGCGGCAATCGCGAACCGGTACTTAGAGGTCGAGCCCAGTCGGATCTACAAATCCGTCGTCCAGGCTTTTCAACGCATCGAGGAACGCCACTTCCAGGATGCCGTTTCGGCGAGCCGCGAGCGAGCGATCAATCAGATCAATCACTGAAAGACCGGATGATCCCCTCCACACGACACTTTCGCTCGCCGCGTCGATCAACACCATCAGCAGAAAATTATCGACCTGTCCAAAGCCCCCTACCCCTTGAAATACGGCTCCACCGTCCCCTTCAACTTGAAGGTCATGGGATTGCCAGCGCGGTCCTTCGCGTTGCCGGCCGTAACCCGAATCCAGCCTTCGGAGACGCAATATTCCTCGACATTGATTTTCTCGGCGCCGTTGAAGCGGATGCCAACCTCGCGGGCCAGGACGGCGGCGTCGTAGTAGGGGTTGCCTTCCGTGGCACATAGCCGGTCGGGGGGTGTATCCGTCATGGAACATGGACCTTTCATGCTAACATCCGGTGATGGCTCCGGCAGCAGCGTCTATGGGGGACGATATCCGGATTGCTGTGCCGGGTGCAATCTCCCGATCCGCTGGCCAATGTGGTAGAGTTGATCCAGTCGTGGGCGCGGGGCACGCGTTCCCTGCCGGGGCTGAACCGCCCCGATCGTAAAAATCCAGGAAGGCCATTGTGACGAGGCGACCAGCGTCACCCACGACATCGCCAGCGGCCGTCAGCCCAAGGACAAAACCGTTGTCAACATTGTGCATGTCGTCAATGGCGCCCGGAATTTCAACGGCAAAGCCATGACCAATTCTGAAATCGGCGTTGATGTCGCCAAGAGCTGATACGAGCGTCCAGAACTCGATCGTGGTCGGCAAGGTGCTCGAGAACAAGTCGCACTGGTTCGGCTACGACGCTCAGTTCGATGAGTATTCGACATGATGGAAAAGGGCAACATCGACCCGGCCAAGGTCGTGCGGCCCTTCTGGCGGTGCGTCACGTCCCACAGCGACTCCGGTTGCGGGCCCATCGGGTCCCAGATAGGTACGGCAAAGATCAAAGAGTTCTTGCGCGGATTGTCGTCGAACAAACACGCCAACGCCCTTGCCCGTGCCTTGCGGCGCAAACACCGCCACTGAGCCTTCGACATCGGGGAAACGCAGCAGACGGCCGCCGAACTTGCCGACGATTAGGCCGCGCTGACCTAGCAGGTTCAGCCGTGCCGCCTCGGATTTCCGCAACCAGCGTGCCGAACCGAAGGTGGCCGGCGCGCGCCGAAATTGCCAGGACAGCCATTGGACGGCCTGCACCAGGCCAGCCCTGGCCACGCCGAGCGTGCACCAAGTCAAGCCGGTGCCGCATTGCCAATCGGCAGCGATACAGTCTCCAGCGTGGGCAAATCCGACCGCCATGTCCGCAGCATCGGCGCCTGCTGACGTGCCAGTCGACGCCGCCTGCCGACAGCAGCGGCAACGTTGGAACTCTCACTAATCCATCGTGTCAGTTACGCCACACCGATGCCGATTCTTGACCTCGGCTCGCTCGAGGCGCAGCGGTGAAAATCACCTGTTCTGTGCCCAGGCACCCTTATTCACTCGCAGCAGCGTCGTAGCCATATGGTAGTTACAGGCCTTATGGCGCTTACGTCGTATATCTAAGTCTTTGAATTGTTGGTGAGCCGGGTCAGGATCGAACTGACGACCACATGATTAAAAGTTTTGGCCTTGCCGTTTTTGGCGAACCCCTGTAGACCGGGCTCAGGATCGAAAACGTCAATCAGATCAATCCGATAGCGATCAACTCCCGTTAGCATTCGATAGCGCTGAGATGCTCAGATTATCTTGTTTTTAGCCCCCAAGCGGTTACAAGGTGGTTACATCGAGCTGCTCAGTACACTCCGATTAACTCCGGCCGTTCAGGATGCCCGCATGCCAGTCAAACGCATCAACCTCACCAAGCGCCTTGTCGATAGCCTCACTGGCACAGGCACCGAGTTGTTCTTCTGGGATGCCGAGCTGATCGGGTTCGGCGTGCGGGTCACTGCCGCTGGCGTGCGCAGCTACGTCGCAAAGTATCGCCTCGCCCATGGGCAGAGCCGTCGCATCACCATTGGCCGCGTCGGTGCCGTCATCCATGAGGAGGCTCGAACCAAGGCGCGCAAGATTTTGAGCGAGGCCAAGATCAGCAAGATCGACCCGGTGGACCGCGAAGACCGCGAAGCCCTGACCGTTGGTGGCCTTTTCCAGGATTGGATGGCGAGCCACGTCACACGCGAGTGCAGCCCGAACACCTCAGCTGGCTATCGGCGCGTCTATGCCAAGCACCTTGCCCCGCGCTTCGGAGCGAGGCCGGTGCTGACCGTCACACACCGCCAGATTGACGACATGCGCGCCGCCATGAATTCGACCCCTGTTGCCGCCAATGCTGCACTGCGAACATTGCGCGCCTGCCTGAAATGGGGCGAGAAGGCCGACCGAGTAAAGTTTCCAGCTGGCAACCCGGCAGAGCGCCACAAGCTCTACGATGAGACGCCAGTGGATCGCATCCTGTCCGTCCCCGAGTTGCGCGCGCTGATCGGCTCCCTGCTGACCACGGGGCCGCGCCCAGCCGTGCGACGGGCGCTGATGATCCAGCTGCTCACCGCCCAGCGGTCTGGGGAGGTCGCTGGCATGCGGTGCGATGAGATCGACACGCATGAGCGCGTGTGGACGATCCCTGCCAAGCGCACCAAGAACGGCAAGAGCCATGACGTGCCGCTTACCCCGATGGCATGGCAGATCGTGTCGGATGCCATCGCCGCAGCGGGGCGCAGCCCGTTCGTGTTCCCGTCCACCGTGGCTGGCCAATCCTTCGACGCTGGCACCCTTAGCCAGGCTGTCGAGCGGTTGCGCGCGAAGCTCGGCATCACCGAGGTGTTCAGTCCGCACGATCTGAGGCGCACATGTAGCTCGCGCCTGGAAATGATCGGCCATGGGGAGGTGGCGCGCGCGGCCATTCTCAACCACACATCCCAGTCCGTCACCGGGGCGCACTACAGCGCCGGCGAACTGTCGAACCTCAAATGGGCCGCGCTGCTGGATTGGGAAATGGCGTTGCGCCAGATCATGGCCGGCACCGATCCGTTCGCGCAATCGGCCAGGGACCGGCGCGCGGAGGAAGAGCGTCGCATTGCTGGCGTTGCGTCACCAGTCTCGAACGTTGTCCCCCTCGCGCGCAAGGCCTGAAGCGCAAAGGGGCCGCCCGATCCGGACAGCCCCCGAGTTGTGTACGAGTTGTGTAGCGCGCCCTCAGCGCTCGCCGACGTTCGTGAACGGCCCCTTTGTCCGCGCCCGTGGGAATGCCTGCACGACGCTGCGCCTGCTTGGATGACGGTGGTACTTTGGGTACCACCGTCCCCTCCCCCTCGG
>JANLQJ010000420.1:0-5629 GCA_031367715.1 Hyphomicrobiaceae bacterium | reverse complement strand
GCCCGTCCAAGAGCTTGCCGCGCAGCTAGACGGGCGCACTGCTGTGCGCCCCTACGCCATGACCTCTGTCACGAACCTTCAAAGTGACAGGTCAAACCATAAGTTGGACGGTATGACTCGACTCGGACGTCGGCTGCACGCGAGTGACGGCTTGATGAAGGTGAGATAAACTCGCTGCTCCTTGATCCAAAAATGGAGAAGCGGCCATGTCGGACAATGACCTCTTTGAAAAGGGTATGGCAACGAGGAAGCAGGTCCTGGGCGCTGAATATGTCAACGCCAACCTTGAAGGTTCCGACGACTTCATGATGACCTTCCAGCGAGCCGTTACGGAATTGGCCTGGGGTTATGCGTGGAGTCGTCCCGGGTTGGACCAGAAGACCCGCAGTATCCTGACGCTAGGAATTCTCGCTGGCTTAGGCCGCTTTCAAGAGCTGGGCATTTATACGAATGCTGCTGTATCGAGCGGCGTGACCGTCGACGAGATCAAAGAAGCATTGGTCCAGATTACTGTCTATTGCGGGACGCCGGCAGGCCATCAGGCATTCTTGGCGGCGCACGAAGCTCTGAAGACCTCAAAAACCTAAGGGCGCGCTGCCGCGGGAGCGACGGCCGCTCTTGGCCACCTTCTCCCAGACGGAGACGGCAAAACCCCTCCGTCAGACATGAATTGAATTGCCCTACCCGCTACCCGCGTCCCCACCACCACGCCACCGCCGCCACAACCGCCACCACCCAAACCACCCATCGCCCCCACCGCCCGACCTTGCGCTGCGCCTCGGCCAACGCGCGTACCGTCTCGCCATCCAGCCGCACCCCGTCGCGCGCCATGCCGGCGAATGCATCCGCCGCCCGCTCGGCATTCAACAGCACCCGCGGCAGATCGGCCGCGAACTGTCCGAGCTGACCTGCCCCGGCGCCGGCATCCTTCAGCCGGCCCTCGACCCCGAGCGCCTTTTCCATCCAGTCCTTCACCACCGGTTCGGCGGCGGTCCAGATGTTCAGGGTGGGATCGAGGGTGCGCGCGACGCCTTCCACCACCACCATGGTCTTTTGCAGCAGGATCAATTCCGGGCGGGTCTGCATGTCGAACACGTCCGTGTAGGCGAACAACTGGCCGAGCAGGTGGCCCATCGAGATGTCCTCGGCGGGCTTGCCCATCAGCGGCTCGCCGATCGCGCGCAGGGCTTGCGCGAACACCGCGACCGACTGCGTTTCGGGCACGTAGCCGGCGGCGAAATGGGCGCTCGCGGCGCGGAAATAGTCACGCGTGACGAACCCGAGCAGGATCTCGGCCAGGAAGCGGCGCTCCTTGCCCGACAGGCGGCCCATGATGCCGAAATCGACCGCGACGATGTTGCCGGCCGGATCGACGAACAGATTGCCCTGGTGCATGTCGGCGTGGAAAAAGCCGTCGCGCATGGCGTGGCGCAGGAAATGCCGGATCAGGTCTTCGCCGATCTGCTTGGGTTCGAACCCGGCGGCCAGCAGCGCGGGACGGTCGGCGATGCCGATGCCGTCGA
Source organism: Hyphomicrobiaceae bacterium (assembly GCA_031367715.1). Taxonomy (GTDB): domain Bacteria; phylum Pseudomonadota; class Alphaproteobacteria; order Rhizobiales; family Hyphomicrobiaceae; genus JANYHF01. Next base: position 4,106 of record JANLQJ010000420.1, on the reverse strand, counting down.
TCCACTCGATGGTGAGCACGTCCTTGCCAGTGCGCTGCCAGTCGATCCTTGGCACGCGGAAGCCGGCGTCGTCCTTGGTATTGGCCGCCATTTCCGAGATGGCGGCAGCTTCCATGCGCAGGTCGGTCTCGATGGTCATCGAGCGGTCGAGGGTTTTGACCACCTCGGTCGGCTTCAGGCGACGGATCGGCGGGTGCCAGTATTCAATCAGGCGGGCGCCGAAGGAGAAGCTGGCCATGTCGGCGGCAAAGCGCTGCTCGATGCCGGGGCGCAACACCTTGATGGCGACCTCGCGGCGGCTGCCGTCGGGGTCAACGACCACACCCTTGTGGACCTGCGCGACGGACGCCGCGGCCACTGGTGGCCCGATCTCGGCAAAGAGCTGATCGACCGGGTTGCCGAGCGTGGCGGCGATAGTGGCGCGCGCGGTCGCGGTCGGAAACGGCGGCATGCGGTCCTGCAGGCTTTTCAAGTCGCCCGCGAGCGTGCTGCCGACCAGATCGGGACGGGCCGCCAGGAACTGCCCGGCCTTGATGTAGGAGGGGCCGAGCCGGGTCAGCGCGGCGGCCAGCGCGGTCTGACCCTTGGGCCCTGTGCGGCCGGCCAGAATGCGCAGCGGGGCCGTGACCCATCGGGCCAGCCGCAGCACGAACGGCACCGGGACGCCCGGCGGCACGAAGCGCACGCCGAACTCGGCGAACACGAGACCAGCGCGGGCGAGGCGGTAGAGGTTGGTGAGGGCATTCGTCATACCGAGGCAATGCCCTATGGCGGCGGCCCGCGCAATCAGCTGCTGCCGCTACAGCAGCACGGTGTGATCCAGGAAGTGGATCTTCTCGATGCCGGCGAGCGTATCGATGCTTTCGTTGCCCATCGTGGCGGTTACCGTAACATGGTTACCGACATGGGCGATCTGGTAGTCCGCCTGGTTGTGGCCGTAGTAGGCGGTATCGCTGCCAGCGCCACCGATCAACAAGTCTGCGCCGGCCCCACCGCTCAGCCGGTCGATGCCGGCGCCGCCGTTCAGCGTGTCCTTGCCGTAGCCGCCCGTGAGCTGGTCGTTACCCGCGCCACCGCTCAGCCGGTTGGCGATGCCGTTGCCGGTGAGCAGGTCATTGCCCGCTCCACCGATGCCGTTCTCGATCGTGGCGCCAAAGGCAATGGCGAGGTTGTTGATCATGCCGCCGGCATTGGAATAGCTGCCGGCGCGCAAGTCCAGCCGGGCTGCATCCGAGTAACCCGAGAGGTCGATCGTGTCGGTGCCGCCGCCGTCCCAGATGGTGACCACCGGGTTCAGGTTCTGCGTGAAGTCGAAAACCGAGCGGCCGGCCGTGGCGTGGAAGCCGTAGCTGGTATTGCCGCCGCGGGTGCTCAGGTCGGCGCCGTACATGGCTTGGGCGACGGCGATATCGTGCACCATGGGCGTTGCCGCGTAGTGCCACTGGCCATCTTTCCCGGTCCAGTTGGTGGCGCTGCCGTCGGCACTGCCTTCGAAATAGGACATCACCGTGTAGCGCTGCGTATCTTGCGCGTAGACCGCATCGACGGCGTAGTCGCCCGAGCCGTTGTAGGGGCCGGGATGGTCGAGGCCAAGCGCGTGGCCGATCTCGTGCAGATAGGTCATGAAGCCGTATTGGCCGTGCTGCACGGAGGCGTCGGTGCTGTGCGAGGGCCAGCTGGAATCGAGCCAGGTTGCGGCGGAGGTGAGGGTCGATTTGGCGTCGGCCCCGGTGGTGAAGCCCGTGTAGGTGTAGCTGCCGCCGCCGGTCCCGGTCGAATAGCCAAAGCTCATCTTGCCGCCGCCCGAGACCTGGTTGAGCGTCAGGCCAGCGATATCGTCCCACAGTCCATAGGCCTCGGCGGCCATCGCCTTCATGACGCTCGACATGGCCACGAACCCGGCCGACTCCGTGCTTGCATCCGGTGCGGCGTCGGGAATCGAGAACGTGACCGTGCCCGGCGCCCAATGGGTGCCGCTGTCGATCTGCTGGATGATCTGAGCCAGCGTATAGACGGGTTTTGCCACGCACTGCCACCAAGGGAAACCGACCACGCCCGCCTGCCACGGGCGCTGCGGTGACAGTGCGGGCGATTGGCTAACGGGAAGTTGCCGGGCTAGATTGCCGATGGGTCAGCGCAAACAACGGGTTAACGGCTGTGTTGACGCTGAACCTGCCACTCCCCGGGCACTTGCGGGGGGAGGGGTGAAACCGTCCGCCACCGTTGACAGCTCCCGCCCTATGGTCCACCGCTCCCCCAACCCACCTGCCCATGAGGCCGTCCATGCCTAACCCGCTCCCCACGCCCGCCGACGCCCGCGCTCGCCTGATGACCATCATCCGCGCGCGCTCGTTCCAGAGCGGCGGCTCGTACAAATTGGCGTCGGGGCGGGTGTCCGATTTGTACTTCAACATGAAGCCGACCATGCTCGATCCCGAGGCGGCCTATCTCACGGCTTCGCTGATGATCGATGCGCTGGCGGACGAACCAACTGATTTTGTTGGCGGACTGGAAATGGGGGCGGTGCCGCTGGTGACCGCCATCGCCGCCGTCAGCTACCTGCGCGGTGAGCCGCGGCGCGCGTTGTTCGTGCGCAAGGCCGCCAAGGAGCACGGCACGCAGAGCCTGATCGAGGGGCTGCCCAGGGGCGAGACGGTGGCGCGCAAGCACGTCGTCGTGATCGAGGATGTGACCACCACCGGCGGCTCGTCGCTCAAAGCTGTCGCGGTGTTGCGCCAGGCCGGCGCCAGCGTGCGCACCGTGCTGACGCTGCTCGACCGCGAGGAAGGCGCCGAACCGGCGTTTGCAGTGGCCGGCGTGCGGCTGCTCAGTTTATTGAAGGCATCGGACTTCAGGGCAGTCGCCTGAGGTCTGCATGACGGCCGCGGGTTGGTCGCGAAGAGCCATGATTCCGCGAACACCGGAGCCTTTTGGACGAGGGGTCCCCGGGACCAGCCCGAGGATGAGAAATTGGCTTCCATCGGCGGGACATTATGAGGCTTGCTAATAGCTGGACGCCAGCGGTTCCGACCGCTAATTGCCAAGCTAGGCGGACCGCAGGCGCGCGCGCCGCCGAGCCAGACGATTTAGCGCGAAACGACTGGGCGCAAAACGACTGGGCGCAAAACGACTTGGGGGCAAAGCGATGGACCTGTTCTTCAATCCACCGATCACGCACATCCTGATTTTTCTCAATGTGCTGATCAGTGGCTACGCCTTCACGGTCGATCACAACCTCAACCATCGCTTCGATCTCGATGTCGGGCGCGTGCTTGGCAAGCGCGAATATTACCGCCTGATCAGCTCCGGCTTCGTGCATGCCGATCCGATGCATTTCTTCGTCAACATGTTCACGCTGTACATGTTCGGGCGCTTCGTCGAGCAGGTGCTCGGACCCGTGCCGTTCCTGATCCTCTATTTCGGCAGCGAGCTGGCCGCCAATCTGCTGACCCTGGTGCTGAAGCGCGCGCAGCGTGGCTATTCCTCGCTCGGCGCGTCGGGCGCGATCTGCGGCGTGATGCTGTCGTTCTGCCTGTTCCGGCCGTTCGACAAGATCTACGTCATGCTGCTGCCGATCGGCATCCCGGCCTTCATCTACGGCATTTGTTATGTCGGCTACTCGATGTTCCAGGTGCAGGGCGACGCGCGCGACGGCATCGCGCATGAGGCGCATCTCGGCGGCGCGCTGGCCGGGCTGGTGATCACGGCGCTGTTCCAGCCGGGCGTGCTGGGCGTGTTCTTGCGGCATTTCGGGGTGTAGGTGGGCAAACCCGGCTGCAGGGAACAATGCACGTGAACTTGCGCCAGCCTTCCGGCCCGCACCCGATCGAGTTGCGCGCCACACAAAATATGTTGCGCATGGGCCACAATAGATTTTTTTCTCTGTGCGGCCCTGGTGCAGAGACTCCATATGCGTATAATTACCATTGTTCTGTGTATTTCAGGTGCGTTCAGCGGGGTAAGTGTGATAACGCAACCTGATGTCTGGACTTTAGGTTGTGGATTTAATCTGCATCGACGTTATTCCAGTTGACATAGGGTTGCAGGGAGGCGGTCCAGGTTTCGTCGATTTCGACGAGAATAGCGGTTGCGAGGCGTTCGAGCGA
>JANLQJ010000384.1:0-30224 GCA_031367715.1 Hyphomicrobiaceae bacterium | reverse complement strand
CGAAATGATCGGCTCCTGGGCTGGGGAACTTGGCGCGACGCAGTTCGTGCCCAAGCACTACGTCAACTTCGGCGTCGACTTTGACGGTGACGGCCGGGTCGACCTGGTGCATTCGACGCCCGATACGCTGGCGACCACGGCCAACTATCTGAAGTCCCTGGGTTGGAAAGCCGGCCAGCCCTGGATCGAGACGGTCCAGGTGCCCGACGAGATGCCCTGGGAGCAGTCGGATCTGAAAATCCAGCTGCCGCGATCGCAATGGGCCAAGTACGGCGTGACGGCGGCGGGCGGCAAAGCTCTGCCGGCGGATGATATGAAAGCGTCGCTGTTGCTGCCCATGGGGCGCAAGGGGCCGGCGTTTCTGGCCTATGAGAATTTCCAGGCCTACCTGGAATGGAACCAGTCGTTCGTTTATTCGACGTCGGCGGCCTATCTGGCCTCGCGCATCGGCGGCGGTCCGGCGCTCAACCGCGGTAATGGCGAGGTGACGCCGCTGTCGGCCGATGCGGTGAAGGATCTGCAACGCATGCTGGCCAAGCGCGGCTTCGACGTCGGCGATATCGACGGCAAGATCGGTTCTGGCACGCGCGCAGCAGTGAAGGAGACGCAGCTGAAGTTGAAGTTGCCGGCCGATGGTTATCCGGATGCGGCGTTGATCGACAAGCTGCGCGGCGCGGGCGGGTGATTGCTTTCCTCTCCCCCTTCTTATGGGGAGAAGATGTCGCCCGAGCCGCAAGCAAGGAATCAGCGACAGGTGAGGGGCAGCCGCTTGCTCCGTACCGGTGGTGAGAAGGTCCGTGCACGTCGCCGCCCCTCACCGACCGCGTGGCTCTTGCGCTGAAACGCGCTGCGAGACGCGGTCTCCTCTCCCCCTGAAGAAGGGGGAGAGGAGAGGCCTGCGGCAAAGACCGCTTTTAGTCTAGTGCAGCACGCGAACTGCGACAATGCCCGGCGCCGACCCGGACGATGCGGGTACGTCCAGATGCCGTTTGTCGGGCACATAGCCTTCCACGGTGCGCTTCAGCACGGCGTGGATGGCGTCGAGATCGGCCGTCGCCAGCGCCGTGTTCAGCGCCGACAGCTCGCGCTCCAGCTCGTCCATGTTCAGCCCCGGCTCCAGGCTGCGGCGAATGCGCGGATGCGCCGTAATCGTCGTCAGCTCGTTGATGTGAAGCTCTTCATACAGCTTTTCTCCAGGACGAAGCCCCGTATAAATAATCGCGATGTCGCCTGCGGGATTGGTCTCGTCCTTCACCTTCAGGCCGACATGCTTGATCATGGAGCGGGCGAGCGCGTCGATCTTCACGGCGGCGCCCATGTCGAGTACGAAGACTTCCCCGCCATGCGCCATCGCGCCGGCCTGGATCACCAACTCGGCAGCCTCGGGAATCGACATGAAATAGCGGATGATATCGGGATGGGTCACTGTCACTGGCCCGCCGTTTTCGATCTGCTTGCGGAACAACCGCACCACGGACCCCGAGGAATCCAGCACATTTCCGAACCGCACCATGGTGAACACGGTCTTGCCGACAGCGTCGCCCGAGAGCGCCTGCAGGTACAGTTCCGCCAGCCGCTTGCTTGCCCCCATGATGTTGGTGGGGCGCACCGCCTTGTCGGTGGAGATCAGCACGAAGCGCTCGACGCCGAAATCGCGCGCCGCGTCGGCCAAGACGCGCGTGCCAAAAGTGTTGTTCCGGATGCCGACCGCGGGATTGTGCTCCACCATCGGCACGTGCTTGTAGGCGGCGGCGTGGAAAATGGTCTCAATGCCACAATCCTGCAACGTGCGCCGAATCACGCCCTCGTCGTGGATCGAACCCAGCACGGTGACGATGCCGTCGGTCTCCGGATCAAGCTTTCGACGACGCGCGGCCGATTTCAGCTCCTGCTCGATTTCGAACAGCGCGGGTTCTGAAACATCCAGCAAAACCAGGCGTTTTGGATTGAGCGCATAGATCTGGCGCGCCAGCTCCGAGCCGATCGAGCCGCCCGCCCCCGTCACCAGCACGGCTTTGCCGATGATCGAGCGGCGCAACAGGGCACCATCCGGCTTCACGCGATCCCGTCCGAGCAGATCGCTCGCCGACACAGCCCTGAGATCGCTGACACCAACGCGGCCCGACGCGATATCGGCCAGGCCGGGAAGCGTTTTCAAGCCGACCTTGTAGACTTCCAGCCGCCTCAAGATGGTGCGGCGGCGCGCCCGCGAGGCCTCCGGGATCGCCACCAGGATCTCGTCGATCTTGTGCTCGGCGATCAGCCGGCCGATGCGCAGGGGGCGGAACACTTTCAGTCCCGCCACCATCTGGCCGTGCAATGTCGGTCGTTCGTCGATGAAACCAATGGCCTTGTAGCCGCGAGTCTGCTGCAGGGAATTCAGCAACTGCACGCCGGTCGCGCCGGCGCCGTAGATCAACACGCGCCTCGATACGGCGCTGTTTTCCAAAGCAATCGCATCCGGTGAGGCGTTGAGCACCCAGCCGGCGAACTGGCGGCTCCCCCAGACCAAGACGCCACTTACGAACGCGAACAATATGACGCTGAAACGAGGCACGATCAAATTGCCGTTCTGCGTCGGATCCCACAGCCGCGCCAACCACAGCAGTGTGGTCCAAAGAAACGCCGTCAGGCTGGTAGCCAGCAGAACACGCTGTGCGCCGCTTGGCCCGATGAAGCGCGTCACCATCTTGTAGAGGCCGAAGCAATGAAACAGCACGATCCCGATGACCGGCGCCGTCATCAAGAACAGCGCGACTACGCCGTTCGGCGGCAGATAGAACGTGTTCAGACGGAAAGAGTAGGACGCCCAGACCGCAAACGCCAGCATGGCGAAGTCGTTGACGACCAGCAGCGCGCGCTTGTTATAGCGCGACAAGCAGGTGAGCCAATGGCGCCAGCCGCCGTTCGGCCGGTACTTCGCAAGCATCCGTAAGCGTCCTTTGAGCCGGCCGAATGTGGCCGTTGGCCGAAGCCCTACTCGAACGCTACGATGGTTACTTTTTGACTATGCCGGTAGCTAGCAATGTAGGGGCGCACAGCAGTGCGCCCCTACGTTACCAGCCGTATTCCAACTCAACCCGGCAAGGCATAGCGGTGCAACTCGGCGCCGTGCTTCTTCAGCCAGCGGCGCGCATCCTCCATGCGAGGCATGGTTTTGCGCACCAGCGCCCAGAAGCGCGGGCCGTGGTTCATCTCTTTCAGATGTGCGACTTCGTGCGCGGCGACATAGTCGAGCACGAACGAGGGAGCCAGGATCAAGCGCCACGAGAACGACAACACGCGCGCCGATGAGCACGAGCCCCAACGGCTGGTTTGGTCGCGCACAGAGACACGGCTCGCCTTCAGTCCGAGATTAGAGGTATGAAACGCAACGCGCTTGGATAACTCCTCGTGCGCCTGTTTGATCAGCCAGTCGCGCAGACGCCGCGGCGCGTGTTCGGCATGGCCGCTCACGCACAGTTTCGGCAGCAATTTATCGGGCAACGCCACGCGCGCTTTGCGGCTGGGCGCGGCGGCCTCGACGAGATCCTTCAAAGCCGCGCGTGCGGCGCGCGTGCCTTCGCTCCAGGCGATGCGCTGGTGACGGGTCGGCCCTAGCATCTCAATAAGATGCGGTTCGCCACGATAGAGGATGCGCGCGCCTTGGATCAGATCGACCTGCGCTGGCAAGGCCTCAAGCCGTTGGCGCACCCAATCCATATGTTGGCCGACGAATTTTCCGGCCTCCAAAAGGCTGCCGCCCGGCGGGATGGTCAGAACGACCTCACGTCGCACCTGGCTCACGCGCAGGGTCAACCGGCGCGCCGCGGGGTGCCGGCGCACCTGCACGGGAGTGTTCAGTCCAAAGACTTCCAGTCCCTGCTCGCGTTTGAGCGCGGCGCGCAACGCCTGTTCCAAACCATCGCCGCCGGTTGACCGGTTCAGCCGTACTCTGGTTGCCTTCGCCACGTCTCCGCTCCTTGCACACAGGGCTTTTGCGCCACCGACAAGGACGCCCCGGTTACGGACGAACCGTTGCAGCGCCCTCATCACTCTTGCCGGGACGAAAGCCCGGGTTATTCGTTTCCACCATTTCCCCAATGGCTCAAGGCGCATCGGACAGTAACGACAACGGCTTGACCGCGATCTCCGAACTGGACACCGCAGCAATCGACGGGCCCACCGCCCCTTGCGCGCCGCGCCGGCCGAACGGAGCGTCGTACTGGCGCACGAAGCCGGCGATGCGCGGCAACAGGTCGGACCGGAAGCGCGAACCGTTGAAGATGCCATAGTGGCCGACGCCCGGCAGCACATAGTGCAAGCGCTGGTTATCAGTGAGGCTTGAGCACAACTTGTGCGCGGCCTGGCATTGGCCCAGCCCGGTAATATCGTCGTGCTCGCCCTCAACCGTCATCAGCGCCGTGCGCTTAATCGCCTGCGGCTGCACAGTCTCGCGCCGGAACATCATGCTGCCCTTGGCGAGATCGTGCCGGATGAAGGCGCTCTCCACGGTTTGCAAGTAAAACTCGGCCGACAAATCCATCACAGCAAGATACTCGTCGTAGAATTCCCTGTGCTTCTGCGCCGAATCGCCATCGCCGCGCACAAGATGAAGAAACAAGTCTTTGTGGGCATTGATGTGGCGATCCAGGTTCATTGTCATGAAACCTGAGAGTTGTAGAAACCCCGGATATACTTCGCGCCCGCGCCCTGAATTGGGCCAAGGCACAGTTGTAATGACATTGTTCTTGAACCAGTTGATTGGCTTTTCCGCCGCCATCTTGTTCACCGCCGTCGGACTGATGCGGGTATCGATTGGTCCGCCCATAAGCACCATGGAGGCGGGAACGGCCGGATCGCCAATCTTCTCCATATGCGAGACGGCCGCCAGCACCGGGACGGATGGCTGACATACCGCCACCACATGCACATCGCCGGCGAACATGCGGAACATCGCGATCATATGGTCGATGTAGCTGTCGAGATCGAAACGGCCGGCATCGAGCGGAATGTTGCGCGCGTCCGTCCAGTCGGTGATGAACACTTCGTGCTCGGGCAGCAGCGCCTTGACGGTGCCGCGCAACAACGTGGCGTGATGGCCCGACATGGGGGCCACCAGCAGCACCTTGGGATCGGCGACCCGATCCGCCGGTAAATCACGGCTGAAATGAATCACACGGCAAAAAGGGCTTTGCCAGACCACCCTTTCGCGCACATCGACCACGCCGGACCGGCTCGGCGTCGCCGAAATCCCGAACGAGGGCTTGGAGTAGCGGCGCGTGGTGCGCTCGAACACTTCGCAGGCCGCCACGGCGCCCCGGCCGACCGCAGTATGCGACATGGGATTGAATGGATTGTCGAAAAACATCCGATAGGCATCGGCCGTATACCGGGCCGGCCCTACAGCCGCCTGCCCGAGCTCAAACAAATGATAAAGCACGTCAGCCCCTCCCCCGAAGTCCCGACCCAAGCGAAAATTCGCCCGCAATCTGGCTTATCAACAGCTTATCCACAGGAGCCGCTCCCCAGTCTGCGGCCGCCTGCCAGGCCATCGTAGCGCCAGCTTGACAGTTGAGGCTACCGATTTGTCTCCGATTCGCCAATACCTTACTAAAGCTCCCCGGCACATTCGCAGCGCGGGCCGGGTGGATTAACCCCGCGTGCTCGTTGCAATGCGGCAAGATGCATCGGCCCACGCCATAATCTTGGCCAGCAAACTTGCGCCGCTCCCCCTCCCACGCCATGGTCGGCGGCGCGCTCAAAGAGGGTGGAAACGTCGCTCCATGCAGGTCCTGCCACGCCATCGGCTTCAATCCTCCAGCAGCCGTCTCAGGCTACAAACGCTGACGCGTCTGCGTTGGATCGCCGTCTGCGGACAGCTGGCGGTTGTCTTGGGCACGCATTTCGGGCTGGGCTTTCCGCTCCCCATCGGGTTGTGCTTGGGCGCCATCGCGGCCTCGGCGGCGCTTTCCACGGCGCTGCAACTGCGCTTTGCCGCCCGCCACCGCTTGTCCGTGCCGTTCGGAACGGCGCTCCTGATCTTCGATATGGCCCAGCTCGGCGGCCTACTCTATCTGACGGGCGGCATCGACAATCCCTTCGTGTTTCTTTTGGTGGCGCCCGTTACGGTTGCAGCCGCCACCCTGCCGATCGAGAGCACGCTGGTGCTGAGCGTGCTCACCCTCGCCGTGGCGGGCCTGCTGACGCGCTATCACTGGCCCTTGCCCTGGTATCCGGGACTGCAATTCACGCTGCCGCCGATTTTCACGGCGGGCGTCTGGGCCTCGATCCTGTGCGGCATGGTGTTCATGGGCTTGTACGCCCGCCGCCTGGCCCGCGAGGCTTGGCAGATGTCGGAAGCGCTGGCCGCGACCGAGCATGTGCTCTCGCGCGAGCAACGGCTGCATGCGCTGGATGGCCTCGCTGCGGCCGCCGCGCACGAATTGGGCACGCCGCTCGGCACCATCGTAGTGGTGGTGAAGGAAATACAGCGCGGCTTGGCCAAGGACAGTCCCCTGGCCGAAGATGTCGAGCTGTTGCGCAGCCAAGCCCAGCGCTGCCGCGAGATTCTTCGTACGTTGACCGAACGCTCGGCGCTCGGCGATCCCTTGCACGCCTATCTGCCGCTGAGTCACCTGATCGACGAGGCGGTCGAGCCGTTCCGGGTGTTCGAGAAAGAGATCTCGGTGGCGACCGGACCGTCGCCTGGCCTGGAGGGCAAGTCCGCTGAGGAGCCGGTGTCCGAACGCCGCCCTGGCGTGGTCTACGGCCTCACCAATCTGGTCGAGAACGCCGTCGATTTCGCCCGCACGCGCGTGGACATCCTGGCCGGCTGGACCGCCGATCGCGTCACCATCACAATCACCGACGATGGCCCCGGGTTTCCGCCCGGGATTCTGGGATCGCTGGGCGATCCTTATGTAACGACGCGCGGCCATCCCGAACGTCCAGGCGTCAAAGAGGAACAGTCGGCGGACCGCCAGGCTGGCGGGCTGGGGCTGGGATTTTTCATCGCCAAGACGCTGCTGGAACGCTCGGGCGCTGAAATCGAGATCGCCAATCGCGAGCCGGCCCAGAGCGGAGCGGTGGTCCAGGTGTCCTGGCCGCGCGCGAAATTCCAGGGGGCGGGGCCGAAAGGGCTGGATGCTCTGGACGCGGAACTGGGGACATGATGGTCATCGTCAGCCAACACCGTCGTTGGCGGCATGAGCCGAGAATGTGGCGCTGACGATGAGCTCCGTGTCCCCGCTCTGCCTTGGCAGTCCCGGGCAGAGCGGGGATACGAAGTTCATTTTCGTTGTAGACCGCACGTCACCTTGACCTCCGCGCAGCGAAAATGAACATCATGTCCCCCCGCCATTCGAACCATATCCGCGCCAACGCTTGCGCTCGCCCTGAAATAGTGGTGAGACAGACCGCCTTATTGACATTGCGCCGCAACAAAAAAGTGGCCCGGTAACGGGAGAAGATTTTGACCGACAAGCCCGCCGAACTGCAATTGCCCGCCGACAAGACGCTGCTGATCGTCGATGATGATCGCGCGTTCCTGACTCGTATCGGCCGCGCGCTGGAATTGCGCGGCTTCGAAGTGCGCATGGCCGCGACCGTAGTCGAAGCGCGCGACATGATCCGCAAGGCAGCGCCGGCCTTTGCGGTGGTCGACATGCGGCTGGAGGACGGCAACGGACTGGACGTCATCGAAGAGCTGGGGCGCGCGCGCCAGGACACGCGCGTGGTGGTGCTGACCGGCTATGGCAATATCGCGACAGCTGTTTCGGCCGTGAAGCTGGGCGCGGTGGACTATCTCTCCAAGCCGGCCGACGCGGACGACGTGTGCAATGCCCTGCTGGCGAACCGCGACCACAAGGCGATGCCGCCGGAAAATCCGATGTCGGCGGACCGCGTGCGCTGGGAGCACATCCAGCGCGTGTTCGAGCTGTGCGACCGCAATGTCTCGGAGACGGCGCGGCGGCTCAACATGCACCGCCGCACGCTGCAACGGATCTTGGCCAAGCGCGCGCCGAAGTAGTCCTTCTGCGGCCTATTTTGCCAACACGACATGGGTCGCGAACGCGGTGGCGACGTGTTCGGTCGACTTGAAGCCGAGCGCCGGCAGATCTATGCCATCGAACAACGCCTCGCCGCGCCCAAGAACAACCGGCGTCAATGCCAAGTGCATCTCGTCGATCAGCCCCGCTTCGAGATACTGCCGCACCGTTGAAACGCCGCCCCCGATCTTGACGTCGCGGCCGCCCGCCGCCGTCTTGGCCCGATCCAGGGCGGCCTCAATACCATCGGTCACAAAGTGGAACGTGGTGCCGCCCTCCATCATGATCGGATCGCGGGCATGGTGCGTGAGGATGAACGTCGGCGCGTGATAGGGCGGGTTGTCGCCCCACCAGCCCTTCCAGTTATCGTCCGGCCACGCGCCGCGCACCGGGCCGAACATGTTCCGTCCCAGGATGAAGGCGCCGAAATTGTCCATCGACCGGCGCGCGAAATCCTCGTCCGGCCCCTCCGATCCGCTGCCATCGCCAAACATCGTGCGGAACGTCTTGGTGCCGACGAACCACTGATGCAGTTCCTTGCCGCGCTTGCCGAGCGGATCGGCCAGGCTCTGCTCCGGCCCGGCGCCAAAACCGTCGAGCGAAATTGTAAAACCTGCGACGCGTACTTTTGTCATGACGACACTCCTGCCTGGGCCGGAACCAACACCCTCTTGCCCCCGTTGCGATTGCAGTAGCATATGACCGACGATCAACAATCGGAGTTTTCCAATGGCGCAGCGCCCCATCGAATTGCATGTCTGGCCGACTCCGAACGCCTACAAGATCTCGATCTTTCTGGAAGAGGCAGACCTGCCGTATACGGTGCATCTGGTCAACATCGGCAAGGGCGAGCAGTTCGCCCCTGATTTCTTGAAGATTGCCCCAAACAACCGCATGCCAGCCATCGTCGATCCCGACGGCCCGGGTGGAAAACCGATCTCGGTGTTCGAGAGCGGTGCCATTCTGCAATACCTCGGCCGCAAGACCGGCAAATTCTATCCCACCGATGAGCGCAGCCGGGTCGCCGTCGATCAGTGGCTGATGTGGCAGATGGGCGGGCTCGGCCCGATGGCGGGGCAGACGCACCATTTCCGTCATTATGCGCCGGAAAAGATTCAGTACGGGATTGATCGCTACACCAATGAAGTGAACCGGCTCTATGGCGTGTTGAACCGCCAGCTGGACGGCAAGGACTACATCTGTGGTGAGCTCTCGATCGCCGACATGGCCTGTTTTCCGTGGGTGCGTCCTTACGAACGGCAAGGTCAGACCATCGAGGAGTTTCCAAACATCCAGGCCTGGCTGGAGCGCATGGAGGCCCGCCCGGCCGTCAAGCGTGCGCTCGACGTCGCCAAGGAGCAGCAGGGCAAGGTCGATCTGAGCCAGGACGATGAGGCGCGAAAAGTGCTGTTCGGGCAGCGCGCGACGTAGGGCGGCGTCTCACGAACGCTAACAAAAGCCGACTCTACTTTCCTTCTCCCCCTACTTCAGGGGGAGAAGGTGGCCCCCCGAGCGCGAAGCGCGAGGGAATAGGGCCGGATGAGGGGCCGCCGCTTGCTCCGTCCCCGTTGCAACAGGTGCGGAGCAAACCGCTGCCCCTCACCGACCGCGTGGCTCTTGGCGCGAAAAGGCGCCTGCGAGACGCGGTCTCCTCTCCCCCGGAAGACGGGGGAGAGGAGAAAACAGCTGCGGCAGCTCACATTCGCCCCAACACCATCACCCCCAGCGATAATTAAAGCTGATGCTGATGCGCTTGGCTTTGGCGGTGTTGGTTGGCACTTCATGGCGCAACCAGCTCTCCCACAACAGCAGCGTGCCGTCCTTGGGCGCGATGTAGACGAAGCTGCGGTTTTCCAATTTTGCACGCGACTTGCGCGGCGGGGCGGCCATCATGTTGGCTAGGCGCGGGTCTTCCAGTTTCAGCGCGCTCGCCCCTTCCGGGACGGCGGCATAGAACGTGCCGCTGATCACCGACTGCGGATGAATGTGCGCGGCATGGTGGCCGCCGGGATCGAGCACGTTGGCCCACAGGCTGTCCATCACCAGTTTTCGCCCGCCCAGATCGAAATCCAACTCCTTGGCGAAGTCGGCGATATGGCCGTCGATCAGTTCCGTGAGCTCCGCGAAGGGCGGCAGCCGCATGGCGAGATCTGTCAGGGAGGCATAGGACGTATAACCCGGATAATTATTGTCCTTGCACCAGCGCCGCCCCGCACCATCCTCCTTGGCCAGGTACAGGCAGCTTTGCGCCAGCTCATCGACCAAAGCGGCCCCGCCCCGCCCATTGATCTCGGCGCGGTAGAGCTGTGTGACGAACAGGGTTTCGATCTTGGCCATGGCTGTGCCGGTTAGGGTACGCGGGCGAGCGCGTCAAGGTGGGTGGCTTGCCGCCGCGGATGACACCGACGGGGCGATGCTTGTGCCGACTTCGCCGCGCGCGCAGCTCCCCAGCATTCCCGGGGGTTGCCGCGCCGCATCGCCCCGGGCACTGTCGCGCGCCAATCACCCGAGACCTGCGCCCATGCCCGATCGCCGCCTCACCCAGTTCGAGACCCGCCGCCAGCCGGTTGTCAGCTTTGGTGAATTCCTGCGCCGCATGGGCGTCAGCCTCGCCATGGCTGGCGTGCTGATCGGGCTATCGCTGATGATAGGCATGGCCGGCTATCAAGGGCTTGAGGGTATGAGTTCCGTGGACGCCTATCTCAACGCGAGCATGCTGCTGGGCGGCATGGGACCGGTCGGCACGCTTAAAACGGACGCCGGCAAGATTTTCGCGGCCACCTATGCGCTCTATTGCGGCGTGGTGCTGATCGTCACGACGGGGATCATCCTGGCGCCGGTGGTGCACCGGGTGCTGCACGCCATGCATGCTGATGACGATGACGACACCGGCAAGGGCGTATGAGCATGCCCGCTCTCGAGTCCGAGGCGCAGGTCGCGACCCGCGTGGCAAAGGCGACGCACACCACGGCGTTGCTGCTCTATACGGCTGGGGTCGGTTTCCTGTCGGTGATGGACGCCACGGTCAAGCAGGTGGCCTCGCGCTATCCCGTCGCCGAAGTCAGCTTCCTGCGCTTTGCGACCGGAACCGTTGTCATTGCGGTGATCGTCGCTTGGATCAGGCCGGGTTGGCCGAGCCGCCAGATGATCTCGGTCAATGCCATCCGCTCGCTGCTCACGGTCGCAACCTCGCTGACCTTCTTCTTTGCCCTGACGGCCCTGCCGCTGGCCGAAACCGTCGCCCTCTCGTTTCTGTCGCCTGCCTTCCTGGCGCTGTTCGGCGCCTGGCTGCTGAAGGAGCGGCTGTCGCCCAAGATCGGCCTGGCGCTCGGCGTCGGATTTGCCGGCATGCTGGTGATCGTCAGCGGGCAGATCGGCGCCACGGCCTATGGACCGCTGGCTTTGGCGGGGGCCTGCGCCACTTTGGCGGCGGCGGTATTCTATGCCCTCTCGATGGTGCTGCTGCGTTCACGCGCCACGCTCGATCCGATCCCGCTGACCGTCCTGGTGTTGCATATTGCGGCCGGCCTGATCCTGGCCCTGCCGGCCTGGTGGGTCTGGCGGACGCCGACGCCGTCCGATGCGCTGATCTTCGGCGCCATCGGCGTGCTTGGCGTTGGTGGGCACCTGCTGCTGGCCAACGCCTTCGCACGCGCGCAGGCCGGGCGACTGGCCGCGCTGGAATATACCGCGCTGCTGTGGGCGGCCGGGCTGGGCTATCTGTTTTTCGCCGAGGCGCCGGCCATCGCCACCATCGTCGGGGCAGTGTTTATTGTCGCCAGCGCCTGGTTGGCGAACCGGGGCTAGCGCACAAGGTCAAACGGCAAGCAGCGCCGCCGCTTGCATGTCGCGCCAGCGGAAGGCCCGGCGCAGCACCGCCTCGGCGTCCTCACCCCATTGGCTGATCTGGAAATCCTCGTCCACGTGGGCGGCGGTCCAGGCGGCGGCGGGATCGAGGTTTCCTCGCGTAACGGCCAGGGCCAACAGCACCGACCCCGTCAGCGTCGTCATGCTGTGCACGCCGGCGAGTTCGAACGGCTTCAAGCCGGCAAGCGCAGCTTCGACCCTGGGCACGGCTTGCGCCGGTTGGGCGACATGAATGACGCCTACGGATGTCCTGAACTTAACGCCGAATGCGTCCTTGGCCCAGGCCAGTACCGGGTCCCAATGCAGGGCTTGCAACGCGGCCAGCGCTTCGGGACCGTCCGAGCGGTAGCAGACGAGATCGCTGCCGGCGTATTTGGCGGCGTCGGCGGCAACTTCGGCTTCCTGCCCGGCGACGCCATCAATCGCGGAGTTCACCAACCGTGTCAGCGGCATGCCTTTGGGATCGATGAACTCGCCTTGTGCGGACCATTCGGCGGCGATCACGTCAGCGATATCCTGGCGCGGCGTCACCAGCACGGCCTTGCCCGGCGTGCGAACGGATTTGCCGTCCAGCAGCACGGCAAACCCATCCGCATGCGCGCCGACGGTCGCGGACTTGTAGAAGCGCTTGGGCAGCGGGGCGACATTGGCCCGCTTCACCGCGGCGTCAATTTCCTGGTCGCGGCTTGCCATGGTCCGAACACCCTACTCGTGATTTTGCCCATCTGGCGCGGTGCACCCAACTAACGCTTATCATCCGCCGGCGCATCGTCGATGGGGTCGTAGTGTTCGGTATCGAAATTGAGCACGGCCCACGACTGCTGCATATGCGGTGGCAGCGGGGCCGTCACGTCGATCAGCCCTTTTCCACGCGGATGCGGCACCCGGATGCGGCGCGCCATCAGATGCAACTTGTTCTGCAATCCGGGCAGCAGCTCCCAATCGTTGCGATCGAAGTACTTGGCGTCGCCGATGATCGGATTGCCGATATGCGCCATATGCGCGCGCAGTTGGTGCGTACGCCCGGTCACCGGTTTCAGCGACACCCAGGCCGTCAGCTTGGCCGCCTTCTCGATCACGGCGTAATAGGTCAGCGCATGCTGGGCGCCCTCGTCGCCATGATCGGCGATCTTCATCTTGGCCTCGTGGACGGCCTGCGCCTCTTCGTCCTTGGCCAGAAACGTCGAGACGCGGCCCTGGCGAACTTTCGGAACGCCGGCCACCAGCGCCCAATAGGTTTTCTGCGCCGCGCGGGTCTGGAACGTCTTGGACAGCGCCGCCGCCACAAAACGCGTCTTGGCGATCAACAGGCAACCCGACGTGTCCTTGTCGAGCCGGTGCACCAGGCGGGCGCGCTGCCCGTCCTTGGCGGTAATGGCGTCCAGCATGCCATCGATGTGCCGTTCGGTGCCCGAGCCGCCCTGCACCGCGAGGCCCATGGGCTTGTTCAGCACCATGACGTCGTCGTCTTCCCACAGCGTGATCGACTTGATGAAATCGCGGTTCTTGTTGCCTGCGCCCGCCCCGCCCATGGTGGTCGGCTTGACGCCATCATCGTCCGCACGCAAGGGCGGCACCCGGACGGTCTGGCCTTGCGCCACCTTGGCATAGGCTTTTATGCGCCCGCCATCCAGCCGCAGCTCGCCCTTGCGGATCATGCTTTGCACGCGCGCAAACGCCAGCCCCGGAAAGCGCGCGCCGAGAAAGCGGTCGATGCGCATGCCGTCCTCATCGGGGGCCACGACGAGCGATTGCACCTTGGCGAGGGCGCTGGGAGTGTCAGCTTTGGTCATGACGCGAGAGCCTTGATGGCGGAAAAGCCGATGGCGACGGCCAGCAGCGAGAGCAGAACAGACCCCACGGCATAGAGGCTTGCCTCAAGGAATGCACGCCGCTCGATCAGCTGGAGGATATCGAACGAAAACGCGGAAAAAGTTGTGAAGCCGCCAAGGACGCCCGTCACCAGCAAAACGCGCAGCTCCGGCGAGCCGCCCCACCACTGGCTGATCGCCGCCATCAGCGCGCCGATGGCTAACGATCCCGTGACGTTGACCGCGAAGGTGCCCCAAGGCAAGTCCGGCCCGAGCAGCCGCGCGGCTGCCGCAACCGTGAGATACCGGGCCACGGTGCCGAAAGCGCCGCCCAGGGCCGCCAGCAGCGCCAATCGCATGAGATGCCTTTGTGAAATTCAAACCTGACGCCGCCAAAAAACGTCAGGCATTCCAAATAGTTCGCCAACCAACCGTGGGCCGGGTTGTAGCAAGTTCTGGCATGGTTTCAAGGGGCCGGACATTTCGCGGGCGAATGCGCGACTTTGTCGGAATGAATGGCAAGCGCCCAAATCTATCCGCCCCTTACCGCCCCCTGAAATTCCCCCTTTGCGCCTTGCGCCAGCTCCAGCCACAGCAGCCGCCGCGCATCCACTGGCCCCGGCAGCTCCAGCCGGCCTGGTGGCGCCACCGAGAACCCGAAGCGCTCGTAATACGGCAGGTCCCCCACCAACACGACCAGCCGGACGCCGGCGCGCTGCGCCTCCTCCAGCGCTTCGGCCACCAGCGCCTTGCCGATCCCCTGGCCTTTCAGCGCCGGCTCGACTGCGAGCGGGCCGAGCAGCTGCGCGCCAGGCGTCCCGCCAATCGTGATCGGCGCCATACGCAGCGCGGCGGCAAGTCGGCCGTCTTTGTAGGCGACCCGGCACAGCGGCGAGAACGGCGACAATCCGTCGCGGATGCGGTAGGCGGTGCGCGCATAGCGGCCGGGACCGAAAGCGCGGTCGTGCAAGGCCTCCATGGCGGGAAGGTCAGCGGCAGTCACACGACGAGACGTGACGTCAGGGGGCATGGCGGAGAGCTTTCGAAGATATGGGCCGGTTTTGGCAAACCATCAGGAGGCCGACGGCTGGATCCGTCGCCCCGCGCCCGCTCAGGCGTTCGGCAGACGGCGACCGGCGGCGACACAGGCGTCGCTGCGGGGGGATCGTCGTCGGAACTCGATCGCTGAGAGTGGTAGGTTCGAAAGCATGGCGCCGTTTAGCAAACTGCTGGGGTCAGGTCCAGGGGGCCGTCCTGGACATGGCAGCGCGCCAGCCCCCCGCCGCCTGCGATTTGCGAACATGGTTAGCAAATCCTGACGGCAATTACGCCAATTGCGTTAAAGCCGTTGCATTTCCGGGAAAATTGCCCCGTCTCCGACCGGATGCAAACGAAGCCTCAATCTCAGTTATCCGAACACTGACAAAACGCTTGGCCGCCGTTTACGCCTTGTTGGGCATCCCCCGCCATTCTTGCCTCAACGTCAGGCCATCGGGTCTCTGTGGAGAGTTCGGGTGCCGGCGAGGGAAACGCCAAGTTCGAGTGGGGAGTTTACGTCATGGCGCGCGCAGACATGCAGTCTTTTGAAATGACCAGGGTGGGTGACACCGCCCACATCGGGGCAGCCATGGCTTCGGCCGACGCGCTGTTCCAGTTGGGCTTGCAATATTCGCTCGGCCGCGACGTGGACGCCGACGCGGTGACCGCACACAAGTGGTTCAACCTCGCGGCGCTGCGCGGCAACCAGGCGGCCAAGGAATACCGCGCCGAGATCGCCGCCGACATGACCCGCGCCCAGGTCGCCGAAGCCCAGAAGCGCGCCAGGGAATGGCTGAAGGGCAATTGAGCGGCGATCTAACCAAGACACGCCGATAGAGTTGCCGCAACGGGCGCGTTTGGGCTAGTCACCATCCGACACCAAGATCGGAGCCTCTTCCATGCGCATCGACGCCATTCCTATCGGCCAAAACCCGCCCGACGACATCAACGTCATCATCGAGGTGCCGGTGGGCGGCGAGCCGATCAAGTACGAGATGGATAAGGCGTCCGGCACGTTGTTTGTCGACCGTTTCCTGTATACGCCGATGGTCTATCCGGGCAATTACGGCTTTGTGCCGCACACACTGTCGTCGGACGGCGATCCGATCGATGTGCTGGTCTGCAACACGCGCGCGATCGTACCTGGCGCAGTTATGAACTGCCGTCCGGTCGGCGTGCTGGTGATGGAGGACAACGCCGGGGGCGATGAAAAGATCATCGCCGTGCCGTCGCAGAAACTTACGCGCCGCTACGATAAGGTCGCGACCTACCAGGACCTGCCCGAGATCACTCTGCAGCAGATCGAGCATTTCTTTGCCCACTACAAGGATCTGGAACCCGGTAAGTGGGTCAAGATTTCACACTGGGGTGGTGTAGATGAGGCCAAGAAGCTGATCGTGGAAGCGGTGGCGCGGGAGAAGGCGAAAGGGGCGGCGTAAATAGCGCCTTATCCGCTGCGACCGCTCGATGCCTTGTCAACCTCTGACGCAAAGGCCTTGAAGGACAAGAACAGTCCGATCGCCAGGACCAGCACCTGCGATATCAGCGGAATGGACGAGTTTTCGACTGTGCGATGAGCCAGCTCCGGAAAAAATATCCGGAACGCGCCAAGCACCAGCGCGACCCAGCCGACCAGTGTCACAACGACGGTCCAGTCACCGCGCCAGCTGTTGTGTGCGCGCACGATCGCCAAGCCGGCGACGAACAGCATCGTGCCGGCCTGGAACGTGATCGGCGGCGTCACTGCCGCCCAGATGTGCGGGTTCAACATTTCCGACAGGCCCATCGCAATCGCGGTCGGACCAATCAAGCCGGCGATCTGCCGCGAGTTGGTCATGGCAACCTCCTGCAGCCTATCACCACGGCGGACGTCGCCATCGACTTGCTAGGTCATTAAGTCAGATGGCTGCGCGCAGCAATGATCTGGATCAAGCCGCCGATTGCGCAAATCAGATCAGCTCACATCCGTCCCACGATCACTCCCTTGGCGCCCTTCTTGATTGCCAGCAGCCCCATGTAGTCGTGCGCCAGCGTGGCCGCCGCAATCGCCGTGATCTCGGCGTGGTCGTAGGGTGGCGAGACTTCCACGATGTCCATGCCGATCAGATTGAGATCGCCCAATCCGCGCAGGATCGCCAGCGCCTGCCAGCTGGCCGGGCCACCTGCGACCGGCGTGCCGGTGCCGGGTGCATATGCCGGATCGAGGAAATCGATATCGAACGAGATGTACACCTTGGCCGTGCCGACGCGCTCCTTGATGGCGGCTATCGTCGCATCGACGCCGTGGCGATGCAGCCAGGGCGCGGTCAGGATCTCGAAACCGTGCGCGCTGTCGTTGTGCGTGCGCAAACCCACCTGCATGGAGTGTTTGAGATCGATCAGGCCTTCGTTGCCGGCGCGCAAAAACATCGAGCCGTGGTTGAAGCTGGTCGCCCCGTCGGTATGGTCCGGCCAGGTGTCGCAATGGCTATCGAACTGCAGCAGCGCGACCGGGCCGTGCTTGGCGGCATGCGCCTTCAGCAGCGGATAGGTGATGAAGTGGTCGCCGCCCAGCGTCAGCAGGGAGGCGCCGCCGGCCAGCACCTTGGCAGCCTGGATCTCGATCGAGGCGACGACCGTATCGGGCAGGTGGTGATTGACGGTGCAATCGCCGTAGTCGACCGCCTTGAGGTGGGCGAACAGATCGAAGCCCCACGGGAAGGCCTTCAGCTCGGACAGGCCACAGCTGGCCGCCCGGATGGCGCGTGGCCCAAAGCGGGTGCCCGGACGATCGGTGGTGGCGTTGTCATAGGGCACGCCCATGACGGCGACATCGACCCCGGCAAGGTCGCGCGAATAGGGGCGGCGCAGGAAGCTCAGGACGCCGCCGAAGGTCGGCTCCCAGGGGCCGCCCTTGAGGTCTTCCCAGACCGGCTCGGGCTTGGATTTTGGCGGGCGTGCCATGACAGTCCTCGAAATTACAGGGCGAAGGCTGGCTTGCGGGCAAAGCCGGGCAGCGTCGGCATGCCGGCATCAAAAGCCTGTCGGCTGCTGAAGCCATCACCCACCCGCTCAAACACCGTGGCGCGCCCGATAGGGCCGTTGGCGATGACGGCAATCAGCCGTCCGCCGTCACGCAGCTGCTGGCGCAGCGCCATCGGTACCTCGGGGATGGCGCCCGAGACGATGATGATATCGAAAGCCCCGATATCCGGGACGCCGGCAGCCAGCGCACCGGTCTTGACGGTGGCGTTGGTGACCCGGCCCACTGCCAGATTGGCGCTCGCCAGTGCCGCCAAGCCTGGGTCGCTCTCCAATCCCGTCACCGAGGCAGCAAGTTCGGCAATGATCGCGGTGCCGTAGCCGGTGGCCGCGCCGATCTCCAAAACCTTGTCGTTGGCATTGAGATCGGCAAGTTGGATCAGCCGCGCCGTCATGACCGGGGCAGGCAGCATGCGCTGGCTGGCACTGGCCGCAGACCTTGGCAGCGTCACCCCTTCGCCACTGTAGGCCAGTGCCTTCAATCCTTCCGGCACGAAGCGTTCGCGCGGCAGGTCGAGCATCGCGCGCAACACGCGCCGGTCGGTGACATCGTTGGTGCGCACCTGCGATTCGACCATGTTCTTGCGCAAAAGCTGATAGTCCGGCATCAATCGATGGCCCCCTCGCCGACGTCCTCACACAAGCGGCGGCAAGTTAGCCCAAGCCTTCTGGACTTGCTAATTGAATTCTGGTACCGCAGAGGCTTCCTGGGAGCCGCACCGGCCTCCGAGCGCTGCGGCATTCGCGGCGAGGCGGCTGGTTCGGCGCTCCATCCAAAATTCCATCACGCTACTTAGAGGTGACCCCCTCGTGCAGGTTCTCGTTCGTGACAACAATGTCGATCAAGCCCTCAAGGCGCTCAAAAAGAAGATGCAACGCGAGGGCATTTTCCGCGAGATGAAGCTGCGCGGGCATTACGAGAAACCATCGCAGAAGCGTGCGCGTGAGCAGGCCGAGGCGGTGCGCCGAGCGCGCAAGCTGGCCCGCAAGAAGATGCAGCGCGAAGGCCTGATCGCCGCCGGTCCGGTGACCAAGCGGCGCTAGCCGCGACGGTTCGGGTCGCGCCAACGCGCGTGTCATTTTCCGCACATTGACTGCCATGGCCCCGGGCGCACCGCTCCGGGGCCATTGGGCATTGTCTGATTTTATTGGACAATTTGGCGTGCATTCATACTCCGTTAACTCACATTGCCGTATCTGATCATTCAACCTTACCGATTGTTGGCGCCTCGACGTGATGCGGCGCCCGCAGTGGCAGACCCGCATCGGATCTTCGAACCTGTTGCGTTTGCCACGCGACTGATCTTCCAACGAACGCCGACGGTCGGCCTCGCTGTGCGATCGGTGCACCAATAGTCCTTGGAGTTATTCTGCCGTGTCGTTGCAATTGAACTATGAGCAATGGGGCTATGGCCCGCCCCATCCCGGCGCCGTGCTGCGCGAGCAGATCCTGCCGCGCCTTGGCCTCAGCCGTAAACAGCTGGCGGTTAAACTTGGCGTCAGCCTGGCGCGGCTTGGCGATTTCCTGAGCGAGAGACGCCCGTTATCGCTGGATCTGGCGCGCCGGCTCGGCAAGGCCTTTGGCAATGGCGCGCGCTATTGGTTGGCGCTGCAGATGCAGCACGATGTCTGGAACGCCGAGCGCGGCGACAGTATCGAGATCGAGCCGATCCATATGCCTATTGGCGCCGTTGGCAATCGGGCGGTCGTTGGCAGCGTCAGCGCTTCAGCCCCTCGATAAACGTGCGCGCAATATCCAGCGATCCGAACTTGGCGTGCAGAATGTGCTCGGCTCCAGGAAAGGTGACGATCCTTTTTGGCTCATTGGCAGCGGCAAACAGTGCCCGCCCCATGGCGACCGGGACGACCACGTCGGCTTCGCCGTGCAGCACCAGCAGCGGCAGATGCAGAGCACCGATCCGGGCAAGGCTATCGTATCGATCCGCGATCAGCGCCCGCGCGGGCAGCCACGGATAATGGAACGCCGCCGCATCGGCGAGGCTGGTATAGGGGGAATCCAACACCAGACCGCTGGGCTGCCGCAGGCCCGCCAGCTGCACCGCGACGCCCGTGCCGAGCGATTCCCCGAACAACACGATATCGCCCCGCCGCACGCCGCAGGCTGTGAGATAGTCAAAGGCCTGCTGCGCATCGGCATAATTGGCCGCTTCGCTCGGGTGGCCGCTGCTGCCGGAATAGCCGCGATACGCCAGCATGAAGATGCCGATACCGGCCTTTTGGAAAAATCGGATGCGCTCGGAGCGCTCCGAGAGATGGCCCGCATTGCCATGAAAATACAGGACGGTCGGCTTGCCCGCGCTCGCCGTGGCCCACCAGGCGACCAGCTTTTCACCTTCAGGCGTCGTCAAGGTTATGTCGGCGACGTTCGCCAGACCGAACTCAGCCGGCGCCAGTCGAACGCCGCCTGGGTGGTAGATCAATGCCCGCTGCTGCCAATAGGCGCCCGCGACAATCAGCCCGTACAGTCCCAGGACCAGCGCCGCCGCCATCGGCCAGAACACCATGATCTTCCTTCGCATAAATCCAGACTCTTTTGGCCACCGCCCGAAGCACACCGATTTCTACAATCCTTACGGACGGAACAGCTGATTGGTTGTCCCAACCTGCCAAATAGCCGCAATGCCGCGGCGCCACCCCGTTGACCCGATTGCGCCGGTTGCTTATCTCAAACCCATGGCCATTCTCGATATCATCAAGGCTCCCGATCCGCTGCTGCGGCGTGCCAGCGCGCCCGTTGAGCGCATCGACACCGACCTGAAACGGCTGATCGCCGACATGTTCGCGACCATGTACAAGGCGCCGGGCGTTGGCCTGGCAGCGGTGCAGGTTGGCGTGCCGCGCCGCCTGCTGGTGATGGACATCGTCAAGAACGATACCGACCCCAAGCGGCCGATCGCCATGCTGAACCCCGAGATCGTGGAAGTGATCGGCGATGCGTTGCGCATGCATGAAGAGGGCTGTCTTTCGATCCCGGATGTCTACGCCGAGCTGGAACGGCCGAACCAGGTGCGCGTGCGTTACATGGACGTGTCCGGCCACCCAACGGAAATGATTTGTGAGGGCATGCTGGCGACGGTCGTGCAGCACGAAATTGACCACCTGAATGGCAAGCTGTTCATCGACTATCTCTCCAAGCTCAAGCGCGACATCATCATCAAGAAGCTGGTGAAGGCCAAACGCGACGAAGCGACGGTCTCCTGATCATTACAAATCGATTGAAATCCTTGCTGTTGTCGTGAGCCTTCCGTAACGCCGATCGGCTAGCTTTGCCGGCAACAGCAAAGCGGCATCGGCCGCGGTCGCAAGTGGAGGCGTCACATGACCAGCATCAAAGCAGCGTGGGATAATAGCCGCACTCACAAGATCGCGCACCGCCTGCTGCTGTGGAGCGGCTTGGCCAGTGGCATCACGCTGACGCTGGTGCTGGCTTTCTTAGCGCGCTCGACCGGCACCAATGCACGCGGGCTGATCCTGTTGATGGTTGCCGTAAACATCATCATGCTGGTGCCGTGGAGGTGGCAGTCGATGCCGCAATGGCTGTATGCGCCAATGGCGGTTGCGCGCGGCTTCCACTGGATCGTCAATCTGATGTTCGGCGGTTTCGGCCTGCTGCTGTTGACCCATGCCGGCGCTCCCCGGCGCGCCATTGCCTTCGCCGTGCTGTCGCTCATGTTCGTGCTGTGGGCCGCCGCCGCCCGCCGCTTCACCCACCGCGATCCGGTGTGAGCCGAGCCCTTGCGCGGCTGACCAACTGATGGCATCGCTGGCTGCCGCATCAGCCTGGGCCAGCCACAATGTCGCTTCGTATCGTCTTCATGGGAACGCCGGACTTCGCCGTGCCGACGCTGGCTGCGCTGGCGGGATCGGGGCACGAGATCGTCGCGGTTTATACCCAAGCCGCCAAGCCAGCGGGCCGGGGCCTGGAGCCACGGCCATCGGCGGTCGAAAGCTTTGCGCGCGGCGCTGGGTTCACCGTGCTGACGCCGGCCTCGCTGCGCACCTCGATGGCGGCAGCCGAGCTTGCAGCCCATGACGCCGATGTGGCGGTCGTGGTGGCCTATGGCTTGATTCTGCCGCAGGCCATCCTCGACAATCCCCGCCTCGGTTGCCTCAATCTGCATCCCTCGAAGCTGCCGCGCTGGCGCGGCGCCGCGCCGATCCAGCGCACGCTGATGGCTGGCGACAACCAAACCGAGGTGTGCGTGATGCGCATGGAAGCCGGGCTCGATACCGGCCCGGTCTGCCTTGCCGAGCCGCTGTCTCTCTCCGCCGATATGACCGCCGGCATGCTGCATGATCTGGCGGCCGAGCGCGGCGCCGATCTGATGCTGCGGGCACTGGCAGCCCTCGATCGCGGATCGCTGGTCTGCCGGCCACAGTCGGCCGACGGCATCAGCTACGCCGCCAAGATCGACAAGGCCGAGGCCCGCATCGATTGGAGCCGTCCGGCCAAGGCCGTGCACGACCACATCCGCGGACTGTCGCCGTTCCCGGGGGCCTGGTTCGAGCTGACCATCGAGGGGCGGCCTGAGCGCATCAAGGTGCTGCGAAGTGAAGTGACCGAAGGCAACGGGGTCGCCGGCCAGTGCCTCGACGATCGGCTGACCATCGCTTGCGGCACGGGCGCCGTCCGGCTGCGGCACCTACAGCGCGCCGGCAAAAAGCCGATGGCTGCGGGCGAGTTGTTGCGCGGATTTCCCATGCCCGCCGGTGGCCAACTCGGCTGATGCCTGAGTCTCTTAACTCTGTCTGCAAATTACTCGTTCCGTGCACCGATCTATCCCGCTAGATACGGGCCAACCCATAGAACCACGGGCTCATTCATGATTTTCAGAACACTTCTCGGCGGTACGGCATGCTGCACCGTCGCCCTGGCGATGGCCGGCGCCAGTGCCGGTACGCCGCCGGCGCCGGGGGTCAAAATCATTCACGTTCCTCACATACTTGCCAGGGAGGTGCTACCCGATCCGCCGGCCGACGAAAGTGCCGCCGCAGGCTGGGTCAGCGGCTCGGGGTCGCTGCCCAGGATAGTCCGCTTGCGTAAGCCCGACACATTCCTGGACCCGATCCGGCTGTTGCCCGCCATCAAACCGATGCTCGACGGCCTGCTGCATTTCCCGCAGTAATACCGTCCAACTTATGGTTTGACCTGTCACTTTGAAGGGTCGTGACAGAGGTCATGGCGTAGGGGCGCACAGCAGTGCGCCCGTCTAGCTGCGCGGCAAGCTCTTGGATGGGCGCACCGCTGTGCGCCCCTTGCGAGCACGAGTCAAACGATAGGTTGGCCGGTATAACTCTTGCTGTGATGCCCGGCAAACAGTTAGGTTCCTTGCCTGAACCCACCCGTCCGGCAGAGGATGCGCATGAGCAAGCAACTGGAAGCAGCATTGACGAGCCTTGCCGGCGGGCGCGAAGCTGCACTTGGCCGGTTGTTCGAGCTGTTGCGTATTCCCAGCATCTCAACCGATCCTGCGAACTATCACGATTGCGACAAAGCCGCCGACTGGTGCGCGCGCGAACTGCAATCGATCGGATTTGACGCCTCTATGCGCAAGACCACCGGCCGGCCGATGGTGGTGGGAACCCGCCTGACCAAACACGCCGAGCGGCCACACATCCTCTTTTATGGCCACTACGACGTGCAGCCCGTCGATCCCTTGTCGCTCTGGACCAATCCACCATTCGAGCCGCGTCTTGGCGAGGACAAGGCCAACGGCCCGATCATCATTGGCCGTGGCGCGTCCGACGACAAGGGTCAGTTGATGACCTTTCTGGAAGCCTGCCGCGCCTGGATCATAGCCACTGGCGAGCTGCCGGTCTCGGTGACGGTGCTGCTGGAGGGCGAGGAGGAATCCGGCAGCCCCAGCCTCGAACCCTTCCTCAAGGCCAACACCAAGGAACTGACGCGCGACCTGGCACTCGTCTGCGATACCGGCCAATGGGACCGTTCTACCCCTGCCATCACCACCATGCTGCGGGGCACCGGTTTCGTTGAACTCGTCATCAATGGCCCAAGTCGCGATCTGCATTCGGGCATGTACGGCGGGGCGGCGATCAATCCGATCCGGGCGCTGGCGCATGTGCTGGCTGGCTTGCATGACGCAAAGGGACGCGTGCAAATCCCAGGCTTCTATGACGACGTGGCCGAACTGCCAGCAGCCCAACGCGCGCAGTGGGACAAACTCGGTTTCGATGCCAAGAGCTTCCTCGGCGAGGTCGGCCTTTCGACATCCTCGGGCGAGAGCGGCCGCTCGGTCCTGGAATCGCTCTGGGCGCGTCCGACTGCCGAAGTCAATGGCATCTGGGGTGGCTATACTGGACCCGGCTCTAAGACTGTGATCCCTGCGGAGGCTTCGGCCAAACTCTCGTTCAGGCTGGTCGCCAAACAGGACCCGGACAAAATCCTGGCTGGCTTCCAGGCCTTTGTCCAAAGTCGCCTGCTGCCCGATGCGCGCGCCGAGTTTCGCGGCGGCCGTGGCAGCCCCGCCGTCAGCTTCGACACCAATTCCAAGCCGCTGCAGGCTGCCGCCAAGGTCCTCGGCCAAGAGTGGGGCAAGCCCACCGCGATGATCGGCTCGGGCGGCTCGATCCCCATTGTCGGCGCATTCAAGTCGCTACTGGGGATGGATTCGCTGCTGATCGGCTTTGGCAACGACGACGACCGCATCCATTCTCCAAACGAAAAGTACAACCTTTCAAGTTTCGAGGGCGGCGCGCGCAGTTGGACGCGCATCCTTTCAGCGCTTGCCAGTTAATCTTGATACGGAGTTCACAACGTGCTATTGTTTCGATCCGTCGTTGTCGCGATCCTGACTGCGATCCTGGCGGTCCTTTCCAGCCCCCCCGCCAGCGCCGGTTTTTCCGACCGTCCCGGCGATTTCGACTATTACGCGCTGGTGCTAAGCTGGTCGCCCAGCTTCTGCCTCAGCGCCGGTGGATCGCATGCCAGCGATCCGCAATGCTCGTCGTCGCGCCCTTATGCCTTCGTGGTTCACGGGTTGTGGCCGCAATACGACAAGGGCTGGCCCTCCAATTGCGGCTCGGGCCGCGAACCGCGGGTGCCGCAGCAGATCGTCAGCGATGTCATCGACACGATCCCGACCGAGAAACTGATGAACCACGAATGGCAGACCCACGGCACCTGCTCGGGGCTGGCCATGCGCGGCTATTTCGATCTGGCGCGCAAGCTCTATAAGACGCTGACCATCCCGGCGAAGTACAGCAATCTGACCAGCCCGCTCGACGTCACGGTGCCGGAACTGCGCCGCGACCTGCTGGCTGCCAATCCGCAATTGCGACCAGATGAAATCGCCATCGACTGCGAGGGCAACGGCCGCCTGCGCGAGATCCATATCTGCTATTCCAAGGACGGCGCTCCGGCTCGCTGTGGGCGCAACGAGGTGCAGGGCAAGATGTGCCGTTCCGATCTCGTCACGCTGCCTCCGGTGCGTGGCGTCGGCTTGAACGGCGATACGGCAGCCAGTGTCGATGCCGCCAACGCAAGCAAGTCCGATCACTACAAGCGCACGCACAAGAAGCATTGGTACAACGGCATCTTCCAGCGTTCGCGGGCAGTCGCCGCACCGCGCGACTGAGCGCGACCGGCATGGTGCGTGA
Source organism: Hyphomicrobiaceae bacterium (assembly GCA_031367715.1). Lineage (GTDB taxonomy): Bacteria > Pseudomonadota > Alphaproteobacteria > Rhizobiales > Hyphomicrobiaceae > JANYHF01. The sequence goes on along the minus strand of JANLQJ010000384.1, from coordinate 4,819 downwards.
TCCCCGCTATGACATCCTGTTCGAGCCGGTCAAAATCGGCCCGGTGACGGCGCGCAACCGCTTCTATCAGGTGCCGCACTGCAACGGCATGGGGCACCGACATCCACAGTCGCTGGCCACCATGCGGGGCGTCAAGGCCGAGGGCGGTTGGGCAGTCGTCTCGACTGAAGAGACCGAGATCCACCACTCGGCCGAAATCGCTCCCTATCTTGAGGGGCGGCTCTGGGATGATGGCGATATCGCGCCGCTCGCGCTGATGGCTGAGGCCGTCCACAAGCATGGCTCCCTCGCGGCCATCGAGCTATGCCACAATGGCCGGCGCGCCTCCAACCACTACTCGCGCGACGTGCCGCTGGCACCGTCCGACGGCATCGGCACGGGCCCCGATCCGGTCAGCGCGCGCGGCATGGACAAGAGCGACATCGCCAATCTGCGGCGCTGGCATCGGCAAGCGGCCGCGAGGGCCAAGCTCGCGGGCTTCGACATTGTCTACGTCTATGCCGGCCACGACCTGACATTGCTGCAGCATTTCCTGTCGCGCCGCCACAATCAGCGCACCGACGAGTACGGCGGCAGTCTCGCCAACCGCGCCCGCCTGCTGCGTGAGGTGATCGAGGACACCAAGGACGCTGTTGGCGATACCTGCGGCGTCGCGGTGCGGCTGGCCGTCGAGGAACTGCTGGGAGCCGACGGCATCGAGCATCAGGGCGAGGGGCACGACGTGGTCGCCATGCTCGCCGAATTGCCGGACCTGTGGGACGTCAACGTCTCAAGCTGGCGCAATGACAGCGTGACCGCGCGCTTTGCCCAAGAGGGGCATCAGGAGCAATACATCTCGTTTGTGAAGAAACTGACCACCAAGCCCGTGGTTGGCGTTGGCCGCTACACTTCGCCCGACAGCATGCTGCGGGTGATCAAATCCGGCATCATGGACATGATCGGCGCGGCGCGGCCCTCGATCGCCGATCCATTCCTGCCGAACAAGATTGCCGACGGCCGCCCAGAGGATATCCGCGAATGCATCGGCTGCAACATGTGCATTGCCGGCGACAATCTGATGGTGCCGATGCGCTGCACGCAGAACCCCACCATGGGCGAGGAATGGCGGCGCGGCTGGCATCCCGAGCGCATAGCGCCAGCAGGCAAGCAAGAACTCGTACTGATCGTCGGCGGCGGACCTGCCGGGTTGGAGGCCGCCCGTGCGCTAGGCGAGCGCGGCTACGAGGTGGCGCTGGCCGATGCCGCGCGCGAGCTGGGCGGCCGGGTCAGTGCGGAATCGCGGCTGCCGGGTCTGGCCAGCTGGGCGCGCGTGCGCGACTGGCGGCTGACGCAGATCGGCAAGCTCGCCAATGTCACGCTCTATCCCGAAAGTGCGATGACTGCCGACGATGTGCTTGGCTTTGGCGCCCGGCACGTGGTGATTGCGACCGGCGCAAGGTGGCGGGCCGATGGCGTAGGGCGGGTGCATCACAAGCCAGTGCCTGGGTTATGCGAGGACACCACTCTCACCCCCGACGATGTTCAAGGTGGCGGGACTGGGGTCGGCGACCCCATGTTCGCAGCGTGCCCGGTCGTGATTTTTGACGACGATCACTATCACATGGGCGGTGTTCTCGCCGAGTTATATGCCCGTGCTGGCCGCCAAAGCGTGCTGGTCACACCAGCCGCCGAAGCCTCGCAGTGGACGCACAATCTGATCGAGCAGGAACACATCCAGCGCCGGCTCCTGGAACTGGGCGTTGTCATCCGTCCACACCGGTCGCTGGTTCAGCGTGGCGCCGATCAATTGGAGATTGCCTGCGTCTTCACAGGGCGCACCGAGTCGATCGCCTGTGGCACGCTGATCAGCGTCACATCGCGAAGCCCGGTCGATGGATTGTTCCGTGAGTTGCTGCGCCGCCAACCGGCGTGGGCCGCCGCCGGTATCGCCACCGTGCGCCGCATCGGCGATGCCGACGCACCCGGAACCATTGCCGCCGCCGTCTATGCCGGCCACCGCTATGCCCGCGAACTGGGCGAAACCATCGATCCCGACGTCGCGCCGTTCTTGCGCGAGCGGATAGCCTTGCCAGCTGACCCGTCGACATGAGGCCCCGCCATGCCTGATCCCGATTTCCTGTCCGCAGCCGCCAAGGCGGCCCTTGATCGCTGGATCTTGCCGGCGGGCGCAACTGCCACACTGATCAACGTATCGGAAAACGCGACCTTCCGCATCGACGATGCCGCAACGGGCCGCCGCTGGGCGCTGCGCATGCATCGCGAAGGCTACCATTCGCCGACCGCGATTGGCTCGGAACTGTCTTGGGCCAAGGCCCTGCGGGACGATGGCGCCGCCACCACGCCGACCGCCATTACGGGCCGCAATGGCGGGCTGATCCAAACCATCACGCATGCATCGCTGCCGCGCCCGCGCAACGCCGTGCTGTTCGAGTGGGAGAGCGGAAGCGAACCAGTCGAGGGCGACGTGGCCGGCTTCGGTCAACTTGGTGAGACGGCCGCGCGCATGCATGAGCAGGTGCAGCGTTGGCAGCGCCCAGCCTGGTTCGACCGTCACATCTGGGATTTCGAGACCAGCCTGGGAGACACCCCGCATTGGGGTTCTTGGCGCGACGGCATGGGCATGACGGCGCAGACGCAAGCGATCTTTGCCCGCACCGTCGATCGCATCCGCCAGCGGCTCGAACGCTTCGGCAAAGGGCCTGGGCGCTTCGGCCTGGTGCATGGCGACATGCGGCTCGCCAATCTGCTGGTGGATGGCGGCAAGGTCAAAGTCATCGACTTCGACGACTGCGGATTTTCCTGGTTCCTCTACGACTGTGCCACCACCGTGAGCTTTTTCGAACACAAGCCCGACGTGCCGGCGCTGCTCCAGGCCTGGGTTGCGGGCTATCGGCGTGTGCGCGATCTCAGCGTCGAAGACGAAGCCGAAATCCCGACCTTCGTCATGCTGCGCCGGCTATTGCTGGTGGCGTGGATCGGCTCGCATAGCGAAACCGACCTCGCGCAGTCGATGGGTGTCCAGTACACAGCCGATACGGTACGGCTGTGCGAGCGCTATCTCAGCGATATGGCGAGTTGAGACACCGGTCTATTTCTTGCCGCTGTTGCCTTCGGGCGTCCAGTAGACCGAGATCACCGTCACAACGGCCGTCAAAACCATCGTGCCGATAATATCCGAACGGCGAATGAAGGCGTACCAGGCGTTGAAGCCCTGGCGCCAGCCACTTTGTGTCGTGAGCACGTTGTTGAGCGACAGTACGATCAGGATCGCCACCGCCGTGATCGCCACGGCAATCAACACTTGCAAGGCGCGCTTGGTCGCCTTGGGAACTGAATAGGTGCTGCGGCCAAACAGCAGCATGGTGCGATCGGACATGGGCGTTGTTCCTCACGTTGCGTCTTTGCGAGGGAGGATAACTGATTCGCGGCGAATTCACGCCATGCCGATTTGCTAATGAAAAGTTAACGCGGCGCACAGTTGTTACGTCGCGGAGGATTACGCGCATCGTTGCGCCCGCCACAGCTCGGCCGATTTGAGATCGAACCAGCCGAAGGCGCGCTCGCTGGGGCCATTGGCGGCGAGGTCGGCGAGGCGCGCCGCGGCATCGGCCAGCGTGGGGATGCTGCCGGGCTCAAGCCACCAGAACACCATGTGCGGGCCGGGAATCGGCTCGAACCAAAGATCGCGTTTGCGATAGAAGGCCGTGTGCACGGTCTGGAAGACGTATTTTTCCAACGCTTCCGGCGTCTCCCAGACCGTGAGGTTGACGATCACCAGGGGATCGTCACTGATCCGCATATTCGTCGCATCGCCGCCCTCGTCCTTCAGCCGCCAGACGAAGCCGGGCAAGCGCTCGGCCAGCGCATTCACCCGGTCGATGGCATCGAAGAACTCATCAACGCGCGCATCGCCCTTGGGATAGCGCAGCTTGGCGAGGTTCAGTTCGGCGAGGTGGGGCATCAATTTTCAGCCAGCCGCGAGAATTGAGTCGATGTTCAATACCAGTCCCGGGGGATCAAGCCGGATCTCGCCACCACGCCAGATGCTGGTGCGGATGTCTCCGCCATCAGCACGCTCATGATGGATGACTGCTTTGTCCAAAGAGCGAACGATCAAATAGTGGCGGATGCTCGGCACCATGAAGTAGTCGATCAGCTTTGCGCCGGTATCGTCGCGAACCGAATTCGGCGACACAACCTCAACAACGATCAAGGGGTCGACAAGACTTAGGGCGTCGAGATCGGCAGCCGGCGTCAAAGTTACGGCGGCGTCGGGTTCGCGGCCGCGACGGCCGTCGATGCGAACGGTCATCCCGTCAGTGAAAACCGTGCCTGGAAACTTGGCGAGCCGCGCGGCCTCTCTAAGAGCGTCAAAAGCGGCAATTTTTACAAGGTTGTGCCGCCCGCCCTCGCTTGGGCTGACGACGACCTCACCATCGATGAGTTCGTAACGGCCCTCGGGCTGCGCTTCGGCCCAGACGACGAACTCATCGAAGGTCATGCGCGGAATGGCTTGAGCGAGTGACATCAAGACATCCTAACATGAGACGGCGATGGAGTCACTTTGCCTGCCAGAACACCAGCAGTTCTTGATGTGGGGCACGGCGTCTGAGGCGTAGGGGGCGAGACTTGTCTCGCCCGTGGTGCAACAGTCGCTGCGTGTGCCGTGTGGCCAGGCGGGCGACACAAGTGTCGCCCGATTTGGTGTCCTGCCCCCACATTGAGAACTGCTAGAGCACTTTGCGATTGACGTGGATCATCCCGACGCTGCGACGCTAGCAGAAGTGGGGTCAGACCCCGATTTAGCCCCGACACGGGG
>JANLQJ010000343.1:0-9997 GCA_031367715.1 Hyphomicrobiaceae bacterium | reverse complement strand
AGGGCCTGTGGGCGGGCTCGTTTCAACCGCAAGTTGAGCACCCGCCGGGTGAAGCCTTATCGGCAAAGAACTGTTCATCATGGGCAGGAAAATACACGATTCTCTGCCCATGCGCGCTCAGGCAACTCCCGGTTCTAGGTTGATTGTTTCGGGCAGTTACGCCTTCAAGGATAGATCCACGCTCGGCTTCGATGTCGACTATCGCAAGTCACCATCGCTGTTCGCTTCCAACGCGCTGCAGGGTCAGCAGACCGATCGGCTCGGCGATCTGCTTGGCCGCTACAACTATGCCGAGGTCGCCCAGCTGGCCAGCGACCGCTCGGCAGATACCTACAATTTGACGTTGTCCTATAATCGTCAGATCAGCGAGCATTTGCAGTTCTACGGCGATCTCAACGAGAGCTACATGGGCGCGACTGCGGCCTCGGGCGGCGTCGATGCCATGGCGGCGGAGGGTTTCGACAGCTACGCCACCGCCCAACTGATCGGCACCGGGTTTTTACGCGACAACGACCTCTATGTCGGTGGCTTGCGCTTTGCCAAGAGCTCGACCTCGAACCAGTATGAGCTGGAGCTGGGTGTGAAATACCCGCTGACCGATGCCTGGCGCATCTCCCCGGCGAGCAAATTCGGCTACAAGACCTTCGGCACCGATGGGCACACGGAGTTTCACTTTTTGCCCTCGATCGGCCTGAACTACGCGATCAGCCGTGACCAGAGCATCGAGCTGGATGCCGGCGCCCACATGACGCAGCGTTATGTCGGCGCCGGTACCGAGCACGACTGGGACATGCTGCTGACGGCCGGTTATCGCTACGATTTCTATTCAGCGCAGTAGGGATTGTGTTGACCGGCTTCAACCACTGACTGAGAACTCTGTTGATCCCTTTCTGTATTCGCTGCATTTTCGCTGCTTGCCCGGTTTCTGTTATCTGTCGCACCGGCGAATGGCGTTAAGGAGCTGAGGTCATGGTCGCGTTCTGGAGCAACATCTGGTGGATTGTTCTAGGTGGCGCGCTGGCCTGGGCGGTCTATTGGTTGCTGGACCGGATGATTTGGCGCGGTCACCACGCTGGCACCCGGCAGGGATACGGGAGTTTTTCGCTGGCCGGACTGCTAACCCTGTTGGCCTTGTTGTGGTGGCTCTGGATGAGCAATCTCGGGCCGAATCTTGCCGGCTGGCAACCGGTGGCCCCGGCGGTCACGGTAGGTCAGCAGACCTTGACGCCAGCCGTGCCGGCGCCCCTGCTGCCAGCCGCCGTGGAGTTCCGGTCGAGCCAGAGCGGTCTGCAGCTTACCGGACGGGTCGACAGCGCCGCCACCAAGGCCGCCCTTGGGACGGCGGCCGAGACGGCCTATGGCAAGGGCAATGTCATCAATGATCTGAATGCGGACATCGGCTTTGCCGCGCCATCCTGGGCCGCCAAGGCTGGCGAACTGGCGGTTGCGTTGAAGGCGGCCGGACCGGACAAGGTCCTGGTGGCATCTGGAAGCAGCATGCTGCTGGCAGGAATTGCGGCCAGCGACAGCGCCAAGGCAACGGCGGCGGTGGCGCTGCGAAGCCTGCTCGGCAAGGACATCACGCTCGAGGATCGCGTCGCAGTGGTGGTCCCGCAACCTCCCCCGCCGCCTGCCCCCAAATTGCCGGCAGCGGTCGAGTTCCGCACCGCCGAAGCTGGCCTTCAGCTGACCGGCCGGATCGACAGCGATGCGACCAAGGCGGCGCTGAACACGGCGGCCGTGGCCGCCTTTGGTGCAGGCAAAGTCACCAGCGATCTCAAGGTTGATGCTGGGAGTGCGGTTCCGGCCTGGATCGGCAAGTCGGACGAGCTGCTGGTAGCTTTGAAGCGTGCCGGACCTGGCAAGGTGCTGGTGGCCGCTGGCGACCACGCCATGCTTGCGGGCCTGGCATCGACGGGCGCCGAGAAAGACACTGCGGCAAGCGCGCTGGCAACGCTGCTCGGCAAGGATGTCAGCTTCGACAATCGCGTGGCGGTGCTGCCGCCACCGCCCCCTCCGCCACCGCCCAAAGTGCCGGCGTCGGTGGTGTTTGAAACCTCCGATGCCGGGCTGCAGCTGACCGGCCGGGTTGATAGCGAGGCCAGCAAAGCCGCGATTTCCCTTTCAGCCGAGGCCGCCTTCGGGGCCGGCAAGGTCAAGAACGAACTGACAGCTGACAGTGGCATTGCCGCGCCAGTCTGGATCGCCAAGTCAACCGAGCTGTTCACGGCCTTCAGGGCGGCCGGCAACGGCATGGCGCTCGCGGCGACTGGCAACAACCTTTCGCTTTCAGGAGTGGCGGCCAACGACGTGGAAAAAGCCGTGGCCGGCAACCTGCTCAAGTCGTTGCTTGGCAAGGACATCGGCTTTGAAAATCGCGTCGCGGTGCTGCCGCCGCCGCCACCCCCGCTGCCCAAGGTGCCGGCCTCGATTGTGGTCGAGACCACGGATACCGGTCTTCGTCTGACCGGTCGTGTCGACAGCGAGGCAAGCAAGTCCGCAATTGCGAAGGCCGCCGAGGCAGCCTTTGGCGCAGGCAGAGTCGCGAATGATCTGACTGCCGACGGTGGTGTCGCTGCGCCGGCATGGTCTGCCAGGGCGCTGGATCTGTTCACCGCGCTGAAGGCGGCCGGGCCGGGCAAGGTGCTGGCCGCGACTGGCGACAAAGTGGTGTTGACCGGTCACGCGGCCAATGAGGCCGAGCGGGCCGCTTCGGAAACGGCGCTGACGGCATTGCTGGGCAAGCAAGTGGCGCTTGACGATCGCGTGGCCGTGTTGCCAACGCCTCCGCCGCCGCCCCCGCCGCCTGAGAAAGTGCCTGCGTCGGTTGCCTTCAATACCTCCGATGGCGGCCTGCATCTGACTGGCCGCGTCGACAGCGAGGCGACCAAAGCGGCCATTGCCGCTGCTGCCAAAGCCGTCTTTGGAGCCGGCAAGGTGGTCAATGATCTGACTGCGGATGGTGGTGTCGCGGCGCCGGTTTGGAGCGCCAGGACCGCCGAGTTTTTGAACGTACTGCACTCAGCCGGCCCCGGCAAGGTGCTGGTTGCCACCGGCGACAACGCAAGTCTGGCAGGCGTTGCGGCCAACGATACCGAGAAGGCCGCCTCGGCAAAGGCGCTCTCGACGCTGCTTGGCAGGGCGGCGACCCTCGATGCCCGGCTGGTGGTGTTGCCGCCGGCTCCGCCGCCGCCTCAAAAGGTGCCGGCCTCGGTGCAATTCAGCACATCGGATGCCGGACTGCATCTGGCCGGCCGCGTCGACAGCGACGCCACCAAGGCTACCCTGACGGCTGCCGCATTGACGACTTTCGGCGCCAGCATGGTGACAAGCGATCTGACGGCAGACGCCGGTGTCGCGACGCCGACCTGGAAAGCCAAGGCGGCTGACCTGCTGGCGGCATTGAAGGCGGCGGGCCCTGGCAAAGTGCTGGTTGCTACCGGCGACAATGCCCTACTTGCTGGAACTGCAGCGAACGAAGTTGAAAAGGTCGCGTCCGAGCGGGCGCTCTCGACATTGCTCGGCAGAGGCGTGCGGCTCGACAATCGTGTCGCGCTGCTGCCGCCACCGCCACCGCCACCGCCACCCAAAGTGCCGGCGTCGGTCGAGTTCCGCACGTCGAGCGACGGCCTGCATCTGGCCGGCCGGGTCGACAGCGAGACAACCAGGGCAGCCCTGGTCAAGGCTGCGGACGCCGTCTATGGCGCCGGAAAAGTGACCACCACGCTGGTGGCCGACAGCACGGTCGCCGTGCCGCGCTGGAACGCCAATGCGGCCAATCTGATCGCAGCGTTGAAAGCCGCAGGACCCGGTAAGTTGCTGGTGGCGACAGGCGACAACGTGATCCTGGCCGGAGTTGCCGCCAACGATGCCGAAAAAGCCGCATCGCAAAAGGCATTGGCGACCTTGCTCGGCAAGGATGTCACGGTCGATGATCGCGTCGCTGTGCTGCCGGTTCCGCCGCCGCCAGCACCTGCGCCCGTGGCGCCGCCAGCGCCCGTTGTCGCGACGCTTGCGCCGTCGGTCGAACTGCATAGCTCGGCCGACGGCGTCAAACTGCTCGGCCGTGTCGATACCGATGCGACCCGTACCGCCATCGGCAGCGCGGCCGAAGCCGTGTTCGGCACCGGCAAGGTGGCCAATGAGCTGGCCGTCGAGCCTGGCACCGCTCCCATCGGTTGGCAAAGCCACGCCATTGACATCATGGGGCAGCTGAAATCCTGGGGATCAGCGAGCGTGCTGCGAACCGATGGCAACAAGGTGACGCTGGCCGGGACGGCTCCGAGCGAGGCTGACCGGCAGGCGCGCGCCAACGCCGTCAGGCGCGCCATCGGGCTGGAGGTGCAGATCGACAATCGGATCGCGGTTTCGGCCATGCCGCAAGAGATCATCAAGATTGTGACACCGGCACTCAGCTGCGCCGATCTGCTGAAGGGCCTGCAGATCAGCTTCGATAGCGGCAGCTCACGACTGGACGCCACCGGCAAGCGCCTGCTGGACGGCGTGATTGCCTGTCTCACCGCCAGATCCTACCAGGTTGTCGGCTACACCGACTCTGTCGGCACCGCCGATTTCAACGACTATCTCTCGTTGCGCCGGGCCGAGCGGGTTGCCGAATACCTGCGCACCCGGGGCGTCACCAGCGAACTCAAGACCGCTGGCGGCAGTTCGGACAACGCCGTCGCCGACAACACCTCCGAGCAAGGCCGCGCACAGAACCGCCGTATCGAGTTCAAACCGCTGTAGTCGTGCTGATCTGATTTGACTCATACCACCAAGGCCGCGGCCCCCTTTTCCCACAAGCAGGCAGCATGCCGCCCTGACGCCCGCACAAGGCCATGCCGGCTTCGAGTCGGTGGTTGTGCTCGAGGGGCTGGTGGTCAAGACGCAGGACTATTTCCACTACCTGCACCCCAAATATTTTGAGTGCTATTATGGCGGCGACGGCCCCATCCTGTTGGATAAGTGGTTCGGCACTTTTCACAACGGCACCCATGAGGCCACCGACACCATGATCGAGCGCTTTCTGGCTCGCGCCAAGCAGAAGCAGGCGGCCGGCGGCTGACAGCGGTGCCGAACGCCTTCCGGCCAAAATCGCATATGCGCCGTTTTGGCAACACTCCCGCGACCATGGGCATCTTGCGGTTCAGCGGACCTGCGCGCAATATCGCGCGGGATTACAAAAGCGTATGGTCGATGTCAGTTGATCGCAAGACAGGCCGAGCAGGGTGCCATCGAACACCCATAGGGTCGGGCGGGCGGTGATACAAGGCCAGCTGCGGTTCCAAGCGAGACAGGGAATTGGGGCATGGATGTCTACCGATTGCGCGCGCCGATCGCCGCGTTTGTGACGATTGTTCTGTCGCTGCTGACCGCGCCAGCTGCCCAGGCCGACTGGGACGCCAAGAAGTTGAAGCTGGTGCGCGGGGCATCGACAACTCTGCGCCAGGCCACCACCGCCGCTGAGCGCGACCTGAAGGGCAAAGCCTATGCCGCGCAGGCCTCCGTCAACAGCGATGTTGTGGTCTACACCGTCAAGGTCCTGGTCGGCGAGAAATCAATGGCGGCCAGCTATGATGGCAAGACCGGCAAGCTGACTGGTACCACGCCGGTCTCGGGCGAGAACGTGGCGTTGCTGAAAGATTTCGCCAAAATCAAGGGCAGCCTGCTGGCGGCCATGCGCGCGGCCGAGACCACGGCCAAGGGCAAGACCTTTGCAGCCGCTTTCAGGCGGACTGGAAACAAACTGCTGTTCGAGGTCGACGCGGCTGGCCGCGACGATATCGAAAAGGACGTCGTCATCGATGCGCTGACCGGCAAGATCCGCAAGGTCACGGAGAAATCTGCCGACGCCACCACCGAGGCGACAGCGCAGGCGCCCGCCGACCAGCCGGCACAATGACCAGCCCATGCGCATTCTCCTAATTGAAGATGATCGTCAGACGTCGGCCTATGTCGCCAAGGGGCTGACCGAGGACGGTCATGTCGTCGATACGCTCAGCGATGGCCGGGACGGGCTGGTACAGGCCACCGGCGAGCCTTATGATCTCGTCATTGTCGATCGCATGCTGCCGGGCCTGGACGGCCTCAATCTGGTCAAGACCTTGCGTGGCGCCGGCGCCAAGGTGCCGATCTTGATGCTGACTTCGCTTGGCGGCGTCGATGACCGGGTCGATGGCCTGGAAGCAGGTGCTGACGACTATTTGACCAAGCCGTTTGCCTTCTCTGAGTTGCAGGCCCGCGTCAATGCGCTGGGCCGCCGCCCGCCGATGCGTGCCGAGGAATCGGTGCTCAAGGCCGGCGATCTGGAGATGGACCTGATCTCACGCGCGGTGAAACGCGGCATGCAGAGAATCGACTTGCAGCCGCGCGAGTTCCGGCTACTGGAAGTGTTGCTGCGCAACAAAGGACGCATTGTTACCCGCACGATGCTGTTGGAACGGGTGTGGGACTTCCACTTCGATCCCAAGACCAGCGTCGTCGAAACCCACATTTCGCGCTTGCGCGCCAAGATCGACAAGCCCTTTGACAACGAACTGATCCAGACCGTGCGCGGCACCGGCTATACCATCAATGAAACTCGCTGAGCTGACGCGGAGCACCGCTTTCCGGCTGGCTGCAACCTTTGCCTGCCTGTTCGCGGCCAGCGTGCTGGTGCTGTTTGTCTTCCTCTATATCCAGGCTGGCCGCGATCTTGAAGCCCGGCTCGGCACGCGGCTCAACAATGCGCGGGCCGAATTCAAGCGGGTACACGAACACGATGGCTTCAACGAACTGGCGGGCCTGGTCGCCGACGATGTGGCGGTCGCCGATGCCGCCGAGAACGTCTACCTGCTGACCGGGATCGACGGCGACTATGTGGCCGGCAACCGCAAATCGGCGCCGCAGTTCGCTGGCATGCAATGGCTCGATGCGGTCAAGCTGCAGGAGCTGAATGGCAAAGTGCCGGGCGCGCAACGTTATCTCTGTCTGTGGTTTGCGCTCGCCGGTGATGGCAGCATGCTGATCGGCTTTAGCGACAGCGAAATCCGGCAGACGCGCGAGGTGCTGTTGCGCACGCTGCTCTATGGGCTGCTGGGCACGGTATTGCTGGCCATCGGCGCCGGTGTGTTCCTTGGCCAGCGGGCGCAGGTGCAGATCGATCGGGTCGGCCGCACGCTCACAGCCATCAAGCGCGGTGACCTCAAGGCGCGCGTGCCGTTGGCAGCATCGGGCGGTGACATCGATACCGTCAGCCGTCAGATCAACGCCACGCTCGACCAGTTGCAGGGTTTGTTCCAGAGCTTGAACCAATCGTCGGCCGATATTGCCCATGATCTCAAGACGCCGATCGGGCGCTTGCGGCAACGGCTGGAAGCGCTGCGCGACAGCCCCGGGACGATTGCCGAAAACCGCCCGGTGGTCGATACCGCCATCGACGAGGTGGACAAAATCGTTGCCACCTTCGAGGCACTGCTGAGCATCAGCCAGTTGGAAGCGGGTGCGCGCAAACTGCGCTTCAAGACGGTCAGCCTGCAGACGGTGGCCGAGAACGTGTTGGAGGCTTACGAGGCCGTCGCCGAGGACGCCGGCATGACGCTGACGCTCAAGGCCGCCGGCAGCCGTCCGTCATTGCTGCATGGTGACAGCGATCTGCTCAGCCAGCTGCTGGTCAATCTGGTTGAGAACGCGATCCGCCATTGCCCTGCCGGAACGCACATCGTGGTTGATGTTTCTACGATTGTTGATGGACCCGTTCTGAAAGTTTCCGACGACGGTCCCGGCATCCCCGATGACGAACGCGAGAATGTTTTCCGCCGGCTTTATCGGTTGGAAAAGAGCCGCACCACGCTTGGCAACGGCTTAGGTCTGGCACTGGTCAAGGCGATCGCCGATGTGCACGGTGCGCGCATTTCCATGTCCGACAACCACCCTGGCGTGGTTGTCGAAGTGATGTTTGCGCCGCTGACACTGAGCCGCGATCCTTAACAAGAAGCAATGTGCTCTCCATCTTGGCGCAAGGACCGATGCTGCACATATGGTCGGGAGCGGTCGGTATGGAGCCATAGGGCCCGCTGACCTCAAGAAATCGAAGCAGACGGCTTCATGAGCGGAGAGACAACATGACAAACACAAACAACACCAAATTATGGGTGCGGCGGCTCCTGGGCAGCGCCAGCGCGCTAGCTCTGGTCGCGGCCATCGGCGTTGGAGCTGGCAGCCTGTCATTCCCGGCCATCGCGTCGGCTGACACCGCCATCGAGATGACTGCTCCGGTGCAAGGTGGCCCGAATTTCGCCGATCTGGTCGAGCGCGTGCGCCCCGCCGTGGTTTCGGTGCGGGTGAAAATCCAGGACGGCGGCATCGGCGATGTGGCGCAGAATTTCGGCGACCAGTCCGGCCCCGGTGATCAGAACCCCTTCCAGGGCACGCCGTTCGAGAAATTCTTCAAGAAGTTTGGCCAAGGCAAGAAGGGCGGCAAGCAGGATGGCGGCCCCAATGGCGGGCACGGCCCACTGGCCCAGGCCCAGGGCTCGGGTTTCTTCATTTCGTCTGACGGCTACATTGTCACCAACAACCATGTCGTCGACAACGCCGTCGAAGTCGAGGTGCTGACCGACGATGACAAGACCATGACCGCCAAGGTGATCGGCGTCGATCCCAAGACCGACCTTGCCTTGATCAAGGTCGATACCACCAACCATGGCTATCTGAAGCTGGCCAAGGACAAGCCGCGCATTGGCGAATGGGTGGTTGCGGTTGGCAATCCGTTCGGGCTCGCCAGCACAGTGACGGCCGGTATCGTGTCGGCCATGGGCCGTGACATCGGCTCGGGCCCTTACGACGACTTCATCCAGATCGATGCGCCCGTGAACAAGGGCAATTCGGGCGGCCCGACCTTCAACCTCAAGGGCGAAGTGATCGGTGTCAACACGGCCATTTTCTCACCGTCCGGCGGCTCGGTCGGCATCGCCTTCGACATCCCCTCGACCACGGTCGCCTTGATCATCCCGCAGCTGCAGGCCGGCGGCAAGGTCAACCGCGCCTGGCTTGGCGTGCAGATCCAGCCGGTGACTGCCGAGATCGCCGACTCGATCGGCCTGAAGATCGCCAAGGGCGCGCTGATTGCACAGCCGCAAGCCGACAGTCCCGGTTCCAAGGCCGGCCTGAAAGCCGGCGATGTGATCACTGCGGTTGACGGCGATGAGGTGGCCGACGCCCGCGATCTCGCCCGCAAGATTGGCGGCCTGAAGCCCGGCGTCACGACCAAACTGACGGTGTTCCGCGATGGCAAGACCGATATGATGGATGTCACGCTCGGCGAGTTGAAGGACGGCAAGATCGAGAAGGCTTCGACCGCGCCCGAAAAAGGCGTTGAGATGGGTGCCCTCGGCCTGCAAGTGATGCCGGCCGGCAGCGTCGATGGCGCTGGCGAACAGGGCGTGGCCGTGACAGGCGTTGACCCCGGCGGCAAGGGCGCAGAACTTGGCTTTGCCACCGGCGATGTCATCTTGAAGGTTGGCGGCAAGGCGATCTCGTCCTCAGCCGATCTGAAGACCGCCATGGATGAACTGAAAACGTCCGGCAAGAAGAGCGCGCTGTTCCTGATCAAGCGCAACGAGGAGCAGCACTTCGTGCTGGTGCCGGTTGGCGCGGCGTAGTCGGTCACAACAGACGGCCCACGGAACAAGACTGACGGTTCGGCAATACCCGTGGGCCAAGGCCGCCAGTGCGGCAAGCAAACAAGATTGATGCCGTGGGGCGGTTGATCGATTTGGCCCCCCTCACGATCTGAATGCCCCTGGCATCATAGAGACGGGTCGGTGTGCTGCGCGCCGGCCCGTTTCGTTGCTGGGGGGCTATCAGAGGCATTCAATTCATCCTAGAATCGGCAGTTGACCGGCGTGCCTCGCAGTTTTGAGGCTGCGGTTCAACCCTTGGGTGTGGACGCCGGCATCAGGCCGGGGCTGTTAGACGGGGTGGCGCGCGCAACTGGCGGCCGTGCAGCCATGACTTC
>JANLQJ010000302.1:0-38491 GCA_031367715.1 Hyphomicrobiaceae bacterium | reverse complement strand
GGCGACCGCGCGATCGACGTCGGTCGGCGGCGGTTTGGGCAATTCGAAGACGGGGGCATTGTCGCCTTCGATGATGTAGTCGACCTCGCTGATGTGTACGAAGTTATCGACCCCGTAGGCATAGGGAAGGGTCGCACACGTCTCGACGATCACCAGCTTGGCCCGTTCGATAATGGCGCGATGCCAGAGCGTAGCGGCGTGGAAGTTGAAATTGCCATCGGCGTCCGCCGGGCAGGTCTTGATGATTACGATGTCGACCGGGTCGATATGGCGCGTGTAGAGATCGTCGATCTCGCCCAAATTCGCGGGCAGGTAGTCGCAACGGCCGGCATCCTGCTGCTTGCGGTCGTAGCCCGATAAGAACAGGTTCATCATATGGAAGTGCTCGCCGGCGGGATCGTTTTCCAACACCGCGCGCGGCCGCGTTGACAGGCAGCCGCGGATCTTGACGTCGCGCAGTTCGCCTTTGCGCGCGGCCAATGCCAAGTCAAACACGTCCGGCTGCGCGAGCACCGCGCTGTAATCGAGCCACATACCCGATGTGACTAACCCCGCTGCGGCTTCCGCCGTAACGGTCCGGGCCGGCGACGCTGCGCGCCTCTTGGTCATGGTGCTTTTCTTCCCGCCCTGTATTTCGTAGTTCTTCGCAATCAAATCGGTACTGGATCGAGATGGCAAGGCTGAAGTCGCGGCATCCCAGCGGGAACGGTGTCCGCATGCCGTCCGTTCGGGTTGGAACTGGGGCGTGGGTCGTTCGGCGGCGTCGAGCCAACGCACTCAATCGCTGCCGCGATACTCCCACAATGGAGCCGCTAACCAGTTGAGAGAACATCCCGGATGCACGGCGGCGTTTTGACGGAACAGCGCAGGGGTCTCGTTGGGCACCAGCCGTGGTGTTCACGCGGCAGGTGCCTCAAGAGATCCCGTGTCTGCAGTACCAGTTGATTTTGTGCGGATAGCAGGCTGTGCGATGGGGAAGAATTCGTGTATTTGTTCAATTTGGTCGAAATTCAAGATTGCTAACGCACGGGATTGTCCCGAATGACAGCGCCGGCTTTTGAGGTTCCTCCTTGATGTGCAAAACGGATCGCACGAAGGTACGGATGCCGACAGACCATCTATCGAACCCGGAGGGGACCTACGAGGCGCTCGACGGCGCGGCGGCCAGGCCGTCGCCAAACCGCGATGTGGGTGACGTTCTGGAATTGTTTGCGCAGCGGCAGCAAGAGGCGTCCGAGCTGCTGGGGCAGACCGCCGGGCAGCGCGAGCCGTGCATCACTATCCATCCCGTGCCCAATCATCTTGCCGCAAAGCTGGTGACCATTTCCTCGCTGGCGGCAGCCTCCGGGCTGACGTACGGCACTGCCATCCGCACCACGGTGCAGATGGGCGCGCGAGGCCTGATCGTGCGCCGGCCGCGCACCGCAACCGGCAAGTCGATGCCTCTTCGTCCGCCAGCGGTTCTTCTGCCGCGCTGGAACGACTTTGCCTACCGCGCACACGGATTTGCCACGGCGATCGTTAATCCGCCATCGTCTCAACCCAGCACCGGCGTGGCGCGGCGGCTTCCCAAGCAACGCACAGATCCGATCCTGCCAGCTGCTTCGGTTCTGTCGACCAAGCTCTCGTTGGCCCGCGGCCTGCGGGTGAATGCCAATCCCACCTTCAACGCCATGCACAATCTGCAACGGCAGTTCGCGATGATCCTCGGCACGCCGATCCGCAGCAATGCATTGTCGATCGATCCTTTGCGCGACCAGGTGATCGGGAACTGCCAGCGGACGGTTTCGAAATACGACAACGCGGCCATCGACTGCTTGGGCCATCGCGCCGGCCAGAACATGGCGCTCGATGCCATGCGCCGCATGGGCAAAGTCGCCTTCATCGGCGAATCGCGCGCAACCGCGAGCCGCCCAATCGATCAATTGATCCGTAGGCATCTCACCTTGATCGGATCCTGGTATTTCAACATCCAGGAGGACCAGGAAATCTTTGATGTGCTGACGGCCGGCAAGATCAACCTCGCACGTCTGGCCACGCGCAAATGCGCCCACGACGATGGCGAGACCGCCTTTCGCAGGTTCGACGAGCGCAAGACGGAAAAAAAGCAGTATGAGTCCTTTAAACTTGATCGCGCGATCTGCCGGAAAACCGGCTTCCACGTTTCCGATCGCGCTCACAGGAGCCCATCATGGCCTTCAAATATTCCTTCAATACCTGGTGCTATTCGAGCTTTCCGGTCTGGGTGCCGTCCTATCCGCTCGAGGACGTTATCAAGCGCATCGCCCGCATCGGCTACGACGCCATCGAGATCGGTTGCGCCGCCCCGCACGCCTGGCCGGCGCATCTGTCGGCGAACCGCCGCAGCGAACTTAAGAAGCTGATCAAGGGTGAAGGCCTGGTCGTTTCGAGCCTGCTGCCCGCTCCCGGCGGCGGTCCCGGCAACAATCCGTCCTCGTTGCTTGCCGAGGAGCGCGCCGCCACGATTGTGCATTACAAAGAGGTTATCGACCTCGCCCATGACCTCGGAGCTGATCGCGTCATCTATGTCGCCGGCTGGCGCTCGTTCGGCGTGTCGCGCGTGGACGCCCTGGGCTGGAGCCTGAAAGCCGTCGCCGAAATCGGCACATACGCCGCCACCAAAGGCATAACGATCATCATCGAGCCGACCTCGGCCGATAGCAATCTCATCGATACCGCGGGCGACGCGCTGAAACTACGCGACCAGACTGGGCTCGCCAACGTCAAGGTGATGTTCGACACCTATCACGCGCTCTACCGCAACGAAGTCAGCTCCGACTATGTCTACGAAATGGCCGAACAGCTCGACCACGTCCACTTTGCCGACATCGATCGCAAGCCGCCGGGCGAGGGCGTCATCGACTGGGTCGGCGTCATGACGGCGCTGAAAGACATCAAGTTCGAAGGCTATCTCACCATGGAGATCGGCTTTGCCGCGCGCCGCGTTGAGCCGGATCGTTATGCCCGCAGTGCGCTGACGTATCTGAAATCCATCGAGAAGATTCTCGGCTGATTCGATCCGCTTCCGCCAGCTCCGCGCGTTCGTCTGTATCTTGATAACACTGGGAGGAATGTGTGACTGACAACTCCGAAAAGCTGCGTCGCGTCTGGGCCATGACCATGGCCGACAAGATCGTCGCAATGCGCGATGGCGTCGTCGAGCAGGTTGGCGCGTCGCTGAGGCTTTGCGATCGGCCGTGCAATCTGTTCGTCGCAGCGGGCAGGTGCCCGCCAATGTCATTGGCCAGCCGGTGACCATTGGCATCCGCCCGAAACATTTCGTCGTTGAAGGGCGACAGGATCGCCTGCCGAAATCGCGGTGGTCGAGCTGACAGGGCCGGAAACCCAGGTGCTGGCCAATTTCTGCGGCCGCAGCATCACCGCGCTGTTTCGCGATCGTATCGAGGCGCGCCCGGGGGCAACCCGCGTGCTGGCGCAGTGGCCGGACGCGTGCATTTTTGCGATCCCAAAAGTGGCTTGGTGCAAGTTTGAGATCCTGCCACGTGCAGCTGCTGAAAATCGGCGATCGGTTTCGTAGTCATTGCGGCTGGGAAGCGCTAGTGATTGAGAATGACACCTGTGACGGCGCCGTTCCCGCAATCTGAAACTGCGCCCGCAGGCCTCGGCATGGCTCTGGCGCTGAGCCCTCACGGCAGTCTGACGCTGCAGGAAACCTCTGAGGCAGCCGCTCTGCCTCCAAAACTGGCGGCGCGGTTGACTCACACCTTTACGCGCGGCTCGGGGCATGGGCTGCTGTGCCTCGGGGCAGACTATGTCGGCACCGCGATGCCGCCGGAATTAGCCTATTGGCGTGAGTTCGCGGTGCGATACGTGACGGCGCTGTGCGCCCTGTCCGACGGCGCCGAGCGCAAAAGCAAGCCGGCCGTGTCATCGCCACCGGACGCCGATCTCGCTCCCATGGCTGCTGCCGCACCGCCGATGTCGGGTGCCGAATACCTCACCACAGAGGTAATTGCCGATCTCTGGCGCGCCATGGACGCGGCATGCGATGCCGAACTGGCGCAAGCCGGCGTTACCGTCCAGGAGTTCCTAAAGCTCCGCAACCCGGCTTGGAACCTGGTTGGCCGCGTGCATTTCAACCTGGCCGAAAACCGCAAGGATGACGATGCGCCGTTCGCGTTCGTGGCCACCTACACCACCAAACTGTCGAGCGCCGCCAAGGCGCAGCATCTGCCGCTCGGCAAGGCGCTGACGGAATATGCCGGGACCGAGAACCGCGAGCGCCTGCTGTCGCTGTTGATTCCGGTGCAGCGAGCGGCCGAACAGTGCGGCTGGCTACAGGCGATGGTGGATGCAGGCGAAATCTATCACCCCTTGCGCTGGCGTGCCGCCGACGCCGTGCAGTTCCTGCGCGACGTGCCGGCGCTGGAAGGCGCCGGCGTGGTGGTGCGCATGCCGGCGAGCTGGCACATGAATCGGCCGTCGCGGCCGCAGGTCAAGACCACCGTCGGCGCCAAGACGCCGTCGCTGCTCGGCCTCGATGCGCTGCTCGACTTCGACATGGCGGTGACGCTCGACGGCGATACGCTGACGGCGGACGAAATTGCGGCGCTGCTGGCGCATACGGATGGCCTGGCCTTCATTCGCGGCAAATGGGTCGAGGTCGATCAGGCGCGGTTGACGCGCACGCTGGAGCAGTTCCAGGCCATCGAGAGCCGCGCCGCCAGCGAGGGCCTGTCGTTCGGCGAGGCCATGCGGCTGTTGGCGGGAGCTGGTATTGGTGGCGATAAAGGTGACGATGGCGCCACCGCCGATTGGAGCCAGACCGTGGCCGGGCCGTGGCTGGCCGAGACGCTGGCGGCGATGCGTCGGCAAGGTGCGACCGTACCAGTCAATCCTGGGCAGGCGTTGAAGGCAACGCTGCGGCCTTATCAGCTGGCGGGCGTGCAATGGCTGAATCTGCTCAGCCAACTGCGGCTCGGCGCTTGCCTGGCCGACGACATGGGCCTGGGCAAGACCATCCAGGTGTTGTCTCTGCTTTTGGTGCGCAAGCAACAGGCCAATGGATCGCACAAACCGAGTCTGCTGGTGGCGCCGGCCTCGTTGCTGGCCAACTGGGCGGCCGAGATCGAGCGCTTTGCACCGACGCTGAATGCGCTGATCGCGCATCCCTCCGCTATGCCGCCGGACGACGTGAAGGTACTGAATGGTAAGGGCCTCGCCGGCATCGATCTGGTCATCACCAGCTATGGCACGCTGTTGCGGGCGCCGGGATTGAGTAGCACAAAATGGCGGTTCGCCATTCTCGATGAAGCCCAGACCATCAAGAATGCGGCGGCCAAGCAGACCAAGGCTGTCAAGCAACTGAAGGCGGAAAATCGCATCGCCCTCACCGGCACTCCGATCGAGAACAAGCTCAGCGATCTGTGGTCGATCTTCGATTTTCTCAATCCGGGGCTGCTCGGCTCAGCCAAGGAGTTTGCGACGTTCACCAAGCGCCTGGCGGACGTCCCACACAATCCCTACGGCCCGCTACGCGAGCTGGTGCGGCCCTACATTTTGCGCCGTCTGAAGACCGACAAGAGCATCATCGCCGATCTGCCGGACAAGACCGAGGTCAAGACCTTCTGCCAGCTGTCGCGCGCCCAAGCCGCGCTTTACCAGCAATCCGTCGAGAGCTTCACGAAGCAGCTCGAAAAAGCCGACGGCATCCAGCGCCGCGGACTGGTGCTGGCGCTGCTGATGCGGCTGAAGCAGATCTGCAACCATCCCTCGCAATGGCTCGGCGACAGCGCGTGGGCGGAAGCCGACAGCGGTAAGTTCGGGCGGCTGCGCGAGATCACCGAGGAGATTGCCGCCCGCCAGGAGAAAGCGCTGATTTTCACGCAGTTCAAGGAGACAACGGCGCCACTCGCTGCCTTCCTCGGCCAGATTTTCGGCCGACCCGGCCTAGTGCTGACCGGCGAGACTGAAGTGAAAAAGCGCAAGGATCTGGTGCGGCAGTTCCAGGACGACGACAACGTGCCGTTCTTCGTCCTGTCGGTGAAGGCGGGTGGCGCGGGACTGAATTTGACGGCGGCATCGCACGTCATACATTTTGATCGCTGGTGGAACCCGGCGGTTGAAAACCAGGCCACCGACCGTGCCTTCCGTATCGGCCAGACCAAGAATGTTCTGGTGCATAAGTTTGTCTGTCGCGGGACGGTTGAGGACCGAATCGACAAGATGATCGAACAGAAGAATCAGCTGGCGGGAGACTTCCTGAGCGGTGGCGGTGAAATGCTGCTGACCGAGCTGAAAGACGACGAACTGCTGAAACTGGTCGCGCTCGATCTGAACGCCGCCATGACGGAGGGCTAGGGCATGGGCTATTGGGCATTCAAACCTTATGTGAGCGTCGCTGCGCGGGGCGTACAGGCCGAAAAGCTGGTGGCCAAACTGCGCAAGAAGGGCGAGGGCATCGAGCCGGTGCGCGTCGCGGGCCGCACCGTCTCGGCAAGCGTCTGGGGCAAGGCCTGGTGCAACAACCTGGAAAGCTACCGCGATTTCGAACACCGACTGCCACGCGGCCGCAGCTACCTGCGCAATGGTGCGGTTGTCGACCTCAAAGTCGCCAAGGGCAGCATCACCGCCAAGGTGTTGGGCTCGGAGCTGTACGACATCAAGATCACCATCGCCCCAGTGGCTGCGTCGCAATGGGCCGCGATCTGCAAGGCGTGCTCGGGCGGCATCGCATCGGTCGTCGAGCTGCTGCAGGGGCGGCTCGATAAATCCGTCATGGACCGCGTCAGCCGCAAAGACGACGGGCTGTTTCCGGCCCCAGCCGAAATCAAGCTCAGCTGCAGCTGCCCGGATTGGGCGGATATGTGCAAGCACGTGGCGGCCGCGATGTACGGCGTTGGCGCGCGCCTCGATACGGCGCCCGAACTGTTGTTCGTGCTGCGCGGCGTCGATGCCAAGGACATGATAGCCAAGGCCAGCGCCAATCTGGGTCGTGCCAAGCCCGCCGCCGCCAAGGACAAACTGCTGGACGAAGATGACATGGCGGCCCTGTTCGGCTTGGACATGGCCGAGCCGGAGTCGAAGACCGAGGTCAAGGCCAACGCCAAGACAACCTCCAAACCCGCGATCGCAAAGAAAGCGCCGGCCGCCCGGGGCAAATCTACTAGGCCCGCCAAGCTGACAAAGGCCAACGCCACGATGGGATCGCCAAAGCTCGCGGTGATGGCGCTCCCGAAAAAGCTGGCGGAGTCTAAGAGGCACAATCGATAGTATATGGACCATGGACTATCGTTGTTGCCGCGAATTAGGTGCCAGCCAAAGATGGTTTTCGGACCGCAGGAGCTTTGGTAGCCTGATAACGCTGCCCGCCGACGATCCACAATTCTTGAGCCATCTCTGACAAAACGGGCGAGTGGCAGCTACGCGTCAAACGTCATTGAGGGAGAAGCCGACATGCCGGGCTCGGTACGCGTGGTGCGCAACAGGGACTTGGAGCCGAGTTGGTCTGTGAAGCAGGCCAAGGAGCCGGGCTTCATGCGCTCGCTGACTACTTGGGTCGGCGGGCCGGAGGGCTACATCAATACCAATCCCGATCGCTCCGTGATCAGCCAGAATTCGGCCATCGGCCTGATGCGCATGCCAGTGGGAAATCGTCAATCGGGCGTGCACATTCATTCGGTGACCGAAATCTATGTGATCTTGAAGGGCGAGGTGGAAAGCTTCGACGGCGTCGGCAATACACATCGGGCGGGGCCGCTCGACTGTCTCTATATTCCGGCCGGCGTGCCGCATGGTGTGCGCACGGTTGGCGACACCGATCTGGAGCTGATCTGGCTGCATGACGCGATTGAGAAATGGGGCGTCTCCACCTATCTCGATGGGCCGGGACCGTTTCATGCCGATGATGAAGTGCGGCTCGTTCCGTTTCGCGATTTGGCGCCGGACTGGAGCGGTGAGAAGGCCAAGGAAGGCGGGCACTTGCGCTGGAGTGCCAATTGGGTGGTGGGGCCGAAGGGTACGATCAATCACAGCCCGGATCTGGCGGTCAAGAACGAGCGGCTCGCAGTTGGCGTGACGGTCATCATGCCGGGCAACAGCCACGTGATCCATACGCATGCGCACAGTGAGACGTATATTGTCATGCGTGGCAGCGCTGTGCTCAAGCACAATGGCGCCAGCGTTGAACTCGGGGTTCTCGACGCTGCGCATTTTTCGCCGCAGCTACCTCATGCCTTGCGCAATTCCGGCGACGGGCCGCTCTATCTGCTGTGGACGCACGAACATCCGGGCCAGCGGCCAGCAAAGAAGCGTTGATACCTCATCGATTGGCAGTCCTCGACTTGCGGACCGCTGTCGCCCTCGGCGTCGCACGCCGGGTCGGCTGGTACTCCAGCGAGCGCTCCACAAACCCGGTGACGATCTCGACATATTGCGCTGGCGAGATGCCGCGCTTGCGGAACTTCCAGCGCTTTAGATACCAGTCCTGCAACAATGGTTTCACGAGACCGGCGAGGATTTGCGGGTCGCCGCCAGAATAGAGGCCCTGGTCCATGCCCGCCCGTATCGCATCGGCGATCAATTGCTCAGTGCGAAGCTCTTTTGCGATGGCCAGATCGCGCGCCTCCTTGTCAAAGGACTTCACCTCGATGAACACGAAATAGAACCAGCGCTGCATGGCCTCAGTGACGAAAATGTGCCGGCGGATCAGGCCCCTGAGGCGCGCCCGAGCATCGGACCGTTCCGCCCCCTCGAACGGCGCAATGGCCTGCTCGACCGCATCGGCGACCGCGCCCAGAATCATGCGCAGGAAGGTCTCCTTGCTGCCGACGTAGCTGTAGAGCGCCCCCATGCTGAGACCGCACTTCTCGGCAAGGTCGCGCGTGGTCATCGAATGAAAACCCTTGCGGCTGCCCAGCTCCAGCGCCGCTAACAGGATCTGCTCCAGGTTGGGGACCGCGATATGCGTTTTTTTGATGCGGATGCTGCTGGCGTGACGGTGGAAGATGCCTTCGCACAACGCCGTTGCCGTCAAATCCTTCGGATCGACGGGGCCGTCCAGAACAGTTTTTGGGTCATCGTTCAAACGACTCGGTTTCGACACTCGTGTTCGCATCCCTAGGCCGATGTCCGCTGCTTGCACGGACCTGCCGTTGTTGAGTTCAGCCATGCCCGCCCCAAAAATCTTCACTCCCTCGTCCACAAATCTGGATTGACAGACCCCTCGGGGTCAACAATTATAATGCGAGCGCTCGCTCACTTGTTGGATGACGCCTTTCCGGTTTGAATATCGCCGCGTGTCGGCATCTGCAGTCCGGAGTGACAGGTCAGAGCGGCACCAGTGTGCCTCGATCAGAGCGAGACCATCGCTCCTGTGTAGTGTCGTGCGAGGGGGTTGGCGTGACGGTCAGGCCGTTTGCCAAACTGCGGATCACTCAAGAGCAGATCGTGATGGTGATCGCGATCGCGGCTTTCGTCGCATTCTCGGCACTGGTGCCTAATTTCCTGTCCGCCGGCAACGTGACGTCCCTGGTGCAGAACGTCTCTGTGCTTGGCATCCTGGCGATGGGCATGGCGATCTCGATCATCGGTCGCGGCATCGATCTCTCGATGGTCGCCTCGATGTCGATCGCGGTGGCCTGGATGCTGGTGCAACTGAATGCCGGAGTGCCGATCGGCGAGGCGTTGTTGCTGGCGATTGCCTTCAGCGTCGTCATCGGCATCATCAACGGTATTCTCATCGCCTACGTCGAGGTGCCGGCGATCTTCGCGACCCTGGCCATGGCGACCGCCGTCTATGGGTTCGGCAAATATTTCCTGGTTGATGCCGACGTGAATTATCTGCCCGACAAATGGAAGTGGCTGACGGAGTTTGCGACCGCTCGCCTGCTTGGCATTCCAGTGCCGATCATCGCCTTCGTGCTGGCCGGCATCGGTGCCGACCTGTTCCTGCGCAAGGTCCGTGAGGGCCGGTTCATCTTCGCCATGGGCGACAATCCGCTAGCGGCCCGCACCTCGGGCGTACCGGTGCGTTGGATGATCGTGCTGCAGTACATTCTATCATCGTTGATAGCTCTGTTGGCTGGCCTGCTAATGGCGATGCTGGTGGCGAGCATGAACACGCGCATCGTGTCGTCGACGCTGGTCTACGATGTCATCCTGGTGGTTGTACTTGGCGGCATCAGTCTCAGCGGCGGGCGCGGCGGCATCATTAGCGTCATCGTCGGCACCCTGCTGATCGGCATCCTGCTGAACGGCATGACCATGATGAACCTCACCTACACGGTGCAGAACGTCATCAAGGCCGTTATTCTGCTGGCTGCACTGGTGCTCGACACGCTGATCAATCCCAGGGACGAGCAGACATCGCAGCAAGGAGATATCTGAAGCCCGCCGTCTTATTCGTCATGTCATCTACATCGCCGGAACTACAGAAGGAAGGAATCACCATGTTGACGTGTGTTA
The DNA here is from genome assembly GCA_031367715.1 of Hyphomicrobiaceae bacterium. Taxonomy (GTDB): domain Bacteria; phylum Pseudomonadota; class Alphaproteobacteria; order Rhizobiales; family Hyphomicrobiaceae; genus JANYHF01. The sequence goes on along the minus strand of JANLQJ010000302.1, from coordinate 28,045 downwards.
CGAAGAGTCTCGCAATCGCCGCCATGCTCGCTGCCACAGCGATCGCCACGACGCTCTCGGCGTCCGCTGAGGAAAGTACCTCGCCCGGCCCCGAATACTACTCGGCGCTGAAAGGCAAAAAGGTCGGCTTCGTGCCGATCTCGATGGGCTTTGATCTGACGCAAGGCTGGCTCGCTGGCATGCAGCGCCAGGCCAAGGAGCTGGGTTACGAGATCATCGTGCGCGATCCCAACTGGAGCGTCGAATCCGGTATCCAAGCCATCAATTCGCTAATCGCCGAAAAGCCCGATCTGCTCATCATACAGAACAACGACGACCGCTCCTATAACCGCTTGGTCAAGCAGGCCATGGCGGCTGGCATCCCGACCATCCAGGTGCAGCAGCGCGTGCAGACGCCGAGCGACGCCTATATCGGGCCGGACTGGTATGACATCGGCAAGAAAACCGCGACGGCCCTTGCCGCCAAATGTGGCAAGGGCACGTCGGGCAAGGTCGCGGTGGTGCAGGGCGCGCGCGCCGCTCCGGCGAGCATCCTGATGCTGGCCGGCGTCGAAGACACGTTGAAGGCAATTCCTGAAATCCAGATCGTCTCAAGTCAGGCTGCAGACTGGGACACCACGAAGGCCTACGCCATAATGTCGACGGTGCTGAAGCAGCATGCCGACCTGTGCGGCGTAGTGGGATTCTGGGACGTCGCCGATCTTGGTTCCGCTGCGGCAATCCGCGAGGCCGGCCTGAAGGATAAGGTCACGCTCGTCACCTCCGGCGGCGGCAAGCGCGATGCGGCTTGCGAGAAGATCACAGCCGGCGATTTTTCGGTCTACTACAGCTACAACGTCGCGGGGCAAGCCCGCGATCTGAACAGCGCCATCAAGATGCTGCTGCAGGCCAAGATGAAGCCGGGCAGCGCGCCGTTCGCACTGCTCAGCCCACTGACCCAGATCACCAAGGAAAACATGAGCCCCACCTCATGCTGGATGCAGGCCGAGATCGAACAGGCCGGCGGCTGATCGTCCGACGCCGCCGGGCGGCCCGATGAGGGTCGCCCGGCCTCCACTTCCAAGTTGCGCGGATGCTTTCCTTGGCAAGCGACTTCACCACCCGCTGGCATTACCGGCTCGTGCCCTATCACGTGACCGGCGAACTGTTGTCGAAGAACTGGATCGATAGCGCCATCCCGTTCCTGATGCTCTTTGCCTCCATAGCGGTGTTCGGATCGCTGATCCCGAACCTGTTCGCGGTCGGCAATATCAGCGATCTCTCGCGCACCGTCGGCGAATATCTGTTGATTGGCCTTGGACTGACGATTGTCGTCATCGCCGGCGGCATCGATCTCAGCGTCGGATCAGTCTTTGCACTGGCGAACCTCTTGATGTTGGCGCTCGGCGGGCCCATTGGCTTGCCGCTGTGGCTGGCGGCGCTTGCCGTGCTGGCCGTCGGCGGGCTGGTCGGCCTGGTCAACGGCGTCCTGGTCGGCTACCTGCGGCTGCGTGCGTTCCTGACCACGCTCGTCATGCTGATCATCGTGCGCGCCGTCGTCGATACGCTGCTCTTGTCCTACTCCCGCGAGATCGGCAGTGTCGAGATCGCTGCGCCGGTTTGGGACTTCATCGCCTTTGGCAATGTGTTCGGCGTTTCGGTGAGCTTTATTGTCGCCGTAGTGCTGGCTGCGCTAGCGCACATCTTCCTGACACGTCTGCGTCCCGGCTGGCACATCCTGGCTGTGGGAGGCTCACGCCGCGCCGCCCATAATGGCGGCATCAATGTGCGCCGCACCGTCTGCATGACCTATGTTCTCTCCGGCATGCTGAGTTCGGCGGCGGGCATCTTCTATGCGGCGCGGCTCGCCAGTCTCGGCAACGACACCGGAGTCGGCCTCGAAGTGACGCTGCTCACCGCGGTCGTGCTCGGAGGCACCAGTCTGGGCGGCGGCCGCGGCTCGGTGTTCAAGACCTTTCTCGGCGTCATCATCGTCGTCATCATCACCAACAGCCTGATCCGGCTCGGCGTGCGCAGCGGCGCCTCATCGCTAGTGCTAGGCACCATCCTGCTGTTCGCCGTCGCCATCGATGTCCGTTGGCTGAAGAACCGCCACAAGATCCTCGCCCGCGCTTATGTCTCGCCGACTTATTTCGCGCTGCCACCACTGCAGAGCGCTGCCGCCAATTCCGGCTCTCCCTACGCCATCAACGCTGCGCTGAGCGTGGCCGAGCCGATCGGCCTTGCCGAAGTCGACGGACCCGAGGACGTCATTCTCGACCGCGAGGGCAATCTCTATTGCGGCAGCCGCGACGGCAACATCCAGCGCTTCTTTGCCCCCGATCACAAACGCCACGAGATCTTTGCCCATATTGGCGGGCAGACGCTGGGCCTCGCCTTCGATCGCGACGGCAACCTGCTCACCTGTGTCGGCGGTATGGGCCTCTATAAGGTCACGCCTCAGCGCGAAGTCATAAAGCTGTCGGATGAGACCAACCGCAGCTTGTTCTCAATTGTGGATGACTCCCGTATGAGGTTGGCGGATGATCTCGACATCGCCGCCGACGGACGGGTGTTTTTCAGCGAAGCCACCATCCGCTATGCCATGCACGATTGGATCATCGACGCGCTGGAGGGGCGCGGCAATGGGCGCATCATCTGCTACGACCCACGCGACGGCTCATCGCGCACAGTCGTGCATAAACGGCAATTTCCCAATGGCATCTGCATGGTGCCGGATGGTGAATCCTTTCTGTTCGCCGAAACCTGGGGCTGCCGCATCAGCCGCTACTGGTTCGGCGGCGCCAAGACCGGCCGCATCGAAAGCGTCATCCACGATCTGCCCGGCTATCCCGACAACATCAACCGTGCCTCGGATGGTGCCTTCTGGTGCGGCATCATCGGCATGCGCGCGCCTGCCTTCGACATGGCGCAGCGCATGCCCGGCTTCCGGCGCCGCATGGTCAGTCGTATCGCGCGCGACGAATGGATCTATCCCAACATGAACACCGGCGGCGTCATCAAGTTCGATCTTGCTGGCAAAGTGGTGCAGTCCCTCTGGGATGTCGGCGGCGAGCGTCATCCTCAGGTCACGTCCATTCGCGAGCACAAGGGCTATCTCTATCTCGGCGGCATTTTCAACAACCGCATTGGCAAGTACCGCATTCCCGGAGCTGATCTGAATTGGACCGCACATGAGTCTTATTGGAGCGCATCGATATGATGGCGTGGGTGCGTCGCCAGATGGATGCCTTGCGCGGCCGCGGCGAAGCGGCGCCCACTGTGCCGCCGATGGATGGTGTGCTGAAACCCAACACGTTGCTTGAGGCCGCGCGACAACTCATCCGGGTCGAGGCGCCGGACAATCTGGTGATGTCGAGCCAAAGTATTCTCTTTTCCAGTGGCAACACCGTGCACGTCCTGGATGCGGCCACCGGGTCGGCCCGCGAACTGCGCCGTTTCGACCATGTGGTGTCGTGCCTGGCCGCTGGTGATGCAGGACTCCTGGCAGCCGGGCTTGACGATGGCAGCATTCATCTGTGGGCATCTAATCGCGAGTCCGTCGCCCTCACGACCCTTGGCAGCCAACGCCTGGTTTGCCCGACGGCGCTGGCATTCCGCGCTGCGTCAACCCTGATTGTCTGTCAGGGATCTATGCACAGCAAGCCGTCACAGTGGAAGCACGACCTGATGCAACGCGGCGCCAGCGGCAGCGTCTGGGCTGTGTCGCTGAACGATCAATCGTCCCGCAAACTGGCGGGAGCGCTCGCGTTCCCCAACGGCATCGCGCTTTCCGATGCAGGCATCGTCGTCTCGGAAAGCTGGCGCCATCGGCTGCTCCGTCTTTCAGATGCCGGCACGGTCCCCATGCTCGCCGATTTGCCCGGCTATCCAGGACGGCTGTCCGTCTCCGCAGATGGCGGCCATTGGCTAAGCGTGTTTGCCCCGCGCAGCCAGCTGATCGAATTCGTCCTTAGAGAGACGGAATACCGCGAACGCATGGTGCGCGAACTCGATCCCGAGCATTGGATTTCGCCGACCTTGGCCCCCGCCAGGAGCTTTCTCGAACCCATGCAAGGTGGCGCGCTGCGCACCCACGGCGTCATGAAACCCTGGGCACCAACACGCTCCTACGGTTTGCTGATCCGCCTGGATGCTGAGTTCCGGCCGATTGAAAGCTATCACAGCCGGGCGGACGGCACACATCATGGCGTCACCAGCGCGCTGGAGGTGGGCCCGCAAGTGCTGGTCGCCAGCCAAGGCGGCAACGCCATCCTCGCGCTCAACCCCGACGCCCAAGTCCGAGGCGTCCGCCCATGACCAGCCGTGCGCCTTTGATCGATCTGAAACAGATCACCAAGGAATACCGCGGCCTGCCCGCCGTCAAGAACGTCGATTTCACCGTACTGCCGGGAGAAATCCACGCCCTGGTCGGCGAAAACGGCGCGGGCAAATCCACGCTGACCAAGATCATCGCCGGCGTCACAACACCGACAGCGGGCACCATGCTGGTCGATGGCCGCGCGACCGTCTTTCAGTCGCCGTCCGAGGCGCTGCGCAATGGCGTTGCCATGGTGTTCCAGGAGACCAGCCTGGTCCCGTCGATGACGGTTGGCCAGAACCTCTATCTGGGCAATGAGCAGTTCTTCAACCGGCTGCGTGGGCTCTACATCGCTGCCCAGCAATTCCTGCAGTCGCTCAACTTCAACGTCGATCCGGTGGCGGTCGTCGCCAGCCTCGGGGCGGCGCAAAAGCAGATGGTGGAAATCGCGCGCGCGGTGCTGCAGAAGGCGCGGCTGATCATATTCGACGAGCCGACCGCTTCGCTCACGCCCGAAGAAAAGCGCCATTTCTTCGCGTTGGTGCAACGCCTGAAAGCAAGCGGCGTATCGATCATCTTCATCTCGCACGCCATCGAAGAGGCGCTCAACCTCGCCGACCGCATCACCGTTCTGCGGGACGGCGAGCTGGTGATCACCGATCAGGCGACGGCGTTCGATCGCGACAAGATCATCCGCGCCATGGTCGGTCGCACACTCTCGACCAAGCTCTACGACCGCAAGAACCGCGCCAGTCGGCCGCCGCCCGAAAAACTGCTCAGCGTACAGAATCTTTCGATGGGTTCGATGGTACGCAATACCTCGTTCACAATCTACACCGGCGAAGTCACCGGCATCTTCGGCCTGATCGGATCGGGACGGACCGAGACTGCCAAGATCGTCGCCGGCATTCTCAAGCGCAATTTCTTCCATGGCGGCGAGATCCGTCTGAACGACGTCGCCATCAGCTATCTCTTGCCAAGGCAGGCCGTGCTCGATGGCATCGTCTACGTCACCGAGGATCGCAAGATCGAAGGCTTCTTCGAGGGCATGTCGATCGCCGAGAACATCCATATCGGCCGGCTGGCGGCGCGCGGGCCACGCATCGTCAACCGCAAGGAGATGGTCGAGATCGCGCAGACCTGGCGCGACAAGCTCAACATCCGCGCGCTGAATGCTGATGCACGCGTGATCGAGCTATCGGGCGGCAATCAGCAAAAGGTGGTGATCGCCAAGTCCCTGGTGCAGCGCCCGCGGCTGGTGATCTTCGATGAACCCACGCGTGGCGTCGATGTCGGCGCGATCGCAGAAATCCACCAACTGATCCAGAGCCTCGCCGAAGAGGGGCTGGCGATTGTGGTGATCTCGTCCTATCTGCCTGAAATCCTCAATCTCTCCGACCGCATCCTGGTCGCCCGCCAGGGCCGCATTGTGGAGGAATTTGCGCCGCAAGACGCGATCGAGGACAAGATCATGTTTGCGGCCGTGCATTGAGGCTGGCATCATTCGGTTGGCCCAACTCAATTCCGCTACGTCAAAATCGACTGGATGTTGACAGTTTCACGAGCGTCTCGCGATTGTTATGGTGCCTACAGAATTTCAGCCAGCTGATAGGCTTCCAGAATGTTGCTCTGGATCAGGCGCGGCGCGACGCAGTCGCCGACCCGTTCGATGCGGACACCGGTGAAGTCGGATGAAGCCCGCAACTCCAGGAACAGGTCCTCGCGCGAGCGGCGGCCGATCACCGGTACCACCCAGTCGATGCCGTTGATCCATTCCTCGTCGCCCGGGATCAGGACATATTTGCCCCAGCCTTCGGCATCGCCGGAGGCAAAGACCTGGGCGATCTGGACGCGGTTGGCTTGGATTTCGGTGACGATGGTGGAGGTGCGCATGCCGATGCCCTTGATGGCGGCGCGGCGATAGAACAGCGTGCGTGTGCCGCCCTCCAGCTCCGAGCCGACCGCGCCGTGACTGGCGATGACGGTGACGGAACAGCCCCGATCGGCAAGGAATTCAGCCGTGCCCGCCGCTTCCCAATGGCCGGTGTCGTCGATGAGCAGTATGCATCCGGACGGTGACACTTCGCCAGCAAGCACACGATCGGCCGAGACGACATGCGGCAATTCGAGGCCAGGGATCGACGGCAGGACCTGCCGGCCAAGTGCCTGCGAGCGGCTGGTGCCGGTTGGTTTATGGCCTGGCAGGTTCGGCTCCGAACCGGTCGCCAGCACAATGGTATCACAGCCGAGGTCTCGCAACAGTTCGGGCGTGGCCGTGACGCCGCGCCGAACCTCGACGGCAAGCTCGCCGAGGGCCAGTTCCAGATAACTCGTGACCTCGCCGAGATTGGCATGCTCGGGCTGATTGACGGCAAGCCGCCCCTGGCCGCCGAGCGTGCGCTCGCGCTCCAGCAACACCACCTTGTGGCCACGTTTCGCCGCGATCTCAGCCACCTTGAGGCCGGCCGGACCGCCGCCGACAACCGCTATCTTGCGCTTGACCACGGCCGGTTTCAGCAGTCGCTCGTTCAGCAAGCGCTCGCGGCCGGCGCTGGGGTTATGAATACAGCGCACGCCCTTTTCCTGACCCACTTGATGGGTGCAGCCATCGTTGCAAGCCATGCAGATGCGGATGAGGTCGCCACGTCCGGATTTGAGCTTGTTCACCGTATCGGGGTCGGCGATCAGCTGACGCGCCAGGCCGATCATGTCGGCGTTGCCGGCCTTGATCATGGCTTCGCCACGCGACGGCGGCGTGATGCGCCCGAACGCGACCACGGGCAATTTCGTGTGACGTTTCAGCGCCTTGTTCAGCCGCTCGAACTCTACGGCGGCAACCGCTGCGGGTGGGATCTCCATCCAGTAGCTGGAGAAGGATCCGGCGTCGGAATTGAAATAATCGACCAGCCCGGTGGCTTCCAGCGCGGCGACCATCTGCAATCCGTATTCAAGGTCATAGCCGAACGGCGTGAACTCATCGAGGCAGATGCGCACGCCGAGCGGGATGTCGGGGCCGGTCGCACTCTTGATGGCTTCGATCACCTCGATCGGCAGGCGCATGCGGTTCTCGAAGCTGCAGCCGTAGCGATCCGTGCGCCGATTGAAATACGCCGAGGCGAACGAGCGCAACAGGCCGTCATGCGCGATCTTGATCTCGATTCCGTCGAGCCCGGCGTCCAACAGGTTGCGGGCGCTGGCCGCAAAGCCGTCGATGACAGCGCGGATATCGTCGTCATCCATGGCTTTGGTGTTGAAATGACTGGATGGCTCGGGCATCTGAGTCGGCGCCCACATGATATGGGGGTGATGCTCAAGCGAGGTGTGCCCACCATGGGTGAGCTGGCCAAACAGTTTTGCGCCATGGGTGTGCACGGCATCGGCGATCTTGCGCAGGCCCGGAACGACCACCGGGTCCCACGCGCTGATGAAACGCCGCGACATCTTACCGGTGGGATGGATGGCCATGCTTTCCAGCACGATCAGGCCAACCCCACCGCGCGCGCTCCTCGTGATAGGCGACATGATCGTCCGACGGCAGACCGTCGAGGGTGCCCAGCGCCGTGAAATGCGGCTGGAACACAAAACGATTGCGCAAGGCCACCTTGCGGATCTGCAGGGGGCTGAACAGTAGTGGAAATGCTGTCGTCGTTGCAGACATCTGGCCTGCCCTTGTCGTCCCGCCCCGAGTCACCCTTCATCGTTGGCCCGGAGCGGTTGTTGGCGAAAAGCCTTACGTAAACGTTTTTATGCAGAAATTCGATGGCAAGTCAAATCTGACATTTCCCGCTGCATCGAAAGTTCAGCGGCACTGCGGTGCGTCCCCGCTTGGCTAAGATGGCACGAAGAAACGTGGTGCAGCGGGCGTCATTGCCTTGCGGGTCGATGGCTGGCGCTGCTAAGCAGAGGCCCCACGGCGCACCTTCAGAGTTTTGGGATCAAACTCTGCAAGCACAAAAGACTTTTCATGGCCAACATACACGACGTCGCCCGGGCTGCTGGTGTTTCGGTAGCGACCGTCTCACATGTCATCAATGACTCTCGGTTCGTGTCGCCTGAGACGCGCAAGAAAGTGCTCGCCGCCGTCGCCGAGTTGAACTACCGCCGCGACGGCATCGCCCGCAGCCTGCGCCGCAACAAGACCGGCACTATTGGCGTGATGATCTCCGACATCACCAATCCGTATTTCTCCGATCTGGTGCGCGGCATCGAGGATGCCATCCATGGCCGACAGGACGATCACAACTTCATTCTGTGCAACACGGAGGAAAATGCCGCAAAAGAGTTACTGTACCTGAACGTGCTGTTGGAAAAGCGGGTCGACGGCCTGATCATCGCGCCGGCCGGCGGCAATCATGAGGAGTTTCGCAAGATACTCGCCGCAGGCTTGCCGCTGGTGTTTGTCGATCGTATCCTGGACGATGTCGGCGCCGATGGTGTCGGTGTCAACAATCGCGTGGCCGCTCGAAAAGCCGTCAGTCATCTGATCAAACTTGGCCATCGGCGCATTGCCTTGATGAAGGCGCGCCTGGATGCCGACTCGATCCTTGAGCGTATCGCGGGCTATCATGAGGCACTCAGCGCCGCCGGCATTGCCTATGACAGCGCACTGGAGCTGGACAGCGCTTCGACCATCGAGCAGGCGCACGCAGTCGGACGGCAGCTGATGAGCGCCAAGCCGCGGCCCGATGCGGTGTTCTGCACCAACAACTTCATGACCCTCGGCGTCATGCAGGCGATCACCGAAGCCGGGTTCGACTGCCCGAAGGATATCGCCCTGGTCGGATTTGACGATTTCCCTTGGGCAACCGCCTTTCGCCCGCGTTTGACGGTGCTATCGCAACCGAGCTACGCCATCGGCCGCGAAGCTGTTAGCCTGCTGTTCGATCGGATCACAAAGCGTCGCCAGGGTGCCCCGGTCCGCATCATCATGGAGGCGCCGCTGATCGTGCGCGATTCCTGCGGCAGCAGTTCGCCGTTGGCCAGCCGCGCGCCTAACGAGGTCCCGAAACCATGAGTAGAGTGTTCGTCATTGCCCAGGGTGGCGGTCCGACAGCGGTCATCAATCAGACGCTGGTTGGCGCCGTGCTGGAGGCGCGACGGCGCTTCCCCGACTGTGCAGTGCTAGGCGCGCGGCATGGCGTGCGCGGCATCCGCAAGGGCGATTTTGCCGATCTGACGGCTATGCCCGAGGCCGAACTGATGCGCATCGCTGCGACGCCCGGCGCGGCGCTGGGAAGCACGCGCGATAAGCCGGATGCAGTCTATTGCAGCGAGGTGTTGGCCGGCTTGCGCCAGGCGCGGGCCACCGGCTTCATCTATATCGGCGGCAACGACACCGCGGGCACCCAGCAGATCCTGCGCGATGCCGCCGCTGGCGACATGGTGTTTGCGCACGCTCCCAAGACTATCGACAACGATCTCGCCGAGAACGATCACACGCCTGGCTTCATCTCGGCGGCAATGTTCGTCGCGGCAGCCTTTGCCAGCATCGATCTCGATTTCCGCGCCCTGCCCGGGATCTATGTCGGCATCGTGATGGGACGGCATGCGGGTTTTCTCACTGCCGCCGCCGCCGGCTGGCAGCGCGAGCTGGGCGAGGCGCCGCACCTCATCTATGTGCCCGAGATCGCCTTCTCGGTCGACCGGCTCAAGGATGATATCGCGCGCATGTTCGCCACGCATGGCCGCTGCGTGGTCGCCATTTCGGAGGGTGTTGGCGACGAGGCGGGCCGGCCGTTGGCCGAAAGCCTGATCGCGCGTGACCGGCTGGAAGTGGATGCGCACGGCAATACGCGATTGTCGGGTGGTGATCTCGGCCTCGCGCTGCAGGCCCGGTTGCAGGATTGGTTCCCCGGTAAACGCGCGCGGGTCGATACCTTCGGCTATCTGCCGCGCGGTTTCATCGGCGCGATCAGCGAGCTGGATCAGCGCGAAGCTTTCGCCGCCGGTGTCCACGCCGTTGCGGTGTGCGAGGCGGGCGGCGGATCGGTGGCGTTGCATTTCGACGGCGAGGTTTGCCGCCCGGTGCGCGTCGACCTGGGACTCGTGGCGGGCAAGACCCGGCTGTTGCCACGCGCATTCCTGGCCGAGGACCCGACTCAGCTGTCCGATGCGGCACGCACCTATCTCAGGCGCTTGCTGCCGGCGCGTCCACAGACCGCAGCCAACTTGTTGAAATAGCCCACGGCACGGCGATCCGTGCGATGGCGGTCTGGATCACTGGCCGATTCAGTTCTGGCCGATTCAGTTCATGATAATCCGGCTGCTTTACTGACAATGTGACAGTAACCTGGCGGTGCTGCTGGAAGGTGCCAATGCTTGGTTTCGGCGCTGGCTTGGCGCTGTTTGCCGGTTTGGCGGTTGCACTGGTCAAGATTGCCTTGCGCCGGGCGCGCGCAGGCAAGTAGCGTTACGCCCGCACGCCAGCATGGCGACAGGGGGATGCGACGCCATGGGGGTGCCCACATCAGGAGCGCTGAAGCGGCACGAGCCAACCTTCGCCGAGCTTTTCACGCCCAAACTCGTCACCGTATTACGCGAAGGTTACGGTTGGAGCGGGTTCCAAGCCGATGCCATCGCCGGGCTGACCGTAGCCATCGTGGCGCTGCCGTTGTCGATGGCGATCGCTATCGCCTCGGGCCTGTCGCCGGATCGTGGGCTCTACACCGCTATTGTCGGTGGCTTTCTCGTTTCGGCACTGGGCGGCAGCCGCTTCCAGGTGGGCGGGCCCGCTGGTGCTTTCATCGTCCTGATCGCAGCCATCGTCGAGCGCAATGGATATGAGGGGCTGGTGATCGCCACCATGCTGGCGGGCCTCATCATGCTGGCGGTTGGTTTTGCGCGGCTCGGCACTTACATCAAATACATCCCGTTCCCGGTCACGGTCGGCTTCACGGCCGGCATCGCAGTCATTATTTTTGCATCCCAAGTCAAAGACTTGCTCGGGCTCGACATCGCCCGCGAGCCAGCGGCCCTGCTGCCCAAGATTGCTGCGATCGGGCAAAGTCTCAGCAGCATCAAACCGGTGACCGTCGCGCTATCGCTGCTGGCGCTCGGCATTATTCTCGGCGTGCGCCACTATCGGCCGAAATGGCCTGGGTTGTTGATTGCCGTGGTCGTCACGGCGCTGCTGACGGCGCTGTTGCATCTCGACGTCGCGACCATCGCGTCGCGCTTCGGCGGCGTGCCACGGACACTGCCGGCGCCAGCGTTTCCGGTCATCACGCTCGTGAAACTGCGCGCGGCGCTGCCCGATGCCTTGTCGATCGCCCTGCTCGGCGCCATCGAATCGCTGCTGTCGGCGGTGGTCGCCGATGGCATGAGCGGGCGCAAGCATCGCTCCAATTGCGAATTGGTGGCGCAAGGCGTCGCCAACATCGCCGCGGTTATGTTCGGCGGCATGTGCGTCACCGGCACCATAGCACGCACCGCCACCAATGTTCGGTCGGGCGCGCACGGCCCGGTCTCGGGTATGCTGCACGCGGCCTATCTGTTGGCCTTCATGCTGGTCGCCGCGCCCTTGGCCGGCTTTATCCCGCTCGCCTGCCTCGGTGCCGTGCTGGCAGCAGTCGCCTGGAACATGGCCGAGAAAGCCGAGTTCGCCAATCTGCTGCGCGCCTCCTGGGGCGATGCCGCCGTGCTGCTTGCGACCTTCCTGTTGACCATTTTTGTCGATCTGACAACGGCAATCGCCACCGGCGTGACCATGGGCGCCTTCGTGTTCCTGCATCGCATGGCCGAGGCCGTCGAGGTGGCCGGCGGTGGGCACCTCATGGCCGATGACGAGGCCGATGGGATTGGGGCGAATCGTACCGAATATGATCCCAAGGCTCTCAATGGCGATGCCATCGTCTACCGCATGACGGGCGCCTTCTTTTTCGGCGCCACCGAAGGCGTCGGTGCGGTCCTTGATCAAATAGGCGAACGTCCGAAAGTGTTCGTGCTCGACTTTTCCGCCGTGCCACTGGTCGACAGCACGGCAGCTCGCACCCTGGAGGGGTTTGCGCGCAAGTTGCAGAATGCCGGCACGTGCGTTTATTTCACCGGGGCGCGGCTCTCTGTCCGTCGCACGCTGTTGCAGGCCGGGCTGACCCAGCCGCATGTGCTTTATGCCAGCTCGGTCGAGGATGCTTTGGCGGACTGGCGCTCACCGCAAGTCGCGGCCGCGCGGAGCCACAGCGCAACTGTTACTCAACAACCTTGATATGTCGGGGCTTTGCAACCAACCTTCGCCCGGCTAAGTCAATAGATCAGAAAGGCCGCTAGTTCAGCGGCTGATTCGCTTTTTAACAAAGGAGGCAATCGAGCACATGCCATTGAGCGACCGGATACGGACGAGATTGTCAGGCTTGGCAGCTGTTGTGGACGCAACCGGACGGCTGGCGCGCGGCGAGCACCCAGAGGCCGCGTCGCAGGCTGATGCGCTGGGCTCGGTCATTCTCGACAAGCTCACTCATGTGCTCGGCGTCGAACCCCAGCTGGCGCAGCGGCGCGATTGGCTGGCAGCGGTCAGCCTGGCCGTGCGCGACCAGGTGCTGGACCGTTGGCTGGAGGCGCAGCGCAAGAGCGAGCGCGATGGCGCCAAGCAGGTCTGCTACCTGTCGGCCGAGTTCCTGATTGGCCGCCTACTGCGCGATGCGGCGAGCAATCTAGGTCTCACCCGGACGCTTGAAGAGGCTCTGACCAAGCTGGGAGCAGCCGGCGATCTGCCTGCGCTCGCCGAGCTGGAGGCCGATCCGGCCTTGGGCAATGGTGGCCTTGGGCGGTTGGCGGCCTGCTACATGGAGAGCATGGCCAGTCTTGGCATCCCGGCCTATGGCTATGGTATCCGCTACGACAACGGCCTGTTCCGGCAGGGCATCCACGAGGGCAGCCAGGTTGAAGAGCCCGATGACTGGCTGAAGGGCGGCAATCCGTGGGAGATCGAACGGCGTGGCACCTGTTTCGAGATCGGCTTCGGCGGCTCGCTCGAGGCGGCGGGCGCACCGGCGGGCCATTCAGACCCGGTCTGGCGGCCAGTCGAGATCGTTGAAGCACAGGCCTATGACGTGCCGGTGGTCGGCTGGCGCGGCAAGCGGGTCAATACACTGCGGCTGTGGAGTGCGCGGGCAATCAAGCCACTGCGGCTCGATCAGTTCAATGGCGGCGATCATATCGGCGCACTTTACGACAAGGCACGGGCCGAGAGTATCAACCAGGTGCTGTACCCGTCGGATTCGACCCCGGCCGGTCAGGAACTGCGGCTGCGGCAGGAGTATTTCTTCACCGCCGCCTCGCTGCAGGATCTGATCGCGCGGCATGTCAGCCGCTTCAAGGATGTTCGCAACCTCGCCGACAAGGCCGCCATCCAGCTCAACGATACCCATCCCGCCATCGCCGTCGCCGAACTGATGCGGTTGCTGATGGATGTGCACGGCCTTACCCAGGCCGAGGCCTGGACCATCACGCGCAACACCATCAACTACACCAACCACACGCTGCTGCCCGAGGCACACGAGAGCTGGTCCGTTCACCTCATGCAGTCGCTGCTGCCGCGGCACATGCAGATCATCTATGCCATCGACGAGTTGGTGGCTGCCGATGTCGAGGCGCGTGCCAGTGGCGACAATGCGTTCAAAGCTGCCGTGGCGCTGGTCGACCGGCATGGCGAATGGCGGGTTCGGATGGGCAATCTCGCCTTTGCCGGTTCGCGCAAAGTGAACGGCGTTTCGCAGCTGCATACCGATCTGATGAAGGCCTCGGTGTTTCGTGACATGGACCGGCTGTATCCCGGCAAGATCATCAACAAGACCAATGGCGTGACGCCGCGGCGCTGGCTTCAAGAGGTCAATCCGGGCCTGACCGCGCTGATCCGCGAAACCATCGGCGACAAGGTGCTGGACGACGCCGACGAGCTGAAGAAGCTGCGCGGCTTTGCCGACGATGCTGGCTTCCGGGCCCGCTTTGCCGCGGTCAAGCGAGCAAACAAGCTGCGGCTTGCCGATCTGGTCCGCAACCGGCTCGACATCACGCTCGATCCAGCGGCGCTGTTCGATGTGCAGATCAAGCGCATTCACGAATACAAGCGCCAGCTGATGAACATCCTGGAAACGGTTGCGCATTATCAGGCGATCAAGGCCAATCTCACGGCCGACTGGGCGCCGCGGGTCCGGATCTTCGCCGGCAAGGCGGCGCCGAGCTACTTCATGGCCAAGCGCATCATTCACCTCATCAACGATGTCGCCGCAACCGTCAATGCCGATGCCAGCTTGCGCGGCAAGCTGAGAGTGGTGTTCATTCCTAACTACAATGTCAGTCTTGCCGAAGTGATCATTCCGGCTGCGGATTTATCCGAGCAGATTTCGACCGCGGGCATGGAAGCTTCAGGTACCGGCAACATGAAGTTCGCGCTGAACGGAGCCATTACCATCGGCACGCTGGACGGCGCCAATGTCGAGATCAGCGAGCATGTTGGCCTCGACAACATTGTCATTTTTGGCCTTACGGCGGCCGAGGTGGCGGCGCAACGGCTGGCGGGGCATGATCCGCGCGGCCAGATCGAGCGCTCGGCTAAGCTCAAAGGTGCCCTGGATGCCATTGGCGCGGGCGCCTTTTCAGGTGGCGACCGCGACCGTTATCGTGGTCTGATCGAAAATCTTTACGCGCATGACTGGTTCATGGTCACGGCCGACTTCGACGCCTATGAGGCCGGCCAGCGCAAGGTCGATGCGATCTGGGCCGACAAGGCACGTTGGGGGCGTGTTGCCATCAACAACACAGCTGGCATGGGTTGGTTTTCTTCCGACCGCGCGGTGCGCGAATATGCCAGGGACATCTGGAACGTTCCGGCGAGCTGATAGGATCATCTCATGACATTGCCGCGCGGTAGCATCAGCGACGAGGAGGTTACCTCGATCGTTGCGGGAACGCATGGCGACCCGTTCGGGGTGCTGGGCGTGCACGACGTGGGCGGATCGTTCGTGGTCCGTGCGTTCGTGCCGGGAGCGGCGACCTTGCGCGCCGAGACGCTGTCCGGCAAGAGCCTCGGCGCGCTGACCTGCCGCCACGATGCGGGTTATTTCGAAGCCCCGGTGGCGGTCACGAAGCGCCAGCCGTTGCGGCTGCTGGCCGCCAACGACAGCGCCACCTGGAGCGTGATCGACCCCTATGGCTTTGGTCCCGTACTCGGCCCGCTCGACGACTACTACGGCGCCGAGGGTACGCACTTGCGCCTCTACGACCGGCTTGGCGCACACATCATCGACCACGAAGGCGCCACTGGGGTGCATTTCGCTCTGTGGGCGCCCAATGCGCGGCGCGTCTCGGTGGTCGGCGATTTTAATATCTGGGACGGCCGCCGCCATGTCATGCGCAAGCGCATGGGGTCTGGCCTGCACGAGATTTTCATTCCCGAGCTGCCGGTCGGCACCATCTACAAGTTTGAGATCATCGCCGCCGATGGCAAACTGCTGCCGCAGAAGGCCGATCCGTTCGGCTTTGCTGCCGAGTTGCGGCCCAAGACCGCCTCGATCGTGGCGCGGACCGATGGCTTTGCCTGGAACGATGCCGGCTATCTCGAGGCGCGCGCCAAACGCGATCCGCGCCGCGTGCCGATGACCACCATGGAGGTGCATCTGGGCTCCTGGCGGCGGCATGCCGATGGCGGGTTCCTGACTTACGACGAACTGGCCGACCAACTCATTCCGTATGCCACCGATCTTAGCTTCACGCATCTGGAACTGCTGCCGGTCTCTGAGCACCCGTATGATCCATCCTGGGGCTATCAGCCGACCGGGCTTTACGCGCCGAGCGCCCGCTTTGGCGACCCGGCCGGGTTCGCGCGCTTTGTCGATCGGGCGCACGCCGCCGGTCTCGCCATCATCCTCGACTGGGTGCCTGCGCATTTCCCGACCGACGCGCACGGTCTCGATCATTTCGATGGCACGGCGCTCTACGAGCATGCCGATCCCAAGAAAGGTTTCCATCCCGACTGGAATACGGCCATCTACAATTTCGGTCGCAAGGAAGTGGCGGCGTTCCTGGTCAACAACGCCAATTTCTGGCTGGAGCGCTACCACATCGATGGCCTGCGCGTGGATGCGGTCGCCTCTATGCTTTATCTCGACTATTCGCGCAAGGAAGGCGAGTGGATCGCCAACGAGCACGGTGGCAACGAGAATCTCGAAGCTATCGCCTTCCTGCGCCGCATGAACGAAGTGGCCTATGGCCAGCATCCCGGCATTGTCACCATCGCCGAGGAATCCACAGCATTTCCAGGGGTTTCTCAACCCGCATACGCAGGCGGCCTGGGCTTCGGCTTCAAGTGGAACATGGGCTTCATGCATGACACGCTGGAGTATTTCAAACGTGATCCCGTGCACCGCCGCCACCACCATCACGAGCTGACCTTCGGCTTGCTCTATGCGTTTTCGGAGAATTTCGTACTGCCGCTGTCGCATGACGAAGTGGTGCACGGCAAAGGCTCGCTGCTCTCGAAAATGGCCGGCGACGACTGGCAGAAATTCGCTGGGCTGCGGGCCTACTACGCCTTCATGTGGGGCTATCCCGGCAAGAAGTTGCTCTTCATGGGGCAGGAATTCGCGCAACGCGACGAGTGGAAGGCCGACGCCGGGCTCGACTGGCACCTTCTCAACGCGCCCTCCCATGCCGGGGTGAAGAACCTGATCGGTGATCTCAACCGTCTCTACCGCGATCATCCTGCCCTGCATGCCCGCGATTGCGAGCCCGAAGGCTTCCAATGGCTGATCGCCGACGATGCGGCGAACTCAGTCTTTGCCTGGCTGCGCAAGGATGGCTCGGGTGGTCCGCCGATTGCTGTCATTTGCAACTTCACGCCGGTGCCGCGCGATCGCTACTGCGTGCCGCTGCCGCTGGCCGGCCGTTGGCACGAACGGCTGAACAGCGATGCGCCCCACTATGGCGGTTCCGGGCGCGGCAATCTTGGTGAGGTGTATGCAACCCAAGTTTCTTCACACGGACAGCCGGCAAGTGCCGAAATATCGTTGCCACCGATGGCCACGTTGTTCTTAGAGTATGCCGGTCGCTGAGAGTCGCGTCCAACTGAGCATCACACCCGTCGCAGAGCGGGGAATTGGAGTGAAGACGATGTCCGAGAGTCCGCAGACCTCCGGCCGGCGCGCTGGACCACTCGCCCGTGATGCCATGGCCTATGTGCTGGCTGGAGGGCGCGGCAGCCGCTTGATGGAGCTGACTGACAAGCGGGCCAAGCCCGCAGTGTTCTTCGGCGGTAAGTCGCGCATCATCGATTTTGCACTGTCGAATGCCCTCAATTCCGGCATCCGCCGCATCGGCGTTGCCACGCAATACAAAGCCCACAGCCTGATCCGCCATCTCAACAATGGCTGGAACTTCCTGCGTCCCGAGCGCAACGAAGGGTTCGATATTCTGCCCGCCAGCCAGCGGGTCTCGGAGACCGGCTGGTATCTGGGCACCGCCGATGCGGTGTACCAGAACATCGACATCATCGAGGCCTATGCACCCAAGCATATTGTCATTCTTGCCGGCGACCACGTCTACAAGATGGACTACGAGCACATGTTGCAGCAGCATGTGGAAATGGGCGCCGATATCACGATCGGCTGCCTGGAAGTGCCGCGCATGGAAGCAACGGGCTTTGGCGTCATGCATGTCGACGGCAAGGATAAGATCGTATCCTTCCTCGAAAAGCCCAAGGACCCGCCGGGCATTCCGGGCAATCCGGACATGGCGCTGGCCTCGATGGGTATCTATGTCTTCGAGACCAAATTCCTTTTTGGCCAGCTCATTCGCGACGCCGCCGATCCGTCGTCCAGCCACGATTTCGGCAAGGATATGATTCCCCATATCGTTGCCAACGGCAAAGCCTACGCCCACCGCTTCAGCCGATCCTGCGTGCGCTCGGAGGCCGAGGGGGAGGCCTATTGGCGCGACGTCGGCACCGTCGATTCCTATTGGGCCGCCAATATGGACCTGTGCGAGACCGTTCCCCAGCTTGACCTTTACGATCACAACTGGCCGATCTGGACCTATTCGGCGATCACACCGCCAGCCAAATTCGTGCATGACGAGGACAACCGGCGCGGCTCGGCGGTGTCGTCGCTGGTGTCGGGCGGATGCGTCGTCTCGGGGGCGTCGGTTTACCGCTCGCTGCTCTTCACCGGCGTGCGGATCAATTCGTTCTCACGGATGGATGAGGCCGTCGTGCTGCCCTATGCCGATATCGGCCGCAGTGCCTCGCTCAAACGCGTCGTCATCGATCGCGGCGTGGTCATTCCCGAAGGCCTGGTGGTCGGCGAGGATCCGGTGCTGGACGCCAAGCGCTGGCGGCGCACCGAGAACGGCATCTGTCTGATTACCCAGGATATGATCGATCGTTATGAGCGCGAGCCACGGCCAGTGCCGGTGGGCCCGCCGCCGACCGGGCCGGACGAGCCACCAGCCAAGCGTCCGAACCCGTCAGCGGGCGGACCGAGCGCGCAATTGGTCGAGCCAGCCACGACGACGCCGTTTGCCGAGAGCATCTCGATGGCGGTCGCCGCACTGCGGGTGCCGATCGAGCCCTGGGTGCTGCCAGACATCGAGCCCTACGTCGAGCCGCCGTTTGCCAGTTCGCAGGCTATGGCTAGCGCGCCCTACGGAAACTTCGGTGCTCCGCAGGCGCCATTTGCCGAGTCGCTGGCTCAGGTGCTGGCAGCACTGAAGGCGGCGACCGAGCGCACGCCACCACCAAAGACACCCGCCGAGGCAGCTTGAGAGCACTGGCATGAAACCTCAGTTGACAGTTCTCTCCGTTGCCTCTGAGGTTTACCCGCTGATCAAGACCGGCGGTCTTGCCGATGTCGTGGGCGCGCTGCCAACGGCATTGGCGTCCAAAGGCATTGGCGTGACAACCCTGGTGCCCGGTTACCCCGCGGTCATGGCGGCGCTGGACCAGGCCGATCTGGTCAGCAGTTTCGACCATTTGTTCGGCGCTCCGGCCAAGCTGCTGTACGGCAAGGGCAAAGGACTGAACCTGCTGGTTCTCGATGCCCCGCATCTCTACGATCGTCCGGGCAACCCCTATACCGGACCCGATGGCCAGGACTGGCCCGACAATGCTGCCCGCTTCGGGGCCTTGGCCCGCGTCGCCGGCGAACTTGGCCGTGGCCTGCTGCCGGGGCTGGTCCCGGATGTAGTGCACGCGCATGATTGGCAGGCGGCGCTGGCACCGGCCTATCTCGCCTTCGGCGACCGGCCCGGCGCCAAGTCCGTGCTTACCGTGCATAATCTCGCTTTCCAGGGCTGGTTTCCCTACCAGGTGTTCGCCGCGCTGGGCATGCCCGAGCGCGCCTTTACCTATGATGGCGTGGAATATTTCGGCGGCGTGGGGTATCTTAAGGCCGGCCTGCAATGCGCCGACGCCATCACCACGGTGAGCCCGACTTACGCCGAGGAGATCTGTACCAGCGCCGGCGGCATGGGGCTGGATGCGCTGTTGCGGCACCGCCGCGGAGTGCTCACCGGCATCGTCAACGGCATCGATACCGAAGTTTGGAATCCAAGCAGCGACACTGCCCTTGCTGCCCGCTATGACGCCGGCACGCTCGCCTCGCGGGGCGCCAACAAGCGCGCGGTCGAGGCGCGCTTCGGTCTCGATCCGGGCGAAGGCCTGATCTACACGGTGGTCAGCCGGCTGACGCTGCAAAAGGGTATGGACGTGCTGGCTGAAGCGTTGCCGGCCATGGTCGAAAGCGGCGCGCGGCTGGCGCTGCTCGGCTCGGGCGATCCGCTCATCGAGGCGGCCTTCCGCGCGGCAGCGGAGCGCTTCAAGGGCCGGGTCGGCGTCATCATCGGCTATGACGAGGGGCTTTCGCACCTGCTGCAGGCAGGCGCCGATGCCATCCTGGTGCCGTCGCGTTTCGAGCCCTGCGGCCTCACGCAACTCTATGGGTTGCGCTATGGCTGCGTGCCGGTGGTCTCGCGCGTCGGCGGGCTGGCCGATACCGTGATCGATGCCAATGATGCGGCGCGGGCAGCAGGCGTTGCCACCGGCCTGCTGTTCGGCGGCGTCGATCGTGCCGGACTGTTGGGCGCGCATGAGCGCACCTTGCGGCTTTATTCCAACCCGGCGGCCTGGTCGGCACTGCAAAAGAGCGGTATGCGCACGGATGTCACCTGGAATCGCAGCGCCACGCAGTACGCCGATATCTACCGGCGCCTGACCGGCCAGCAGAAAGTTCCCGCCGTGAGCACGCCAGACGCCCCGAAGACAGTCACAACCCATCCGACCACGCCGATTGCCGGCCAGAAGCCGGGCACCTCGGGCCTGCGCAAGAAGGTGCCGGAATTTGCCGCGCCGCACTATGCCGAGAACTTCATCCAGTCGACCTTCGATGCGTTGCATGGAATCGCCGGCAAGACGCTGGTGGTCGGCGGCGACGGCCGCTATCTGAACCGCGAGGTGGCCGAAAAGGTCGTGCGCATGGCGGCGGCCAACGGCATCGGCCGTGTGCTGATTGGCAAGGCTGCGCTGATGTCGACACCGGCGGCCTCCAACCTGATCCGCAAGCATGAGGCGCTGGGCGGCATCGTGCTGTCGGCCAGCCACAATCCCGGCGGCCCGGATGGCGATTTCGGCATCAAATACAATGCCGGCAATGGCGGCCCCGCATCCGAGCGCGTCACCGATGCGATCTATCAGCGGACCAAAACCATCAGCAGTTACAAGATCGTCGAGAGCGGCGCGATCGATCTCGACCAGGTTGGCGTCAGCCAAATCGGCGGCATGACGCTGGAGGTGATCGATCCGGTGACGGATTATGCCGCGCTGATGCAGACTCTGTTCGATTTCGATGCCATCGCAGCGCTGTTCAAGTCCGGCTTCCGCATGCGCTTCGATGCCATGCACGCCATCACCGGACCCTATGCCACGGCGATCCTGGAAGGCATGCTAGGCGCGCCAGCCGGCACCGTGGTGAACGCGATCCCGCTGCCCGATTTCGGCGGCCACCACCCCGATCCCAATCTGGTCCACGCCAAGGAACTTTACGACCTGATGATGTCAGCCTCCGCGCCCGATTTCGGCGCGGCCTCGGACGGCGATGGCGACCGCAATCTCATCATCGGCCGCGGCCGCTTCGTCACGCCATCGGACTCCCTCGCCATTCTGGCCGCCAACGCCCACCACGCCCCAGCCTACGCCAAGGGGCTCGCCGGTATCGCCCGCTCGATGCCGACCAGCGCCGCCGCCGACCGCGTCGCCGCCAAGCTCGGCATCAAGTGCTACGAAACCCCGACCGGCTGGAAATTCTTCGGCAATCTGCTGGATGCGGGCCTCGCGACGATTTGCGGCGAGGAGAGCGCGGGCACCGGCTCCAATCATGTGCGTGAAAAGGACGGCGTCTGGGCGGTGTTGCTGTGGCTGAACATCCTGGCCAAGCGGCGCAAGCGCGTTGACCTGATCGTCAAGGAGCACTGGCGCGAGTTCGGCCGCAACTATTACACCCGCCACGACTATGAAGAGGTGGACGCCGAGGCCGCGACCAAGCTGATGGCCGATCTGAGGGCGAAGCTGCCCAAGCTGAAGGGCTCCTCCGCTGCCGGCGGGATCATCGCCAACGCCGATGATTTTTCCTATCACGACCCGGTCGATGGCTCGACCACCACCGGCCAGGGGCTGCGGCTGCTGTTCGAGGATGGCGCACGCATCGTCTACCGCCTGTCGGGCACCGGCACGGCGGGCGCGACCTTGCGGCTCTACATCGAGCGCTACCAGCCACGCGTCGAGCAGCAGGATCTAGACACCCAGGTGGTGCTGGCCGATCTGATTGGAGCTGCCCGCGGCTTGGCCGAGATCGAGGCTCGGACGGGGCGAAGCGCGCCGACTGTTGTTACGTGATGAAAAACGATCAATCGCAGGGCTGCTTTTCCTTCTCCCATTGGGACAAGGAAGTGAGCGGCTGATTCTTATGACAGACACCAAACTCAGGACTTCCGCAGGCACCCCCAAGCCGCTCGGCGTAACCCTGATGCCTGGCGGCATCAACGTTGCTGTTGCTTCGCGCCATGCCACGCGCATTGTCTTGTGCCTATTCGATGCCTCGGGACAGATCGAGACCGCGCAGCTCGATCTTACCGCCCGCAGCGGCGATGTGCATCATGCCTTCATCGCCGGCGTCGGCGAAGGCGCGCGTTACGGTCTGCGTGCCGACGGGCCGTGGCAGCCCGAAGCCGGCCACCGTTTCGATCCCGCGCGACTGCTGGTCGATCCGTATGCGCTGGAGCTGGACCGGCCGTTCACCTACCATCCCGATCTGGCATTGCCGCGCACGACCGCGCACGACACCGCCGCGCTGGTGCCAAAGGCAATCGTCCGTTCACAAATCGCCTCGGCGACCGATCTGCCGCCTGCGCGCCCTGGCTTCATCTACGAGCTGCACGTCAAGGCCTTCACCAAGCTGCATCCGGCGGTGCCGGAACATCAACGCGGCACTGTTGCTGCCCTGGCCGCGCCCGCCATCCTCGAGCATCTGAAACGCATCGGCGCCGATACCATCGAGCTGATGCCGTTGGCCGCCTG
Organism: Hyphomicrobiaceae bacterium; assembly: GCA_031367715.1. Lineage (GTDB taxonomy): Bacteria > Pseudomonadota > Alphaproteobacteria > Rhizobiales > Hyphomicrobiaceae > JANYHF01. The sequence goes on along the minus strand of JANLQJ010000302.1, from coordinate 5,189 downwards.
GATCGACGAGCGCCATCTCGGCCCGCTCGGGCTCAGCAATGCCTGGGGCTACAACCCGGTGACGTTCCTGGCGCCCGACCCGCGCCTGGCTCCCGGCGGCATGCGCGAGATCGCCGACACCATCAGAACCCTGCACGCCGCCAATATCCGGGTGCTGCTCGATGTCGTGCTCAACCATACCGGCGAGGGCGACGATGCCGGACCGAGCCTCAGCTTGCGCGGGCTCGACAGCGCGACCTATTACCGTCACGCAACGGACGATCCGGGCCGCATGATCAACGACACCGGCTGCGGCAACACCTTGGCGCTGGATCGCGCGCCGGTGGTTCAATTGGCAATGGACGCGCTGCGGCACTGGGCGCGGCTCGGTTTTGACGGTTTCCGCTTCGATCTCGCCCCGATCATGGGGCGCACAGCGGCCGGTTTCTTACCCGAAGCGCCACTGCTCACGGCGCTGCGCCAGGATCCGGAATTGTCCGCGCTGACGCTGATTGCCGAACCCTGGGATGTCGGCCCCGGAGGTTATCAGCTGGGTCAGTTCCCCAGCCCATTTGCCGAGTGGAACGACCGCTATCGCGACGACGTGCGCCGCTTCTGGCGCGGCGATGCGGGCGCCGCCAGTGCCTTCGCCACGCGCCTGACCGGCTCGTCCGACGTCTTTGCCGACAGCCACCGGCCGCCCTCCAGCAGCATCAACTTCATCGCCGCCCATGACGGATTCCCGCTCGCCGACCTCACGGCCTATGCCGGCAAACACAACCAGGCTAACGGCGAATCCAACCGCGACGGCACCTCGGAAAACCTCTCCTGGAATTGCAGCGTCGAGGGGCCCACGTCCGATCCCGCCATTCGTGCTGACCGCGCCCGCGATATTCGCGCCATGCTGGCCACGCTGCTGCTCTCGCGCGGCACACCCATGCTGACCGCCGGCGACGAGTTCGGCCGCACCCAAGGCGGCAACAACAATGCCTATGCGCAGGACAATGCCATCACCTGGCTCGATTGGGTGTACGCCGACGACGCGCTGATTGCCTTGGCTGGGCGGCTGAGCTGGCTGCGCAAGCGCTACCCAGCGTTCGGGTCCGATCGCTATCTGACCGGCCGTCCGTGTTCTGAAGGTCAGCCGCCGGACGCTCTCTGGCTGCGGCGCGACGGCGTGCCGCTGGCCGATGCCGATTGGGGCGGCGCCGATGTGCTTGGCCTGCTGCTGCAGGAACCTGTTTTGGCTGGCGAGCCGGACGAGCCGATTTGTTTGTGGTTCAACCGAACCTATACGGCGCTCGATGTGACCTTGTCGCCCGCGCGGCCGGGGTCCGCTTGGGCTATCGTGCTGGCTACGACGCAAACGCCGGACGCTGCACTGCGGGCGTCGCGCCCTGATGTCGTGCGGTTGTCGGCGCGCTCGGTTGTCGTGTGCGTTCTAACGCGCTCGGCCGCATCGGCAACGAAGCTGCAGCCCGATCCAATTTGACTGCGCGGGTCTCGCGCCAAAGCCGGTCGATCTCATAGTCGAGCGCGCCGAGCTGTGTCGCCGCCTGACGATGCAGGCCGATGGCCGAACTTTGCCGGTCAATACCGGCCGCCAGCTTGTGCGCATGAATCGACCACTGGCCGGCGAGGCCCAGCAACGCCTCTTGCGTAGGCATGGCGTTGTCGTCTTGCCGTCGCCGGCGGCCGGTTGTCGAGGCGTTGCTGCGCAGCAGCGGCCAGCACAGCACAGCCAGTGCCAGCGGCACGCCACCGGCCAGCCCGATGGCGGCAAGCTCAGGCAAAGAGAGGGCAAAAATCAGCGCAGGCATCAGCGGCGGGCCATGGTTCGAGATGGTCGCCGAACCCTGTCTGCGCCGAGTTAACAATTCGTTAATGCCCGGTGTCGCCAAATGACTGTTTCTGCCATAACAGGCGGCATTGCAAGCTTGGCCGCCAACCTGTCAGGAGCAGCAAATGCCCAGCCCAACGCTCTCGCCCGCCACCCCGCGCCTGACGCTGGAGCAGCATCTGTACGGCCCCGGCCCCAAGCGCATCCTGTCGCTGGATGGCGGCGGCGTGCTCGGCGTGATCGAGGTGGCGTTCCTGGAGCGGATCGAGGCGGTACTGCGTGAGCAACACGGCGGCGATCCGGACTTCCGGCTGTCGGACTATTTCGACCTGATCGGCGGTACCTCGACCGGCGCCGTGTTGGCGACCGGGTTGTCCCTGGGGTGGTCGGTGGCCGAGGCCAAGGCGATGTATTTCGATATGTCGCCGAAGATCTTTGCCAAGGAACGGGTGGGCGGCGGAGCGTGGAATCCGTTGTTCAAGGCCACCGGCTTTGCCAATATCCTGCGCGATATCCTTGGCGATCGAACCTTCGATACACCAGACTTGAAGACCGGCCTGGCCATGGTGGCCAAACGGCTGGATACCGGAAGCGTCTGGGCGCTGGTCAACAGTCCGCGCTGGAAATACTGGAACGACCTGGCTGAAACGGATGCCAAGACCGGCAAGCCATTGCCCATCAGCAAGGGCAACGCCAGGTTCAAGTTGCGCGAGCTGGTGCGCGCCAGTGCGGCAGCGCCCTACTATTTCGATCCTCAGAAAATAGACCTGTTCGATGGCGAGGGAGCAGCCAAGCAAGGGCTGTTCGTCGATGGCGGCACCACGCCTCACAACAATCCGGCCCTGTTGATGCTGATGCTGGCCCGTATGTTGCCCTATGGGCTGAACTGGCGCCTGGGCCGCGACGACTTGCTGCTGGTCTCGATCGGTGCCGGTTACCGGCGTGGCTCGCTCGGCGATGTGCAGACATTCGAACATTTGATGCCTGCACCGGCGTTCATTGCCTGGCGGTCACTACGGGGCATGGTCAACGATTGCATTGTCGAGAACGTAAAAATGCTGCAATGGCTGTCGTCCCCGCTGCAGCCCTGGCATGTCAACGGCGAACTTGAGACGCAAACGGACGATTTTCTGTTGTCGGGTGCCCATCGCGACGGCCATCGGGCCCTGCTGAGCTTCCAGCGCTACGACCTGCCGTTGACCAAGGAGATCGATAATTTCGTCGATCCGGACGTCATGGGCGCCGCTTACGACGCGGCGCAGAAGGCGGCGGTGACGCCTGGCACTGGCGTGCGTTCGGAACATTTCCCCACAGCCTTCCACCTGTCGCGCTTGCGCACAGCGCCGCCCGATGCGGTCGCCGCGCTGCTCGACCAGGCAGCCGTCCGCGACACCGCGCCCGATACGCGCGGCATGCTGGTCGGGATCGTCAGCGAGCGCGCCAATCGGCTGGCCCAGCCGGATCAGCCCCGCCTGCGGGCGCAATTGGAGCAAGCCTTCGCCCAACTCGCCGAGGATCAGCCCGGACGACAGCTGATCCTGGCTTCCGGTCTTGGCGAGGGCGCCGACCGGTTCGCCGCCGAGGTTGCGCTGGAACGTGGGGGCCAGCTGCTGGCGCTGCTGCCGTTCTCGCGTGCGCGCTATCTGAAGGACTTCGGCAGCGAAGCCTCGCGGGCGGAATTTTCAGCGCTGCTGGCCCGCTCCAGCTCGGTTTCGGAATCGGGCCGGGCCGATCTGTTTCCGGACCCCATGCAAGCTTATCGGCAGCAGCGCGACGGCCTGGTGGCCTGCGCGCATGCGCTGATTGCCATCTGGGATGGTGGTGCGGGCAGCACCGCGATAGCTATTGCCGCCGCACTCGAAAAAGGCATCCCGGTGTTCTGGATCAGCCCGGACGTCAAGGTGCCGCTACGCCGGCTGTAAAAAATTTATTTTTCCGCTGGCGCCTCGGCCTTGATGGCGAGCGCATGGATGCCGCCGGCCAGCTCGGCCGCCAACGCCTGGTTGACCAGGCGATGCCGCTCGACGCGCGAGCAGCCGGCAAAGCTCGCCGCAACGATGTGCACGTGGAAGTGGCTTTGGCCGCTATTGGGCGAGCCGTGATGCCCGTGGTGCAAATGGGATTCGTTCAGCAGCTCCAGCAGCACTGGAGAAAACGCTGCCGTCAGGCGCTCCCGGATACGGTTTTCCATGGTCATTCAGCTTGCCTTCACGCGTTGCGGCGCAATCTCTCAGAGCAACACATTCAGCGTCCTAACGCAAGGCGGTGAGGCAGCGGGGCAACGCCTCGGCTTGCCGATCGGCCGAGCCGTCTTGTAAGCACGGGCAGCTGAGAACATACTTGTTGGATCATGAAGCTGGACTCGAAATACTTCGACAGCATCCGCGTCACGGGCGCAGCAGGCGCACCAAAGCCCGAACCCATTGGCACCTGCCAATGGCAGGGCTGCGGTGAGCCTGGGCACCACCGCGCACCGATGGGGCGCGGACGGGACGGGCTGTTTTTCCGTTTCTGCCTCACCCATGTCCAGCAATACAACAAGGGCTACAACTACTTCGACGGCATGAGCGATGCCGATGTCGAAGCGTTCCAGAAGTCGGCAGCGACCGGCCATCGGCCAACCTGGGCCGTCGGGGCAAGTCCCACCGGCCAAAGCCCGGCATTCGACCCCAAGCAGCGCTTTGCTGACCGCATGGCCGCGCGCAGCCGCCGCCCCGGTGATCCGTTCGGCGTGTTTGGCGCCGACGGTGCGCGGCCGCATCCGGATGCCGAACGGCCGACCGTCGGCAACATGGCGCGCAAATCGCTGAAAGCCCTGAACCTGGACGACCGCGCTACCAAACCAGAGATCAAGACCCGCTTCAAAGAGCTGGTGAAACGCCACCACCCCGACGCCAACGGTGGCGACCGCTCGTCGGAAGACCGGTTGAGAGAGATCATCGTGGCGTATAATTATCTCAAGCAGGCCGGGATGTGCTGAGGGGAGACGCACAGCCACCAATCGGTCAGTGCTGCAGCATTTGCGCCGGATGGCGGCCGCTATCCTGGCAACTCGCCGTTTTGCCACCAAGCAAGGCGACCCGATCCATGCGTACCATCACGAGTTCCGAGGCCGCGAGCGCTTCATGCAACGCAAGCGCAGCTATGCGTCGTCGTGGCATTCGGATACGGAAGGCCGCAAGCATGCTGGAGTTGGTCGCAAGGATTTAGAGCACTTTGCGATTGACGTGGATCATCCCGACACTGCGACGCTAGCAGAAGTGGGGGGGGGCCCCCAATTAAGGCCCACCCGGGGGTGGGGTGGTCAGGGGGGTTAGCCCCCATAAGCGGGCCCCCCCGAGGGCGATGGGGTGGAAACCCCCCCCGGGGT
>JANLQJ010000297.1:0-14346 GCA_031367715.1 Hyphomicrobiaceae bacterium | reverse complement strand
CATGGCGACGGCGATCCTATCTGGATCTTGGGGAATCCCAGTGCGGCCAGAATTGTTTGCTGTCGCCCATGCAGCTTGCGGTGTCAGGTCAGCAATTCTCAATGTGGGAGCAGGACACCAAAACGTAGGGGCGAGACAAGTCTCGCCCCTACGTTTTGGTGTCCTGCCCCCACATTGAGAATTGCTGACCTGACACCGCAAGCTGCATGCGCGACAGCAAACAATTCTGGCCGCACTGGGATTCCCCAAGATCCAGATAGGATCGCCGTCGCCATGGCCACCGATGATCAGGACGTCGAGTCGGTCGGGCATGACGGGCGCCGGTTGGTTTGCAACAGGCCAAGGGCATGACACGCCGCAAGCGGAGCGAACCAGCGCCGCTATCGCAGGCACGACGACCTTGTGTTATGGGTCGGCCATGATCTCCCCCTCACCACCCCTGATTTTCGGCGCTGCCGTCGTCATGGGCGTCGCTGGCTGTGGCAAGACCACCATCGCCGAGGCGCTGGCGGCCAGGCTCGGCGCGCGCTGCATTGAGGGCGACAGACTGCATTCGCCGCAAAACATCGCCAAGATGTCGGCGGGCGTCCCGCTCACCGACGAAGACCGCTGGCCGTGGCTCAGCCGCATCGGCGGTACGCTGATCGGCAGCGATGGCGCGGTGGCGGCCTGCTCAGCGCTGAGGAAGGTCTATCGGGAGACCATCACCCGCGCCGCCGGCCGCCCGGTGGCGTTTGTGTTCCTGAAGGGCGAGCGCGCCCTGATCGAATCGCGCATGCACCTGCGCACCGGGCATTTCATGCCAACCTCGCTGCTCGACAGTCAGTTCGCGACGCTTGAAGAGCCGGGCGCGGATGAACTCAGCATCACGCTGGATCTGGCACAAACGCCGGCCGTGCTGGTGGAACAGGCGATACGGTTTTTGACCGAAGTTGCGGCCGCTGTTCCGGCAACTGAACCAGAATGATCGCCAGCATCAGCAGCGCGGCACCAAACAGCCGGTCCGGGCTCAGCCGTTCGCCGAGCAGGAGTGCGGCGGCCAGAGCACCAAACAGGCTTTCAGCGCTCATCAGGATGGCGGCATCGGCGGCGGGCGTGTGCTGCTGGGCGAAGGCGGTCAGCATGAAGCCTATTCCGGTCGAGACGACGCCGATCACGAGCAACTCGGGTAGCGCCGCCAAGACGCCCTGGTAGGCAACCGGCTCGGTTGCAATGCCGATGGCCAGACCAATCACCGCCGTTACCGCGAACTGGGCCGCGGCAGCCAGCATCGGCCTGCCAGTGCGTTGCACGAACACCGCGATCTGGACGATCCAGAGTGCATAGGCGGCAGCAGCCAACACGCACAGTCCGTCGCCTGAACTCAGCCGCATCCACGCACTGCCGCCCAACAGCCATATGCCGGCAAGCGTCGATGCCACTGCGGGCCAGACCATGGGTCGTGGCCTGACGTGGTAAATCAACCAGCCGAGCAATGGCGTCATCACCGCCGAGGTGTTGATCAGGAAGCCGCCGTTGGTAACGCTGGTGCCTCCGAACCCAATCTGGGTCAGTGCCGTGGCGAGCGTGAACAACCCGGCCATGCTTGCCAACAACCGCCAATCGACAGCACACAACGACGCCGTGCGTCGACCTTCGCGCAACGCCAACGGTAGCACGACCAGAGTGGCAAGCAGACCGCGAAAACCCACGACCGCGAACGGGCCGAGATGGTCGAGCACGGTTTTCTGGGCCACATTGCCCGAGCCCCACAACAGCGCCGCCAGCAGCAGCACGAGATTGGCGCTGAACCGCGATGGCTTCCAGTCGCGCCAAATCTGGCGGACCACCAGCAACGGCTCCACGCCACTGCGGCAACAGCAGCAGAACAGCAAGATAGCGGCCAGCGACACCGCGATTGCCTGAAGCCCGGAACCGAACACGTCAGACACCAAGCCAAGCAGCCCGATGACGAGCACGAGCAGCCATGCATACAGGCAATCGGAGGGACTCGTGCAACGCATGGTAAGCACCGTTCAGAGCGGAGAATGGATCAGAGCGGACAATCACTTGCTGCGTACACTTCGGTTATGCTGTTCTCGCAATCTCTGGCTGCTGATCTCCGACCCGGCGAACTCATGTGCGAACAACACCACGAGCAGCAGCACCGTGACCCCGCTGCACAGGATCGCCAGCGGCCACGAACCACGCCACGTCAACGCGACAGCGAGACACGCAAGACCCGCGCCAACCAGCCATTGCAGCGCATAGTTCGGGGGTTGCTGGGAAGGCATGGTGCTCTCCAGATTTGGTTGTTCGCGGTTTGTGGCTGCCAGGGCGGCGGCGCGTGCTGCTATTTCGCGCCGGGCTGCACGTGGTGCGAGACCGATAGCCAGGTGCCGTCGGCCTGCTTTTCGAACACGTTGGTGGTGATCCAATCCGATTTGCTCGGAGAACCATCGGCCATGATCAGTTCGCCGACCTCGTGGCCGACCTCCCAGGCTAGATTGCCCACGACGTGCAGATGCGACTCTTGCAGCTTGGCCTCGCGCTTCTTGAACAATGCGTTTGATTTGATCCAGTATTTCGCCAGATCGTCCCAACCCTGAATGATGGTTTTGCTGCGCGGCCCTACGAACGTCACATAGGGCGTATGCGCCCATATTTTCGACATGGCGGTGCCGTCGTCCAACACAGCCAAAGCCGCATAGAACGCGTCGCTGGCCGCCTTGGCTCCGGCCATATCGGCGGCCTCGTCGGCGCGTGCCGCGGTTGCCGGAAGCATTGCCAATGCGGTCGCAAGGCCTGCTGCGATAAGCGAAAAAACACTGCGTCGATCCACGTCACGACCTCCTGCTGCGGTCAGTTGGGGGGTACGGTATCGGCATGGGGAGCCAGACTGGCGATCAGCATAGGCTATGGTTGGTCACTGACAGTTTGGGGGACTGCGGGCGCGATACCGTCTGCCAACATCTCACCATAGCCGGACCACCGCGTCATCAACCAAACGGATGAGGCCGGACTATTATCCTCGTGAAGGGTAAACTCAATACGGCATGGCCAGCGAGCCAGCCAGCTTCACCAGATCAACCTGGCGATTGCAGCCGGTCTTCTGGAACACGCGCAACAGGTGGGTTTTCACCGTCGCCGTGGCAATGCCAAGACGGCTGGCGATGGACTCGAACACGCAGCTTTCGGCCGGCGTCATATCGTAAAGTAGCGCCAGCGCGGACGGACCGTGACCAACGAATGCGGTCGAAAGCAGCAGCAGAACAACAGTATGGCAATGAGTGATCCGAGCAGCGCCAAAAGGCCGCCACCGAACACTTCTGGCCCTAGGCCAAGCAATCCCAAGCCTAAAACGACCAGCCATGCCCGCGTGTTGTCTGGTCTATTCGTGGAGCGTATGGCAGATTGCTCGAGCCCAATTGCAAACAGTTCTTCGGGACTGGCGACCAGCCGGTGCCTGCCGATGAGCCCGAAATAGGCGAGTCCGACGCCGATCCAGACGACGACCCAGGCGACGCCCTTGATGAAATTTGGATCCTGTATTTGGTAGCAGAGCGTGACGACCGAGATTATGATTGTCGCCACGGCCCCGGTGATGCCAAACGGGCTTCGATAGGGCCGCGCCATTTTGGGATAGCGCCAACGCAGAATGATGAACGCGACGGCGCGGAAAATGTAGGACAACATGGCGCCAAACACTGCCATGTTGAGCAAGACGCTGCCGATCAGGGGGGCCGCTTGCTGCCCGCCGAGTCCGATCCAAAGCGTCAACATGATTGCGAGGCCCAGGCCCGCACCTGCCAGCATGGCGATGTGTGGAGTCTTGGACCCTTTGTGCGTGACCGACAAGGCCGCAGGAAAATAGCCGGCGCGCGACAGCGAGAAGATCTGCCGGCCCTGCGCATAAAGTATGGCGTGGAAACTGGCGATCAAACCCGACAACGCCACAAAGCCAAACAGTTTGGCATGCATACCACCGAAAATGGCGCGAAAGCCGTCGAGCAGCGGCTCTCCCGATGTCGACAGCTGATGCGCGCCGACACCGGTGATGGCGGAGTTCATGATGACAACGGCGAAGGCAGTAACGATGAGGGTTACCAGTGCCAGCACGATACCCTTGGGCATGTCGCGCACGGGGTCGACCGACTCCTCGGCCGCGAGCGGCAGTTCTTCGATGGCGAGATACAGCCAAACGGCATAAGGCAGCGTCGCCAGGATGCCGTTCAGCCCCATCGGAAACAGCGGACCGTTGCCCTCTGGCAGCGCCTGCCCGTCCGTCGCGATGTTGAGCGCCCAACGGCGGATGTCGATGTGCGGCAAAGCGCTAGCAAAGAACACCAGGAGGATAGCCAGCGAGGCTAGCGTGACGACCAAAGTAATGCGGAACGACAGGGCGACTCCAAGCATGTTGAGGCCAAGAAACACCGCGAAAGTGCCAATCCACCAGAGCCAGGGTGGCGTGTCGCTGCCGAAGATGCCGGCGAGATAGGAGCCGATGAAAAAGCAGATGACGGCTGGCGTGAGCACATACTCGACGTTTTCGCATAACCCCGATATGAAGCCACCCCACGGTCCCATTGCGGTGCGCGCGAAGGCGTACGAGGCGCCGGTGCGCGGCAACGCGGCGCTCATCTCGGCGATGCAGAAGACGAGGCAAAGATACATGCCGGCCATGATCGCCGCAGCGACCAGCATGCCACCCCAGCCGCCGGTCGCCAGGCCGAAGTTCCAACCCGAGAAGTGACCCGAGATCACCGCGCCAACGCCGAGCGCCCATAGCGACCAGATGCCGGCATAGCGACTGAGACCGCGCTCTGCGAAGTAGTCTTTGTCAACATCGACATAGGTGACGCCGTTTGGCTGCGTTGACATCTGGGCACCGGGGATCACATCGGAGGGCGAAATAACGAAAATTCAATCGTCCGATCGAAAGGTTGGCCCAATATCAATTGATTGGTCTGCGAGAGAGTTCACGCCGGCCGCGGACTCCGGTTCCCGAGCACACTTTTCGTAAAACACTCCGAGTGCGGCCAAAGCTGGATCCGCTTCCGGCTTATAGACAAAGGCACCTTTCACAGCGTCATAAATGACGCAGGCGCGATACCCCTTGAACTCGTAAGTGTTTCTCATTTTAGCCACCCTTGATGATATACTTGCGTCCGGCCATCCTCCAATAGAATGAACCCTGGGTGAGTTTTATTCACTTACAGAGGATCGGTTAGACTCCTCCAACCTCCACCATGCTGCATAGTCAGCGACGAACCGGTCCAACAGCGCATTGGTTACGTTGGGCATGACGATGGCGTGCGCATCGCCGCGGTAGCAGGCCAGTTGGAAAGTCTGGACAATGGGCTCGGATGGTTGTGGAAAGACCACGGTCAGGGAATGCGGATTGCACATTGCCGGCACACCCAGCATGTGCAACCGGTCGATCAGGTTGCGCGCCCGCGCAATGCAATCTTGAACATCGGTGCTATATCCCTGGAGGCCGTGACCGAGCAGCCGCGACCAGATCGCTAGAACCGCATGACCATTGCGCGACCCCATCAAGGTTGTGTCGTTCGAGCGCAAATATGCAATTGCCGTTGCTACTCGTTCCACGTGCGCTTTCCGGCAGACCAGTGCACCGCAAGGCATTGGCGTTCCAATCATCTTGTGGCCAGAGGTTGAAATACTGTCTACGGCATGGCGGAAGGAGGGGCGGATTGACTCAGGCGCCTCCGGCACAAAGGGGACGACCATTGCATTTAGCGCACCGTCAACATGGATGTAGCGCCGCTGCATTGTGATTCCTGCTGCATCAAGTCTCTCAATGACGCCGCCGATATCGTCGTGTGCGCCCTTCATCGTTGTGCCGCAGGTTAGCGCAACGATGACTGGCCGGCCGTTCAAGCTTGCAACAGTACCGGCGAACGCATCCAGATCGATCTCTCCGGCTGCGTTGCATGGCACCTGAACCGCTTCGATTCTTTGCAGCCGCGCCGCCTTTGGGATGGAATAATGAGCTTCCGCGCTATACAGCAGCGCCGCATCGGGAAAGGCTTCACGCCCCAGATAAATGCCCCAGAGATTGCCTTCAGTGCCGCTGGCACCTATCGAACCCCAGTATTGCGAAGAATCGTCGCAGTGCCAGAGACGCATCAGCCACTGTATCGCCTCGCGCTCCAGGCGACAAACTTCCGAAGCGTAGTGCGACCCGGCGTAAGGGTCGCCAAGATTGTTGATGAGATATTTTCCGAGGCTTGCCGGCACACCGGGATCGAAGCTCAAGTTGTAGGGATAGCCCAAATGATTTTCGTGTGCGGTCCGAATACGCGCCTCGGTGCTGGCAAAAACCTGCTGCAAATTCGCGACTCGAGGATTGGCGCGAGATAGATAGTCTGGTTGGATCAATTGCGGACGCATCAGACGATACTCCCAGGAAACCAATTAAAACGGCAGCGTCGACGGCACCCATCACGGTTGCCGGAAACCCACCGGCGCGGTCGCGAGGCCGGCTGCGAAAAGGGAAAAACACTGCGTCGATCCATGTCACCAGCTCCTGTTGTCGTCAGGTTGGGGGGACGGTATCGGCGGGCGGCGCCAGACAGGCGGTCGGCAAAGGGCTTTGGTGGTCGGTGAGAGAGTGGGGGACTGCGGGCGCGATACCGTCAGGTGGGATTTCGCCACGTCACGGACCAAGTGTCGTCCGCCAAACGGATGAGAGAGTGAAATTTTCGCCTCAATACGGCATGGCCAGCGAGCCAGCCAGCTTCACCAGATCAACCTGGCGATTGCAGCCGGTCTTCTGGAACACGCGCAACAGGTGGGTTTTCACCGTCGCCGTGGCAATGCCAAGACGGCCAGCGATCGCGGCCGGGGCCTCGCCGCCGGCGATCGACTCGAACACGCGGCTTTCGGCCGGCGTTAGATCATACATCAACGCCAGCGCATCGCCCGGCAGTTGCGGGGGCGCCGCGACGCGAGCGATGAAAATGGCCGCCACGGCATTGGCGTTGAGGCCGGGGCGGATGTCGCCAGCCCGCAACGGCAGCACATGGGCGATGCAGGCCTCGCCCGAGGTGTGTTTCAGAGGCACGCCCAGACCGCGACGGCCAAGCTCGTGCTCGGCCTGTGAACATTGTGCAACTGCGGCGGCCAGTGCCTGCGCGGCGGCCGGATGTGGACACACCAATCGGCCGGCCGCCAGCCGGATCGGGTCGCCGGCATCGAGCATGGCCGCCGCCGTGCCGTTGGCATGGGTCAGCCCAAGCTGCCGATCCACCAGCAGGACGCCTGACGACAGGCACTCCAGGGCGCCGGCAAAGGTTGCCGCAGCCACGGATTTCAGATCCAGGAGCTTGCTGATGGCGACCGCCCGGCGGAAATGCGGAGCGATCAACCGCAAGGCTGCAATCTCTGACTCCCCGATCTCTCCCTGCGACTTGTGCCGGGCGAACGTCACCGTACCGATCACGCCGGGATCGCGTGCAAAACCGATCGCAACAGCATCGATCATGCCATTGGGTACGACAAAATCGTCGTACCAGGCATTGCGGGTTCGGCCCGCCACGCCAATCGCCATCGACTGCAAGATGGGCTCGTCGAGCGGATAGGCCATGAGACGCTGAACGCCACCCCACATGGCGATGACGGCAGCCGCGTATTTCGGTGTGAGCGGCCACCATTCGGGCGGCATGCCGCGCTGGATCGCCAGCAGGTTCTGGCCGGACGGCAGCGCTTGAGCGGCGAGCACTACGATCTTGTATCCCAGCTCCAGCCGGAGCGCATCGAGCACTGGTTCCCAGCGGTCCGGATCAACCGCGCAGTCATAGATCAGGCCGATCAACTCAGAGACGCGTCCGGCAGGGACTTGTTTTCGCATCCTCGAATGCTCCCGAATTGAATGCCGCCGCCAAACGCGCATTGATCCGAACCAGCGCGAGCGCTGTCGACCGTAGCGCCACCACGCCGAGCATCCGCGACAACTGCGCCGGTGTCTTGGACCCTGCCGCATTGAGTGCACTGAGGGGTTGTACGCAACAGTCCAATGGACAGGCATGCTGTTGCCGGCCTAGAGTTCGCCTCGGCTTGCTAACAATCAGCGCGGCGCCCATGCCTGCCCAGCACCTATCGGTCCCCAAGGACAAGTTGAATACCTGGCGCGAGGCGATCGGACGCCAGGTGCTGAAGATGGATTTCGAACCCAGCGGGGAGGCCCCCTTCCGGGCGATCATCGAACCCCTGTTGCCCGAAATCAGATTGCAGCGGCTGTCGATTTCGCCGGGTTTCACGTTCCGCGATAAGGCGCTGACGCAGGGCGATCCGGACACGTTCGCGATCTTGATTGCGTCCCAAGTAGGTCTGGATCTATCACAGCGCGGCACTGACCTGCGGCTCGGGCGGGGCGAGGCCACCCTGCTGCGTACATCGCAACCCGGCGCCGCGGGATTGGCGCGCGCGCACAGCTATTTAAGTCTCGTCGTACCGATCGAGGTCATAGCCGATCGTGTGGCGCTCTTTGATCGCTGCGTGATGCGCCCGTTCCCGCGCACCAGCCCAGCGCTACGACTGATCAAAGGTTATATCCGTTGCATCGAGGCTTGCGCGGGCAGCAACGATCCGGCGCTACGGGTGTTGCTGTGCCGCCATATGCTTGAGCTCACCGATCTTTTTGTCATGGCCGCGGACGGCCCATCGCCGTCGGAGCGCAGCGACGCCGTCCGCGCGGCACGGGTCGCAAGTATTCGCGGTTACATCGAACGGCACAGTGCCGATCCGGCGCTGTCGGTCGAGGCGGTTGCGGCAGCCGAGGGCATCTCCGAACGCTATCTGCAACGGCTGCTGGAGCAGACCGGTACCTCATTCACCGAGTCGGTCGCGCAACGCCGCCTGGCCCACGCGCGCACGATGTTAACCGATCCTGAACATGCGCGACGCCACGTCCTCGACATCGCGCTCCTGGCGGGCTTTTCCGACGTGTCGTACTTCAACCGCCTGTTTCGGCGGCGCTATGGCATGACGCCGGGGGAAGCGCGGGCAGGCCAGTAAATTTTGCCCCAATGGTCATTGGGGCGGCTTGCGGCCGCCCTGTTGCCGCTTGCGCGTTGCTCGAGGGCAGCCGCAAGCCGTCGCTACGTTTTCGGCGTCATTTTCCATGCTCGCGTCATGAAAAATTGTCCTCGCACGGCTGGTCCGTCGAGAGTTCGGGAGCGCGGGTTTGCACCTCATCTGCATCAGCGGTGGCGCAGAAGTGTCGGGCGGCGCGCCCAGCTTGTTCTCGGACACGCAAGCAATCAGCCCACGAAGCCCATCGCGCTGAGCGACGAGGGCGTTCAGTTTCGCCACCGGCCGATAACCCCGATCCCCCGTTCCGCCTCCCGCCGTTGCCGTGCCCGCTCTTTCGCGCTGCGTTCGCGTTGCAGTCGATAGGCTTCGACCGCCTCATGCCGCACTCGGACGTCGGAGCGGCGGGGGCCAAGCGCTTTGCAGCCTATAATACCGTCCAACTTATGGTTTGACCTGTCACTTTGAAGGTTCGAGACAGAGGTCATGGCGTAGGGGCGCACAGCAGTGCGCCCCTTGCTTGCGAGCACGAGTCAAACGATAGGTTGGACGGTATTATCCTTTGGAAAACCACTCCATGAACGTCAAGCCATCGCACCGGATCCGCATTGTCAGCAGTTTCGAAGAGTTGATCGCCACACGCTTTCACGGCGACATCAACGCCCTCTGCTGGTCCCGTCAACTGCCGGGAAATTTCCGGGAGATCACAGATCAACTGCAGGCGGACGAAGGCATGACCACCATCGGGGATGACGACCTCAGAGCCATCGCGCTCAGCGCAGCGGGCTCGCTGGCCCGGGAGGTGCTGCTGGCCGACCAGGCCCTGCTGCGTGGCCAGGGTCTCGCCCCGAGCCTCGACTGCATCACCGGATACCCTGAGGATCGGGCGGCGAGCCCCATTCCGACCGATGTCTATTCCTTTCACGTCGATAGCGCACCGGTCCCGGCAGATACTTACCTCTGCACTTACATTGGAAGCAGCTCTGAAGGGCTGGCAAATGACATGGCGATCCGCCGCGTCGAGGTTGCGGAAACCAGAGCCCAATTGTTAAAAAGCCATGGTGGGGCTGACGACCAGGACTTCGCCGCCTACCTGACTGCGCGTTGCTTTGATCTGCATTACTCGCCACGACCCGGCGCCCAGCCTTACACGTTTGGCGTCGGCAACCTATGGCGGATTGCCGTTGCCTACCCGGATTGCCCAGTCCTGCCCTGCATCCACAGGGCTCCCCTGACGGTGCCCGGAGCGATCACGAGGCTGCTACTGATCAGTTGAGGCCCGGGGGCTCCGAAACGCCTGCCATCACATGCGCGGTGGCATCTGATGATCTGCCCGGAAATACTTGCGGGCATGCGCGACCAGTTCACCGTCCGTAGGATGATCGACTGTTTCGACGCCCGCGATCTTGGCCTTCAGCGCTGGCAGATGAAGCTCGATATGCTTGACGAGTTCGGTCTTGGCATTGGCCGGTCCCGTGATGAGCACGGCGCCGGCATCGGCAATCGCATCGGCGACCTCGGTCAAGAATTCGCGGTTCTCGGACGCATGGCCGCTACCTATGCTGTTGGCCTTGTGGTGGATATGGCGGGTTGGGTTGTGCGGGTGCAGAACATCACGACGACACCGCGCTCGACCAGCATGACAATCACGCCCAATTCCATGATTTCCAACAGCTCAGGCGAGACGACGACCCGCCGCCACTTATCGCCATCGGGCGCGACCTGCCAGCCGCGCTCGGCCGCCGGACGGTGCGCGGTCCAGCAGATTATCGAACTCCTGTTGGATCATCGTCCTGCTCGGCGTCAACGGCGCCGGCATCGTCGCGAACCAGGCCAATGCCATCGCCTACAGCGCCGGTATGACCTGGATGTTCCCCGTAAGTTCGGCAGTGCCCTGATAGCGGACAATCTTTCGATGCGACCCGTTCGTTCCACTTCGAAGGGGGTCATCGAAGGTAGGCCGCATCCGGCAGTCGATTGGTCACCTGAGATAACGCGCGGCGGCGAGGGGGAGTCACCCAAGCGTCGGTGCTCAAGCCGCGAGGCCCGTAGACCGGACCGGCGCGAGGTCGAACCCTCCGGCCCCCTGTTTGACCGGTGCTGCGCCCTGTTCGAAGCACAGGCGAATGGCAGCGTCGTGGTCGGCCGCTACGAGGTCGGGGCTTGGTCCAGAATCACGTAACTTAAGAGGCTCACGCAAAGTCGTCATCGCGCAAACATATGCATGGGCACCGGGATATCATGCGCCATGGCCCAATAGATCTCCTCGACATCCGGGCGCAATATCCGGACCGGAGCGCTTGGCGCGTCGGTCGCTTCGAGGGCGAGTGCGTAGTTGCGAACGCATGGGGCAGCCCGCTTCCTGGCCAGGCGAGATGTCAATGCACCGAGGCCTTTGGCGAGCCAGGCGTGAGCCGAAGAGCCGATTGTGCTGCTGTCTGCGGTCGTCTTCTGGATCAGGGACATGATGCGCACTCCAGGTCAGGGGTTGGCTCAAATCGGGCGGCGGCGGCTTGCGATCCCGTTCCGCTCCCTGCCACAATGGTGCCGCCCCATGCGAACAAGCGCCAAAGCGCCGTGAATTAACCGCCAAACTGCGCTAAAAGAGCAGGGTCGTCTGTTTGCCCGCTAAGCTGACGTTCAGGGCGACACGAGGCTGCCACCAGAACCGGATTCCACATGGCGCACTTGGTTCTCAAGCTGCTGGGTGAGTTTGCCGTCCGCGCCAGCGACAGCGGGCCGATCGCGATTGGCGCCAAAAAGAACCGGGCCCTGCTTGCGATTCTTGCCCTGGCGCCGCGCGGGACGATGGCGCGCGAGCGGTTGGCCGACCTGCTCTGGAGCGATCGCGGCGCCGACCAGGCCCGCAGCAGTCTGCGCCAGGCGCTGGTTGCGTTGCGCAAGGACATGGCGGTGGTTCAGCCGATGCCGCTGGTGGCCGACGACGAGACGGTGCGGCTCGATCCGGCGCTGCTGGACGTCGATATCCTGCGACTACAGCAGCTTGCCTCGACGGGCAGCGCCAGCGATTTGGACCAGGCCGCGGCGCTCTGCGTGGGTGAGCTACTCGACGGGTTGCAGGTCAACGATCCGAGCTTTGAAGAGTGGCTCGGCAGCGAGCGGCGCAAATGGCATGGCGTGTGCGTTGGCGTGCTCGATCGGCAATGCAGCACTGTCACGGGACAGAGCAAAATCATTGCCGCCAACGCCCTGCTCGCGCTCGATCCGCTTCGCGAGGCCTCGCACCGGCATCTGATCCAGGCCTATGCCGACGCGGGCGAGCGAGCGCAGGCTCTGAAACAGTATGAGGCTTGCCGGGCCGTGCTGGCGCGCGAACTGAACGTTGAACCTGGCGAAGACATCGAAGCCTTGCGGCGATCTCTGTTGAGCGTGGGCAAGTCGCCCGGCATCGCGCCGACTCCGGATCGTCCTATTGCAAGCTCCGGCAACGCCTCGATCGCCGTCTTTCCGTTCAGCAATCTTTCCGGCGATCCCGAGCAGAGCTATTTCTCGGACGGCTTTTCCGAAGACATCATCACGGAGCTGTCCAGGTTCCGGTCCTTATTCGTGATTGCCAGGAACACCTCGTTTCAGTATCGCGACCGGTCCGCCGATATCCGCGCGGTGGCGCGGGAGCTTGGCGTTCAGTATGCTGTCGAAGGCAGTGTCCGGCGGACGGCCGGTGATCGTGTGCGGATCACCGCCAAGCTGATTGGCGCGGGACGGGGCAGCCAGCTCTGGGGCGAGCGCTATGACCGCGATTTCGATCAGTTGTTCCAGGTCCAGGACGAGGTCGTCAGCACCATCGTTGCGACAGTTTTTGGACGCCTGGAAGAAGCCGAAATCAGCGACGCCAAACGCAAGCCCCCGGGCAGCATGGCGGCCTATGACAAGCTGCTGCGCGGCATCGAGCATTTGCGCGGCTATGCGCCCGGCGACAACCAGATGGCGCGCGAACTGTTCGAGAGCGCGGTGGCGCTCGATCCCGACTATGCGCTGGCGCAGGCCTATCTTGGATTGTCGTTGCTGGTTGAGAACCGCTACAGCACCGCGCCCAGTGAGATCAAGGCGCGTGCCCTCGACTGCACCCGCAAGGCCGTGCGGTTGCAGCCCAGCGAGAGCCGCTGCCACCAGTTCCTGGCCCTCGCCTACCGTTTCTCCGACGAGTATGATCTGGCCATCCAGCACTACGAACGTGCGGTTGCGCTCAATCCGAATGACGCCAATGCCATCGCGAGCCTGGGGAGCGCCCTCGCTGTTGTCGGCCGCGCCGAGGAGGGCTTGCACCTGATCCGCCAGGCCATGCGGCTCAATCGGCTGCATCCCGATTGGTATTGGGGCAGCCTGGTGATCGCCTTCTACAACCTGCGGCGCTATCAGGAGGCGCTGGCGGCGAATTGGAAACTGGGCGCGAGCAAATCGGCATGGCAGATTGCGCGCGGCGCGGCCTGTCTGGCGCAACTTGGACGGCTCGAAGAGGCGCAAAGACAAGTCGCCGAAGTGTTGCGATTGAATCCAGAGTTCAGTATCGCCAAGGAACTGCCGAGCTACAAGAATCCCACTGATGTTGAACACCTGGTTGCAGGCTTGCGCAAAGCCGGACTGCCGCCATGAGCACCACCCGCCGTCTCACCGCGATCCTGGCTGCCGATGTTGTCGGCTACAGCCGGCGCGGCGAGCTGGATGACGAGGGCACGCTAGCAGCCTTGCGCAGGTCCGGTTATCTGACAACTTCCCAGAAAATTCCCGCGACAGCGATGAAGCCAAGCGTGAACACCACCGTCCGGATGTAGGCAATGCCGGCGAGATAGACCACGGCGTGGACGAGGCGCAGCCAGAAGAAGGACATGGCCCAGAAACCGACCATGGCATTGGCCTTGCCGGCGATGTGGGCGATGATCACAAGGGCCGCAAACGGAGCAAACGCCTCGACGGCATTCATTTGCGCCCGGTTGGCGCGATTGCCCCAGTCGGGCAACGGGCGCGGCGTCGGGTCGGTGTAGTTGGCCGGGGTCGGAAAGCCGTTGGTGACGACCTGCGCCACGACATAGGGGATCCAGAGTGCGGCGGTGAGCAGGGCCGTGTAGGCAAGGTAGGTCAGGTCGGTGGTCATGGGGTCTCCGGTTCGGGCTGCGATGCTGGTCGGCGCCGATCCATGCGGCACCGGTCCCGGGCTGCAGCCGCCGTCCGGGACCCAATGATACCAGCCCACTTATGGTTTGACCTGTCACTTTGAAGGTTCGTGACAGAGGTCATGGCGTAGGGGCGCACAGCAGTGCGCCCGTCTAGCTGCGCGGCAAGCTCTTGGACGGG
>JANLQJ010000350.1:0-2175 GCA_031367715.1 Hyphomicrobiaceae bacterium | reverse complement strand
CTCGATGCCCATGGCTTTGATGCCAGGGGCGAGCGGCCGGGGCGCGGTCCCAATCCGATGACGGGGCCGTTCATGGTGTCTGGCGCCGAGCCAGGTGATGGATTGCGTGTGCGCATCGACAGGATCAGCCTCATTCGCAGCACGGGTTGGACATGGAAGGGTCTGGCCCCGACTGTGGTCGATGCAGCCGCCCAGATGCCATTGCCACCGCGCGAGAAGCTCGATTGGCTGCTCGACACCAACAGCGGCACGGCAAGGCCGAAGCCGGCGCTGAAGGGGCTCGAGAATTGGTCAGTTGGGCTTGCACCGATGATCGGCTGCTTCGGTGTGGCGCCGGCCGGCGGGCAGGCCATCTCAACTGCCACCTCAGGTCCTTATGGCGGCAATATGGACTATCGCGGCTTCGGCGCGGGAGTTGAAGTCCTCTTTCCGGTTGCTGCCGAAGGCGCACTGTTCTTCCTGGGCGATGTTCATGCGGCACAAGGGGCGGGCGAGATCGCCGGTACCGGCATCGAAACCGCAGCCGAGATCACATTCACCGTGCATGTCGAGAAGGGCCGTGCGCCCGGTTGGCCGCGTGGCGAAACGGCGCAAGCAATCTTCACCGTCGGCAATGCCCGTCCGCTCGATCAGGCGCTGCAACATGCCACGACCGAGATGATGACCTGGCTGATGACGCACTATGGCCTGTCGGACATCGCGGCCAGCCAGATCATGGGACAGACGGTGGACTATGAAATCGCCAATGTGTTCAACCCTGCGTACTCGGTCGTGTGCCGGATCGACAGGGCGTCGATCCCGGGCGGCACTCCATAGCGGTCGACGACCACATCTGAAGCGGTTTTAGTACGTACACTGATCATAGAGTCCATGGCCGAGGCAACATTGACAATCGTGTAGCCGACCTACAAGGCTTACGCCTTGCAGACATCGTAGGCCCCCATTTCTCAGAGTTCAGCATGCCCGCCGAGCCCTCATCAGGCAAAGTTGAACTGGCGCTCATCGGCGTCCAGACTCCCTTCGTCATCGAGGCGCTTGAGAAGCGCTTTACTCTGCACAAAGTGTTTGCCGAGCCCAATCCGTTCACAGCCCTGGCCGAGGTTGGCGGCAGCATTCGCGGTGCCATCGGAAATGGCATGTCCGGTCTCACGCGGCGGCACATCGAATTGATGCCGAAGCTGGAGATCTGCGCCCTCCATGGTGTTGGCCTCGAAACCAGCGATCTGCCCGCGATCCGTGAGCGTGGCATCGTTTTGACGACGACGCCCGTGCTGTTCGATGACGTTGCCGATCTGGCCATCGCGCTTGCGCTTGGATGTTGTCGGCAAATTCCACGCGCCGACCGTTTTGTACGCTCGGGACGGTGGGCGACGGAACGGCTGGCGTTCGGTCGCAAGCTGACGGGCATGCGGGCCGGCGTGCTCGGGCTCGGCCGCATCGGCATTGAAGTGGCGCGCCGGCTCGAGGGCTTCAAGTGCGCGATTGGCTATGCTGACCCGGTGCCGCGCGAGTGTTCCTACCGGAGCTTTGAGACTGCGCGCGCATTGGCTGAGAACTCCGACATTTTCTTTCTGTGAGCAGCGGGTGGGCCAAAGGGGTCGCCGCCGATCGTCGGTCGCGACATCTTCGACGCGCTCGGCCCCCGCGGCATCTTCATCAACATCTCCCGCGGCTGGCTGGTGGACGAGCCGGCACTCGTTGCGGCCTTGTCAGCAGGCCGTATGGGTGCGGCGGGCCTCGACGTTTTCTTCGACGAACCTAATGTACCCAGTGCGCTGCTGGCGCTCGACAACGTGGTGCTGACGCCGCACATCGCCAGTTCCACAGATGAAACCATGCGCGCAATGGGCCAATGCGTGGCCGACAATCTCAATTCGTGGTTCGACGGCAAGGGCGCCCTCACGTCGATTGCGTAACTCGGGTGCCTTGGTCGCCGGATCGAACCAGGCGCACCTTGATTGTCGCGCTACAGGAGCAGTACAAGCCGTCGCATATCGTGCTCGACCCGGTTATGGTGGCGACCTGCGGCGCGCTGTTGCTGGCAGCCGATGCGCTCGACGCGTTGCGCGCGCGACTGCTCCCACTGGCGACGATCCTCACGCCGAACATTCCCGAAGCTGAGTTGTTGCTCGGCCATCCCATCAATGACGATGATGCCGCGGATGCCGCCTTGGT
>JANLQJ010000231.1:0-5435 GCA_031367715.1 Hyphomicrobiaceae bacterium | reverse complement strand
CGGGGCGCAGGTAGTCGGCCGGACCGGAGGTGCGAAAGTCGACCGGGTACGGGATAATCTCGAAGCCGGCGCGCCGGAAACAGGCAACCGATCGCGGCATGTGGCTGGCCGATGTCACCAGAACCCAGCGCGAGCCGCTCGCCGGGGCCGCCAGTTTGCGGGCCTCGATGGCGTTCTCACAGGTGTTGCGTGACGCTTCTTCGATCTCGATACGCGCCGGAGCGACGCCGATTGCGGTCAGAATATCCCGCGCCACCGCCGATTCCGTGACCCCCTCGGTGCTGACGAGATGGTCCGACCCGCCCGAGAGGATGATTTTTGCATCGGGGAACCGTGTCGCCAGTTCGGCTGTTTCGGTAACGCGCTCAGCCGCGTCCGTCAGGGTGGCGCTGTGGCGTGATTGAGTGATGTGGGTTTCGACGGCCCCGCCCAGCATGACGATGCCATCGATGCGGCCTTCGATCTTGGCAGCATCGAAGCGGTTTTCCAATACGCCGAGCAGCGCCGGCCCGAGCGGCGACCAGGCTCCGATGGCGAACATCAACGCCGAGGCCGCAAGCAGCGATTTGCCGAGACGGTCGCGCCGGAGAAACAGGGCCGACAAACCGAGCACCGCCACGATGCCGATCACGTTCGACGGCGTCAGCGCGAACGCCAGAACTTTTGAGGCAATGAAAAACAACTTGGGCTCCTGGAGGCTCGGGATATTCCGCAGCGTTGCAAAGCTCAAGCCAAGTCCAGAAAAGCTGACTCGAATTAACTAGAATTTCACCGTGTTGAGCCGTAGCGCGTTGGCAATGACGCTGACCGAGGACAGCGCCATGGCGGCGGCGGCCAGCATGGGCGACAGCAACAGACCGAACACGGGGTAGAGCACGCCCGCCGCGATGGGCACGCCGGCGGCGTTGTAGAGGAAGGCGAACAACAGGTTCTGGCGGATGTTCGACATGGTTGCCGCCGACAAGGCCCGTGCCCGGACGATACCGTTGAGATCGCCCTTGACCAGCGTGACGCCGGCGGTCTCCATCGCCACGTCCGTGCCGGTGCCCATGGCGATGCCGACATCGGCGGCGGCCAGCGCGGGCGCGTCGTTCACGCCATCGCCGGCCATGGCGACGACGCGGCCTTCGCTCCGCAATTGCTGCACGATCTTACTTTTGTCGCCCGGCAGGACTTCGGCTTTCACCTCGGAAATACCAAGCTTGGCCGCGACGGCATTGGCCGTGATGTCGTTGTCGCCGGTGAGCATGACGACGCGCAGGCCGGCTTGCTTGAGGGCCGCGATGGCGCTGGTCGCGCTGTCCTTGATCGGATCGGCGATGGCGATGGCGCCGATCAGTTTTGCATCGTGCGCGACAAAAACCACGGTTGCGCCACCGGCGCGATAGCCGTCGGTCAAGGACCGCGCTTTGGCGATGTCGATGCCGGCCTCCGTCATGATGAGGGCGTTGCCGATCAACATGGCTTTGCCGTCGACCAGTCCGCTCACGCCCTTACCGGACGGCGCCGCGAAATTCTCGACGGTTGCAAAGCCGGTCCGGAGCTTCAAGGCCCGGCGCACGATGGCGGCGGCCAGCGGATGTTCGCTGTTGCGCTCCAGGCTGGCGGCCAACCGCAGTAGATCGGCTTCTTTGATGTCGCCGAAGGTTTGTACGGCCGTCACCTGCGGCTTTCCCTCTGTGAGCGTACCCGTCTTGTCGACGACGATGGTATCGACCTTTTCAAGCCGCTCGAGAGCTTCGGCATTCTTGATCAGGATGCCCGATTGCGCGCCGCGCCCGACACCGACCATGATCGACATCGGCGTGGCGAGACCAAGCGCGCACGGACAAGCGATGATCAGCACCGAGACGGCCGCAATCAGGCCGTAGGTCGTGCGCGGTTCCGGTCCGAACATCGCCCAGGCGGCAAACGCCAGTACCGCGACAACCAATACGACGGGCACAAACCATCCCGAAACCTGATCGGCAAGCCGCTGGATCGGCGCCCGGCTGCGTTGGGCCTCCGACACCATCTGAACGATACGCGCCAACAAAGTGTCGCGCCCGACCTTTTGGGCTCGCATGACGAAGCCGCCGCTCTGATTGACGGTGCCGCCAATGACCTTGGCGCCGATGGTCTTACTCACTGGCATGGATTCGCCCGTCAGCATGGATTCATCGAGTGTGCTCGCCCCTTCCATGATCTCGCCATCGACCGGCACCCGCTCGCCCGGCCGCACGCGCAGACTGTCGCCAGCAGCAATCAGCGCCAGATCGACGTCCTCGTCCGTGCCGTCGGCGCGGATGCGGCGGGCGAGTTTGGGGGCGAGATTGAGCAGCACACGGATGGCTCCAGAAGTCTGCTCGCGCGCCCGCAGTTCCAAGACCTGCCCGACCAGGACCAGCACGGTGATGACGGCAGCAGCTTCGAAGTAGACCGGAACGGCGCCACCCGCGACGCGAACGGCGGCCGGAAACAGGCCGGGCGCGAGCGTGCCGACGAGGCTGTAAATCCAGGCGACGCCGGTACCCAGAGCGATCAGCGTGAACATGTTCAGATTGCGCGTGACCAGGGACTGCCAACCGCGCTCGAAGAACGGCCAACCCGCCCACAGCACGACCGGCGTCGCCAGCACCAGCTGAATCCAATTCGACGTCTGCTGACCAAGCACCATCGTCAATCCCGTCAGGTGCCCGCCCATTTCCAGGATCACCACGGGCGCCGCGAGCGCTGCACCGATCCAGAGCCGCCGCGTCATGTCGATGAGTTCGTGATTAGGACCGGCATCGGCCGTCACCATTTCGGGCTCCAGCGCCATGCCGCAGATCGGGCATGAGCCCGGCCCCTCTTGGCGGATTTCGGGGTGCATGGGACAGGTGTAGATGGTCCCTGTTACTGCTGTTGGAGGCGCGGCGGCCGGGGCCAGATTGCGCGGCGGATCGGCGATGAACTTGGTGCGGCAGTTGGCGGCGCAGAAATGATAGGTCGTGCCCTCGTGGTCGTAGCGGTGCTTCGAAGTCGCCGGATCGACGGTCATGCCGCAGACCGGGTCCAATACCGTTTGCCCTGCCCTGGTAGACTTGCCGAGCGTCCTTGGAGTGTCACGATTTTCATCCGCCGAGTATGCTGTGTCGATGATGTTTGGCATTCTCAGCTCCTACGTCAACGATCCGGTCCACACTGCGTCACACCCCACGGGGGTATCCTTACAGCTTGACAGCTATACCCTAGAGGGGTAACAGTCAAGCCATGCAGAGCGAAACGAAGAAATCCTGCGCAAAGCGGTTGAGCAAAATCGAGGGACAGGTGCGCGGCATCGCCCGCATGCTCGAAGATGACCGCTATTGCATCGACGTCGTCACGCAAATCGCCGCCGTCCGGGCCGCCCTGCGCAAGGTCGAGGAGGCGGTGCTGCACGACCATGTCGCCCACTGCGTTGAGAGCGCGATCAAAAGCGGCGACGCCGATGAGCAGCGGCGGAAGGTCGCCGAACTGGTGACAGTCATGTCGCGAGTGGAGCGGTAATGTCCCTGGCTAACCCCGCGAGTTCAGCAGCGAATTTGGTCAGGCATCCGATGCGTTTGTTGACGGTGCTGATTCGCGCGCTGCTCGTTGTGTTCATGGTTGCTGGGCCGATGCTCGAGGTTACCGCCGCCAACATGCGCGCGTTGCACGCCAGTGAAATAATGTCCCAGCCTGCCAGCACTGTGAGCGCAGGAATGAAACTGTCGTGCCCAAACCACGACAAGAAGACCGATCAACATTGCCCACAGACCTGTTGCGGCGCTATTTGCGGCTTTTGCTCGCTCGCCACCCTCTCAACGCTCGACAGCGCTGGAGTGGGAGACCGCATCGCCAAGCTTCGCGTTGCGACCAGCGAAGCGCGTCATACGGGGATCGAGGTCGGATTCGATCCGCCACCCCCACGAGTATTCGGCTGATCAGCAAGTGCCGTTAGCGCGCTCCCGTGTCGCCGGCTCGACCGCGAGTGCTCGGCCCGCTTCTCACAATCAGATCGACAAGCCAGGAGTTCAACCTATGAACCGCCGTCAACTCATCGCATCCACTGCCGTTGCGGGCGCGGCTATCGCGCTGTCGCCGTTTCTTCTGCGGGGTCTCAATCGGACTTCCGCCACGAGCGCATCGGCCTCGGCAACCGATCCGCGGATCTTGAAAATAGTCAACCGGACACTCGACATCAACGGCAAGCCAGCTTCGGTGTACGGCTTGGTCGGTCCCGACAACAAACCCGGTCTGACCTTCACCGAAGGTGAAAAGTTCCAAGTCGCGCTCATCAACAAGCTCACCGAGCCGACCATCGTGCATTGGCATGGCCTGAAGCCGCCTTACGACCAGGACGGCACGCCCAATGCGCCGATGCCACTGTTGGCCGCCGGCGAAATCCGCCACTACGACTTTCCGGTCGGGGCGGCCGGTACGCATTGGATGCACGCCCACACGCTGCAGGAGCAGAACCTGCTGGCGGCGCCGCTCATTGTACGCGCCAGGGATGCCGCCCAGATCGACGAACAGGAGGTAGTCATCCTGTTGCACGATTTCTCGTTCACGCCGGCCGAAGAACTGTTGGCCCGCCTGCACAAGGGCGGCAACATGGCCGGATCCATGGCCGGCCACGACATGTCGAAGATGGACATGAGCAAGATGGATATGTCCGGAATGAAGATGGACGGGATGAAGATGGATGGCATGGCTATGGACGCCATGCCCGGCATGAAGATGGACCTCAACGACATCGAGTACGATGCCTATCTCGCCAATGACCGGACGCTCGACGATCCCGAGATCGTAAAGGTCGAGCGTGGCGGAAGGGTGCGTTTACGGATCATAAACGGCGCTGCCGGCACGGTGTTTTCTATCGATACCGGCGACGTTGACGGCACACTGCTTGCCGTTGATGGCCAGGCGACGCAGCCGGTGATCGGCCGGCGCTTCCCGATCGCCATGGGACAGCGGCTCGACATCGGCTTGACCTTGCCCGCCAACGGTAACGCGTTCCCGATCCTGGCCTTACGCGAGGGCACCAAGGAGCGTACCGGGATTATCCTTGATGAAGTCATACTCACGGTTGGTGGCGTATTATCAACTGTCACGGACACAGGCGTACTAGTGGTATTGTTGCCGCTCGGATCATAGGCTCTAGCTGTTAGACTTTGAGTACCGCTCAGGCTAGTAGTGTTCCAGCTTGCGCTGAATGGCGATGTAGTGTCCGAAACTATAAGTGTTGTACCGTAATAGAAATCAACTTTGCTCACTGTCCCAGAGTCATCACTCGCCGTAGCACTAACTGTAACCGTGTTTTTAACTTTAGCTCCAGCGGCTGGTGCCGTCAGGCTGACTGTTGGTGGTATTGTGTCGGCTTGCGGGAAACAATTATCACCAGTGCCAGTGGGTGTACAAGCAGTATCAGTAGTGAAACCTACCCTATCTAACTT
>JANLQJ010000144.1:0-37185 GCA_031367715.1 Hyphomicrobiaceae bacterium | reverse complement strand
CGCCGTGCGCAAGCAAAAGCCAGCACGGCGGCCGGCTCCCGGCTACGGGAGTCGCCGTGCGCAAGCAAAAGCCAGCACGGCGGCCGGCTCCCGGCTACGGGAGTCGCCGTGCGCAAGCAAAAGCCAGCACGGCGGCCGGCTCCCGGTTACGGCAGTCGCCGTGCCAGCGAAAGTGAGATCGGACCGCGCAACAACAAACGCGCACGGCGGCCGGCTCCCGGTTACGGGAGTCGCCGTGCGCAAGCAAAAGAGAGGCGGACGCCGGAAGGCCGCGAGTGGGGTAGTCCCAAGTGTGCAGCCTTCCGGCATCCACACAGCGGAGATTTCGCCGTGGCCCTTGCTCTTGGTCCGGGTTTCGACTCCCATTCCTGCCTCCTTGGCACCCGCCGGACCGCTCCATCGCTGGATAGGCCCATCGGGGGGCATGGCCGCCCGGCCTCCGGATCTCCTGGGTCCGTCCATGGGTGATCCAACCCACGGCCCCGAGCCTCCGGCCACCGCAATCCCCTGCCACGTGCGCGACGGTCGCGACGACGCCCCGTATGTGCAGGCAACAGAAGGTACAATATATAAAAAGTACAATTCTGCAATTACAATAGTATAAATTGGTTAAAATGGGTCGGAATGGTTTATTACTACTTGCGACGCTTCCCCGGCTTCCCGGAATTTGGCGCGCTTCTTTGCGCGGCAAATGTCCGGGACCGCTACCTACTGCAAGCGCGACCAGCTGGTGCAGCGCGCGTGGAAACTGGACTCGCGGTCAATAGGTTGACTGCCCCGGACCGGCAGGGGTCGGCGGAGATTCGACGCGCGAAGCAACAACGCGCCGAATTCAAGGAAGCGTGGAATGCCCTGCTGGCCAATGTGATAGGGTGATTTTGCCAGGCGGGATGATCGATGACCTCTGACCGTACCCATACCCTCATGCGCTTGGCGCTGGCGCTGTTCTACGCCGCTGCGGGCGTGGTGCATCTGCGCACGCCGGACGGCTTCCTGCCGATCGTGCCGGACTGGGTGCCGATGCCGCGAGAGGTGGTGCTGGCGACCGGGGTCGCCGAGATCGCCGGAGCGGTTGGTCTGCTCACGGTGCGCTTCCGCCGGGCTGCCGGGCTCGGGCTGGCGCTCTATGCCGTGTGCGTGTTCCCGGCCAACATCAAGCATGCACTCTACGGCATCGAGGTCGCCGGGCTGCAGCTGGGGTGGTGGTATCACGCGCCGCGGCTTGCGCTGCAGCCGGTGCTGGTGTGGTGGGCGCTGTGGGTCGGGCGGGTGGTGGGGGGGCGGGGACCGGCTACCTGTTCACCCTGAACTACGGTACAACATAGATTGAAATGAACATCCGGAGGTTGCTCCTCAATGACCGCAATCGAAAAGCAAGTCGAACAGCTACCACCAGCGGAACGGTTGCGGTTGGTCGAGCATATTCTGACGACGCTCGATAAGCCTGACGCCGAAATCGACGCCGCTTGGGCCAAAGAGAGTGAAAGGCGGCTGGAGGCCTATCGCAAGGGGGAGACGACGGCGCGCGAGGCGGCAGACGTTCTTGCCAAGCACCTGACGTGAAGGTTCGGTTCATTGCCGAGGCGGAGGTGGTAGGGTGGTTGAAGAATCGACGATGCCAAAATCGGCCCATCCCCAAAATAGCAATTGCCAGGTGAGGTAGATCGGCTCAGTCAGATTGATTGCATCAAAACGCCTTTGACCCGCCGTAATCATAAGTATACTTACGGTTGAGGGTAGTGTGTAAAGCGGGGTACGTGTCATGGGTGCTGTGCCCAGTGGCCTGTTCGGACAGTTCAGCCTTACATTTGCGAGCGTCGTTCCCGACAGTTTCGGTTGGCTCAAAGAACTTCTCGACCCCATCGCACCTTACTCGGGTGCTCTGGTGGGTTTGGTGGGGATCGTCTTCGGCATCTATCAATGGTGGTGGAACTGGGAGAGCAACATGTTTGCTCACCTAGAACGGCTGCTCGACAAGGACGATGTCAAACTTGCCGAAGCAGAGCGACGGATCCGGATTATTCTGACACAGCCTGGGAACGCACTCGATGTCGAGGCTCCTCAGTTTTCAGATGCCGGACTTTCGAGTCTGCTCAAAGGTGGAATTTGGCGGTCAATTCTGGGAAGTAGCGGCCGCGCCGAGTTCGCCGACAAGTCCCTCGATGAGTCGCTGCGCCGCATTAAACTCCTGAAAGACTGGACCGAAAAACGCGATGCTTCATTCACGAACCAGTTAGCAGTTGCGCACTTAGTTAAGGGCAACATTGCCTTGCGGCGAGCCCGAATGGTGAAACCTACAGAGGCGCCGAATCCGCACTGGTACGAAGTCGCGCGGGATGAATTCAAGGCGGCCATTGCAGAGGGCGCGGAGCAATATCGCGCGGCCGCAACGGAATGTTTAGGCGAGGCATACATAAAGTTGAAGAACTTCCCTGAAGCGCGCAGCAACTTTTCAAAGCTTGAAGGGATCGTCGAGGATGGAGAGCAAGTCGGCGTCGCCAAATGGCGGCGTGCTGATGCAATTCGACTAAGCCACGACGATGACGGTAGCGGGCACATAGCGAGCGCAGCCGGACTAATGAATGCCGCCTTGGAGACGCTTGGGGCTCCGAAATCAGGCGACCGACGTGGCCTTTACCGATTGGCTCGAATGCATGACTGCCATTGTCGAATTCGCATGAAGATGCACAATGCCGCCAACGCAACGAGAGACAGCTACAAAGCTGCCGAATTGAACTATGACGCGGTGATCAAGCTGATTGACCCGGAGCGGTTGACGGCGTGGTCGCGGTGGACGATGCAATGGTCTGACTACTGGCACGGACACCGCACGGCTGAGCTTCTGACACAAGCCAAGAACCATTCGGGACGTTTGAAAACCGACTACAATAAACACCTGCAACGCAACGATACTTCTAGTAGTGGGACCGACCCAGAAAAACAGGCTTCGGAAGGCTCAGACTCCGGCGACCGCTCGCATGAAGAACCCGGCACCGAAAGCTAGTCCGCAAGCAGCCAGGGCATGTAGGCTGCTTCGCAAAGCTACAGCCTGAAACAATGTTCTTAGGCCGAGCTGCATGCCGCGGTCGTAGATTTTGCTGTATCTGCGATAGGACATCGCAAATAGCCCGCCGCTTGCTATCAGGATCGCAGCCGGTGAAGCGTGAACGAAGCCCGCAAGAGCGGCGGCAAGGATGACGAGAAATTCCAGCATGACGTTTCTCCGCGCCTCGGGTCCGAGTCGGAGAGGTACTCTGATTCGCGCTCTCGTCTGCAAGAGAAATTCACAGCCTCAGAGCGCTCAAGCCTCCGATGCGGACCCTAAGTCCACATCGCTCAAAGGCTCAAAGAATTCTGGTCCGACCACCAGCGAGCCCTTCAATGCGCCGCGCCCACGGTAACTTGGGGAGCTTTGGCTTTCGCTCGCCTCGGGCAGCGAGACAGGCGCCAGCTTCACCGCCCCGCCAGCGCGCGCAATAGCAATTTCTTCGCCGGCAAGTGCCCGGTCAACGAGCGACGGCAAATCCGACTTGGCTTTGTCGAGGGGGATCGTGGTCATGCCTTGATCCTCGCATAAACAAAGGGCGATGGCGAGCAGCCCGCCATCCAACCTAAACCATCACCCTCCCCTCCTTCCCAACCGCCTTGCCAATCTCCTCGTCCTTCACATCCTCCCCCAGCAGCATCTCATTATGCGCCTTGCCGCTCGGGATCATCGGGAAGCAGTTGGCCAGCGCCGCCACGCGACAATCGAACAGCACTGGTTTCTTGCTTGCGATCATCTCCTCGATCTTGTCGTCCAGTTCTCCGGGATGCTCGGCGCGGATGCCGTGTCCACCGTAGGCCTCCGCCAGTTTCACGAAATCGGGCAGGCTCTCGGTATAGCTGTGCGACATCCGGTTGCCGTGCAGCAGCTGCTGCCATTGGCGCACCATGCCCATATACTGGTTGTTCAGGATGAACACCTTCACCGGCAGATTGTGCTGCACGGCGGTGGACATCTCCTGGATGTTCATCAGGATCGAGGCGTCGCCGGCGATGTCGATGACGAGACTGCCCGGATGCGCGGTCTGCACACCGATGGCGGCCGGCAATCCGTACCCCATGGTGCCGAGGCCGCCGCTCGTCATCCAGCGGTTCGGCTCCTCGAAGCGGTAGAATTGCGCCGCCCACATCTGATGCTGGCCGACTTCGGTGGTGATGTAGGTGTCGCGATCTTTGGTGAGGGCGTAGAGGCGCTCGATGGCCAACTGGGGCATGATCACGTTCTTGTTGGCCTTGTATTTCAGGCAATCCTTGGCGCGCCAGGTGTCGATCTGCTTCCACCAGCCCTTCAGCGCTTTCTTGTCGATGACCGGCGCCTTCTTGCGCCAGACCGTCAACATGTCCGCGAGCACGTTGCCGCAATCGCCGACGATCGGCAGATCGACGCGAACGTTCTTGTTGATCGATGAGGGATCGATATCGATGTGGATCTTCTTGGAGCCCGGCGAAAAGGCGTTGATGCGTCCTGTTATCCGATCATCAAAACGCGCGCCGACGCAGACCATGACGTCGCAATCGTGCATGGCCCAGTTGGCCTCGTAGGTGCCGTGCATGCCGAGCATGCCCAGCCACAGGGGATCGGCGGCCGGGAAGGCGCCCAGGCCCATCAGCGTGGAGGTGATTGGAAAGCCAGTGAGCTGGACCAATTCGCGCAGCAGTTGCGCGGCCTTGGGGCCGGAGTTGATGACGCCGCCGCCGGTATAAAAGAGCGGACGTTTTGCGCCCGCCAACATCTCGACGGCGCGCTCGATGGCGGAGGCCTCGCCTTTGACCCGTGGCTGATAAGCCTTCTTGGAGAAATCCATCTCCTCGGGGCCGACATATTCGCCCTTGGCGAACTGGATGTCCTTGGGTATGTCGACCACCACCGGACCGGGGCGGCCGGTCTTGGCGACGTGGAACGCCTCGTGCAGCACGCGCGGCAGGTCTTCGATGCGTT
Source organism: Hyphomicrobiaceae bacterium (assembly GCA_031367715.1). Taxonomy (GTDB): domain Bacteria; phylum Pseudomonadota; class Alphaproteobacteria; order Rhizobiales; family Hyphomicrobiaceae; genus JANYHF01. The sequence continues at coordinate 32,201 of JANLQJ010000144.1, read as the reverse complement.
TGACCAACCAGTTGTGCTTGGTGCAGGGGCGCGTGATGCCAACGGTATCGCATTCCTGGAAGGCGTCATTGCCGATCAGGTGCGTCGGTACCTGGCCGGTCAGGCAGACGATCGGGATCGAATCCAGCAGCGCGTCGGTCAGGCCGGTGACGGCGTTGGTGGCGCCGGGGCCGGAGGTCACGAGGACGACGCCGACCTTGCCGGTGGAGCGCGCGTAGCCTTCGGCCGCGTGGACAGCGCCCTGCTCGTGGCGCACCAGGGTGTGGTGCACCTTGTCCTGCTGGTACATCTCGTCATAGATCGGCAGCACGGCGCCGCCGGGATAGCCGAAAATGTGCTGGACGCCCTGATCGGCGAGCGCCTTCATCACCATTTCCGCGCCTGTCATCGTGCGTGCCATGTCGTTCAGCTCCGAAGTCGCAGGGAAGTGGCTCGGCGGGCGGGACCGACAGTCCGGTCCAAGAAATTGGACCAGATGAGGTAAACGCCGCTGCCTGCCCTCGTTTTCAGCCTGTCAGCGTAATGGCAGCCAGGGGCGAGGGTCAACACGAAAGCCGCTGGCTGGCGTGGGCGTCGATAAACAATCCGCCAAATTGCGCTCAAATTGCCCAGAGCTTATTAGAAGCCCGTCAGCCCAAAATGCAACTCTGAATTGCAAATTGTCATAGATGCACGCATGATGCGAAGGTACCAAAAAAGACTACCAAAAACTGCCCCAGGAAAGACGGAGTTGCCAATGTACACGCCCTTGCTGGCGGCCAGCGCGGCTGCCTTGATAATCGCGCTGACGCCGATCGCCACCCCCACACTCATCGATGCGCTGGACGTCTCCGATGTGTTTTTGCCGCTGCGTTGCGCCATGGCCAACAGCGGCAGTTGCGCTATTGTCTCGGTGCATCGCCATTTGACGTCAATGCACAAGGTGCGCAGCCGGCCCTTGCTGGCGGCGGCCGATCTGGGGTGAAAAGCCAATTGCCGGGCCTTGCCGTCCGCTTCAACCGCCCATGATGCTTTTGCGGATCGCCTCGAAATCGGGCGGCGTCTGCGTGGCCGCGCGGGCCGCTGACTCGATGCAGATCGCGGCAACGGCAGAACCGTAGTCGAGATCGATGTTCTCCATGGTGTCGTGCTGGTCGTGATAGCCCTGGCGGGTGATGTCGTAGTTCTCCATGAACAGCACCACCGGTACGCCGGCATCCGAGAACACTTGGCCGTCGGTATTGAACAGCGTGCACTTGGGATCGAAATAGGGGCGCACTTCACCCAAGGGCGCCAGATGCCGTGCCAGCGCCGGCACTTTGGCCGGATCGGCGCTGCGCTTGCCGCGCGTGGCCTTTTTCCGCTCGGCTGTCAGGTTCCAGGTCTGGCAATTGAGCCGCCACAGCTCGGACGCCCGCTGCGCCTGGAATGCCAGCCAGAAGGATTGCGCATCGCTGCCCGGCGCCATCTGGAACACATCGCGGCGCAGGTCGTTGTTGTGGGCGATCATGTCCATGACATAGACGCCGCGCACGTGCGTGCCCGACAGGTCGACCGGCTTGCTGGCGCCGATCCCCAGCGTCATGGTGCCCTCGATCAGCGATTGCGAGAGGTTGCGCGCGCCCAGGCAATCGGACGGGAACTCTTCGCCGGTGAGGTGGACCAGCCAGATATCGCACGCCAGTTCGCCGCGTTTGCTCATTTCGAGAAAGATCGGCGCGGCCAGCATCAGCGTGGCGGTTGCCGAAATGTTGTCGTCGGCGCCGGCGGCGGCAACCCGGGCGCCGTCGCCCTTATAGTCGCCATAGCCGAACACGTCCTCCATATAGGCGGTGTCGTAGTGATCGCCCAGCACGACCGCCTCCTTGCGGTTACGGCCAGGGATGACACAGATGATGTTGCGCTCGGCCGCCGCGTCCTGGTTCAGCTTCCAGCCGCCCATCCATGCGAAGTCGAAATCGGTACGCCACTGGAAGCGGTGTTCACCCGACAGCGCCTTGCCGGTCATGCCGGCCTCCTCGATCATGCGGCGATAATACGCCATCAGATAATCGCCGAGCGGATCAAGGTCGCGGCGGTCGCGCTTGCGGTGTTTCAGCGTCACCGGATCGACCACGACGTCGCCATTGTTCTTGGTGCTGTAATCACCCATCGAGAGGGCGGCGATAATGTCCCAATAGGCGACCTCGAACTCGCGGTTGGCGGTCTTGGCGTAGGTCAGGGCGTCGGAAGCCTTCAGCTTTTCAGGTATGGCGATCTTGGCCATGGCGGCGAGATCGGCAGCCAGTGCTGGATTGCCGGCATGGGACTTGGCAGCCTGCTCCAGCCATTGCGCGAACGACCATTCCCGGTCGGCCGACAGCAGCGCGCGGGCAAAACTTGCCGGCAGTTTGGTGCCGAGCATGTCGCGGCCCAGTGCGAGTTTGCGTATGTTGAGGTGGGTCTCTGCACGCGCCGCCGCTTCGGCCGGACGGCGCGCCGTCAGCGCCGGTTCTGCCAGCTTTGGCGTCTCGATAGCCGGCCAGAACGCTACCTCGCCGGCCGTAAGATGGCCGGTGAATCCATCCCTGACGGTGCAGGTCTGGCCGTTGGCATCGCGATAGGCGACTACCGGACGGTGCCAGAACACTGGCGTAACGCCGATGGTCATGGGGGGATAATACATGCGGTAGCCGAACGAGCCGCCCTCCGACAGCTTGGCGATCACGCCGGCCAGTTTTTTGCCGTCAGCCTCGGGCCCGTGCAGCAGCGCCTTGAACTCATCGGTCCAGACCTGCGCATTGCGGCCCATCGGCTTGCCGTACAAGCCGACATCGTCCGGATGCGCGCTAAACAGCACGCGCTGCAACGGCTGCTCGCGCTGCAGCCCCTCGGCGTCCTCGTTGCGCTCGATCCATTCCCAGCGGTGGCTGCGCCGGAATGCGCCGCGTAAGGGGCCGAGCGCAGCATCGTGCGTCTTGCCAGCTTTGCCCGCCTCGAACATCCAGCCCGATTGCGGCACGCGCAGGCCGTGATTGCTTTCGTGCCGGGCGATGCTTTGCAGCAGCGGAATCTGGATGGCGCCGGGCAGGGTCTTGGCGAGTTTACGATAGCGCGGTGAGCCCCAGAACACCAGCGAACCGGGATAGGGCAGCAGGTTCAGCCGGCCCGCGAGATAAGCCTGCTGGATGGCGCGCGACAGTTTTGCGAACGGCCGGAACGTCAGCAGATAGCGGACATTGGAAACATCGTGCTCATCGGCAAGTGTCAACTCGCGCAACCAGGTGGGGGGGCTTGAGTTGTTCCAATGGGGAAAATCGCGGTCCTCCAGATCAGGCAAAACGCTGAGGCCAGTTGCCTTGAGATTGCGGGTTGCCGCCGCCGGAATGCCATAAATTTCAGTCAGCAGGCTGGCCAGCATGGCGCGCCCTCGGGCGGCCGGAAGTTCCTCATCGGACGCTGAATAGAAGCTCTGCCAGAAGCCGCGCGAGGGCCCCTCGTCGCTGCCGCCAAACAAGGTCCAACGTGAGCGTCCCTTGTCATCTTGCGTGCGCGAGAGGGCGAGCGGCGACAGGATCAGGAACCGCTCGTGCTTGAGCCCTCCAGCCGCTGCCGCCAGCGCTTTGGGCCAATACGGATTGTCCTTGAGGTGCAGTTCGCCGATGTGTTGCACGGTCTTGCCGTTTGCCACCGCGACCAGATCATTGATCAACTGGACACCGATGTTCTGAAGTCCTGGCTGGAGAAATTGTCTCTCCTCGCGGGCCGTGATCTGCCAGCGATGCGGCGACGACAGACTGAGATGCGCGATGTTCCAAGTGCCGTAGGGCTTCTGGCCGATGCGCGGCGCGGGCATGAATTCGGAATAGGCGGTGATGGGAAACCGGCCCTCGCCTGTTGCCGGATAGGTCTGGCCCAGGAGGTCCAGCCAGTGCCCTGCTCGCTTCGTCATTCCGCTGCTCCCAGATCACGCAATCAATCGCGACCCAACTCGGTGATCGGGCGCGCAAAGACCATAGCCAACGTGCTTCAAACGTCCACTACGCCGAGTGCTCCATTGTGGCAAAAGCGCGATTTTGGTAGCTGCGACATGAGCTTGGCCTAAAGTCCGGCCAGTGTTGTAACTGTCACATAGTTGTGCAAGATTTCCCTCCGGCGCCGGTTGGGTGCCCGGCGGCTCGGCGCGCTCGTCATGAGCGGATCCCGCGATCCCATGGGTGACCCAAAGGAGTAGACCGGCGTATTGTTTTCATCAGGGAGATCACTCAAGTGAGCACCACTCGCAATAACGGCGTCAACCGCCGTACGTTCCTCAAGACCACCGCCGCGATCGGCGTCGGCAGCCTCGCCGCCCCCGCCATCGTCAAGAACGCCTTCGCTTCGTCGGGCGAGCTGAACTTCATGGGCTGGGGCGGTTATCCCGACCTCGCCAAGACCGTGTTCCCGGCTTTCACCAAGGCGACCGGCATCAAGGTGAATTTCACCGAGCAGGACAGCCAGGACAACATGATGGCGCAAGCCAAGCTGGTGGGTGATAGCGGCGCCATTGACATGACCGAACCGACGGTCGAGCGCACCAAGGCCTGGGTCACCAATGGTCTTGTGCAGCCCTGGGACATGGGCAAGCTCAGCCTTGACAGCTATGTCGCGGGAATCGCGGACGGGTCCGCTGGCACCTCGGCCACAATCGATGGCAAGCGCTATATGGTTCCGAGCACTTGGGGCACCGAGGCGCTGATTTATAGCATCAAGGACGCGCCGATGGAGTACGGCAAGGCCAGCCTCGCCGACCTGTTCGACGAGAAGTATGTCGGCAAGGTCACGGTTCGCGCCCACTCATCGCTGGCCGCGATGGGCCGCGTACTCGACAGCCAGGGCAAGTTGCCCAAGCCTTGGGCCGATGGCTACAAGGACGAGGCGACCATGAAGTTGCTCTGGGATATCGCGCTCACTGAAGCCGCCAAGCACAAGAAGAACATCGCCCAGTTCTGGAGCGGTGAGACCGACGCGGAGGCTGCATTCAAGACCAACGGCGCGGTGCTCGGCCTGTGCTGGGATGGTACCGGTGGCATCCTTGCCAAGGACGGCTTCGGCTACATCTCCCCGAAGGAAGGCGCCTTTGCCTGGAACCAGGGCTTCGTTCTGTTGAAGGGTGCCAAGAACGTCGAGCAGGCGACCGAGTTGGCCAAGTGGATCGCGACCCCCGATGGCTCGGCCATGTGGGCGACCGCGTTCGGTGCCAACCCGAGCGCCAAGGGTGGCATCGACAAGACGTCGGACGAGGTCAAGAAGTTCTATGCCGCCTCGTTCCCGGGCGATGCGCTTAGCAAGCTGTATTGGTGGCCGGTGCAGGAAGCCTGGTTCCTCAAGCTGCGCGGCGAATACGCCGATAAGTGGAAGGCCGCCTAAACACGGTCTGGCCAGATTAGGCAATCCGCCGGACCCAGCAATGGGCCCGGCGGTTCTGTATGGGGACATGATGTTCATGTTCGACCGCGTTGCCGGGGCTCGAACTCGTGGCGACACGGTAGGTCGAACATGAACATCATGTCCTTGGACTTACTCATGTTCAGGATTTTTGTTGTTTGGACTATAAGCGGCCGATAGCGTCGCGAAGTTCCGGTTCGGGGTAGGAAATGAAAACACGATGAGTGCTGCAGTTGAGCTGGCGGACGTCTCGGTCGATTTCGGCAGGTTTCGTGCTGTCGATCGTGTCAATGTCACCATCCAGCCGGGCGAGTTTTTTTCCTTCCTTGGGCCGTCAGGCTGCGGCAAGACCACCATCCTGCGCATGATCTCGGGTTTTATCGATCCGAGCGAGGGTACCATCCGCATCGGCGGCCAGGAGATGCAAGGGATACGCCCCAACAAGCGTCCAACAGCGTTGATTTTCCAGAACCTGGCACTGTTTCCGCTGATGACGGTGTGGGAAAACATCTCGTTTGGCCTTGAAGTGCGCGGCGTCGGCAAAACCATTCGGCGCGCCAAGGCCGAGGAGTTGCTGCATCTGGTGGATTTACCGGGCGTTGCGGAACGGCGTATCGCGCAATTGTCGGGCGGCCAGAAGCAGCGCGTGGCGATCGCCCGAGCCCTTGCGGTCGAGCCCAAGGTCATGCTGCTCGACGAACCCTTGTCGGCGCTCGATCTGAAACTGCGCCAGCACATGCGGGCCGAGTTGCGCGCCATCCAGAAGCGCACCAACGTCACTTTCATCTACATCACGCATGACCAGGGCGAGGCGCTGGCCATGTCGGACCGCGTCGGCGTCATGTCGCAAGGCCGGCTGCAGCAGGTCGCTGCCCCGCAGGAGATCTATAACAACCCCGCCAATGGGTTCGTGGCTTCGTTCGTTGGCGAAAACAACACGTTTTCCGGCGATGCCGGTCCCGCCTCGGGCGGCATGGCCGAATTCAAGACCGCCAGCGGTACGTTCCGAGCCCGCATCGGCAGCGACCTGGCAGCCGGCCGGCCAGCCAAACTATATGTGCGGCCAGAAAATACGATGTTGGCGGCGGCTGCCAAGCCAGGCTCCAACAGTATTGCCGTGGAAGTGGCCGATGTCGCCTTTGAGGGCAACTTCATCAATGTTCAGGCCAAAAGCAGCGATGGGCGGGTTTTGACGGCCGAGCTGCGCAATGACGGCAGCGTCGCGGTGCCGGCTGCCGGCAGCAAGATGCATCTCGTGTTCGAGCCCAACAAGGCCGTCATCCTGGCCGACGCCGCTGTGCCCGCGGCCGGAGGGCGTGCATGAGCGAACTCCTGCGCCGCTATGGCATGGGTCTCAGTGGACTGTTCGTCATGCTGACAGCGTTCTGGCTGTTGATGCTGGTGGTCCTGCCAGATCTGTTCCTGTTCGAGAATTCTTTCCGGCCCTATCTGCCGGTTGTCGATGTCGGCGGCCCGTTGGATGTCTACAGTTTCAGCAATTACATGAGTTTCGTCAGGAGCCCGATCCACATCAAGGTGTTCGGATTAACGGTTCTCTACTCATCAATCGTCACCTTGGTATGTTTTGCTCTCTCCTATCCGCTAGCCTATTACCTGGCCAAGATCTGCAATCCGCGCAGTGTGACTACGCTGTTCCTGATCATCCTTATTCCGCTGTGGGTGAGCGAGATCCTGCGCAGCTTTGCGCTGTTCATCATCTTGTCGTTCAAAGGGCCGCTCAACATGTCCTTGATCGGCCTTGGCATCATTCAGGATCCGATCCGCTGGATGACCGCCTATCAGAGTGTCATGATCGGGCTGGTCTATGTGTATGTCCTGTTCATGCTGTTCCCGATCTACAATGCCATCCAGTCGCTCGACAGCAACCAGATCGAGGCGGCGCGGGACTTGGGCTCGCCGTGGTGGCGCACGCACTGGCGGGTGATCATGCCGCATTCCAAGCCTGGCATCGCGTCGGGATGTGTGATGGTGTTCATGCTGTCGGCCAGTTCGCTGTTCGTGCCGACGCTGCTTGCCTCCACCACCTCGCGCTGGTTCACCGAGATCATTCAGCAATGGATGTTCGAGAGCCAGGATTGGAACACGGGCGCGGCCTACGCCTTCCTGCTGCTGCTGCTCTGTATCTTCTTTGTGTCGATGATGATGCGGGCGTTCCGCGTCAGCCTTGCCGATATCGCCAAGTGAGTTCCGCAATGCAATCGCAAAAGCTGAGCGCCTGGTTCCTTTGGTTCTACGTGCTCTTGTTCCTGTTCATGATGATTGCGCCTCTGATCATCATGGGCGGCGCGGCGCTGAACGACAGCCGCTTTCCCTCGGTTTATCCCTGGGTTGGTTTCACCAACCGCTGGTTTATCGACTTGTGGAACGACGAGCGGATGTGGGGTGCCGCCCGCAACACGGTGCTGGTGGCTGCGGCGGTGGTAGCCATATCGATACCAATCGGCACCGCCGGCGCGATCCTGATCAACAGTCTGAGCGGTGTCTCGCGCTCTCTGATCTACGGCTTCATGGTTGCCCCGATCTTGACACCGGGTGCCGTCATCGGCATCTCGACCTTGCTGTTCTGGCACAATCTTGCCGTCCCGACTGGCCTGCACTTGTCGGTGCTGGGCCAGACCTCTTTCATATCGGCCTATGTCATGCTGTTGGTACTGGCACGACTGCAGAGTTTCGATCGGGGACTGGAGGAAGCGGCTCTCGATCTTGGCGCCAACCATGGGCAAGTCTTGCGCCGTGTGCTGCTCCCTCATCTCTATCCTGCACTCGCAGCCGGGGCGATCATCGGTTTTTTCCAGTCGGTCGAGAACTACAACGTTACGTTGTTCACGCGCGGCGCCTCCGATACGCTGACTGTCTACGTCGGCTCGAAGGTCAGAACAGGCGCGCCGCCGACCATCAATGCGCTGGCCCTGATCCTGATCATCATCACAGTCGTGGCTACCATCATCTATGAAGTGCTGCGTCGCCGCGCTCTTGCCCGCGAAGTCGCCGAGGACGTCCGCCTCAGGCTGTTGGAAGCCGCAGGCTGAGGTCCGCTGACGCATTTACGGCAGCCGGTTTGCACCCTATCAGCGGCGCTGCTCGCACATGGTGCTGCGACGGCCCTGGGCCGGTGTAATGGCCCGCTTAAGGATCACCTCATGGACCTGATTATTCTCGGCGGCGTCGCTCTCACCATGGACCCGGCTAAGCCGCGCGTTGAGGCCGTCGGCATCAAGGGCAACACTATCGCTGCGGTCGGCTCGCGGGCGGAGATCCTAGAACTCAAACGGCCCGGCACGCGCGTGATCGATGCTGCGGGTGGCACCATTCTGCCCGGCCTGATTGAATCGCACATGCATCTCTGGCTGGGGGCGGCCGAGTTGGACCATCTCTCACTCTATGGCGTCAGCGGCTTTGATGCGCTGCATGACCGCGTCAAAGCGTTCGCCGCCGCCAATCCGCACCAGGCGTTGTTGGTGGCCCAAGCAGCCGATTATACCGTCCTGGGTGTTGGCCGGCCGGTGACCCGTCACGATCTCGACCGTATTGTTCCCGATCGGCCCTTCATCATGTTCGCACCAGACCATCACACGGCTTGGGCCAACACGATCGCTTTGACTGAGGCGGGCATTCTTGGTGGCCGCAAATTGAGCGTCGGCAATGAAATCGTCATGGCTGCCGATGGCACGGCGGCGGGCGAACTGCGCGAGACCGAGGCCAGCGATCCCGTCAGCCAGCTCAGCGACCAGGGCCTGCGCCACCGGCTAGGCATCACCACTGGCGCCGATCCCGAACCGGCCGCAACGGTTGCCGAACGGGCCGGCGACAAGCTGGTCCTGCAACGCGGCCTTGCCCATCTGGCGCGCCACGGCCTGACCAGCTTTCACAACATGGACGGTAACCCGTATCTGCTCGCACTGCTCGCTGAGTTGCAGGCCGAGGGCAAGCTGACGGCGCGCGGCCGCGTGCCGTTCCACTACAAGAATTTCATGCAACTCTCGGCTTTGGAAACCGCCAGCCAGATGACACGAGCGTACCCGTCGGAGATGCTTCAGTCCGGCTTCGTGAAGATGTTCGTCGACGGCGTGATCGACAGTTCCACCGCCGTGCTGCTGCAAGACTATGCCGACCAGCCCGGTGTCAACTGCGCTCCGCTGTTCACACCGGCACAATTCAACCAGGTTGCGATCGAAGCCGACCGGCGCGGCCTGCAGATCGCCGTGCATGCCATAGGCGATGGCGCTGTACGGATCGTGCTGGACGGCTATGAGGCGGCAGCCAAGGCCAACGGCTTGCGCGATCTGCGCCATCGAATCGAACATATCGAGATGGTGCACCCGTCCGACATTGCGCGCTTCAAGCCTTTGGGCGTGGTCGCCTCGATGCAACCAGTGCACCCGCCTGGCATGGCCGGCTTGCCGTTGGAGCCGACGTTGTCGCGCATCGGCAGGGCGCGTTTGGCCACGGCCTATGCGTGGGCGACCCTGCGCGCGGCCGGTGCGCGGATGACCTTTGCCACCGATTGGCCGGTATCGCCGATCGACCCGATGCTGGCCATCGAGTGCGCTGTCACCCGCCCGGTCTGGGCCGAGGGACTGCCGCCACAGCGCCAGTCGTTGAGTGATACATTGCGCTCCTACACCCACGACAGCGCCTATGTCGAGCATATGGAGCACCGCAAGGGCATGTTGCGGCTCGGCATGCTCGCCGACGTAACGGTGCTGAGTGGCGACATCGAGCAGGTTGATCCGCAGGCCATTCATACGCTGACGGCGGCCGCCACGGTCTGCGATGGCAAGCTGGTGTTCGAGGGGTAGATCGCAACAGCAACAGCAGATGTCATCCCGTGCGCAGCGCAGCATTCTTATGGTGCGCTGCAGACACGGGACCTCATGGGGCTCAAGTGTTTTCCAACACGGCAGGAGCCCTTCGAGGTCCCGGATCAGCGCTGCACTCTCCTTGCTTGCGCTCGGCGACTCCCCTCCGGGGAGCCGGCCGCCGAGCGCGTGCAGAATGAAGACGGTGCCGAACCGTCCCCGCTCGCTCGGTGCATGGCCGCGGCAGCGCCGGCACCAATAGTCAGTTTGCACCCGATCCCGCCGTTATTGGCCGGCCTGATTGTAACGTTTTCAACCATTTACCATGACCCGCCCCGCACCGGCGCCAGCATCGGCACAGCGACAGACAGGAATCTACCGAGTTTCGGACTCAAGATTGAGTAACCAGCGTCTGGCATTACTTGTGCAGGTGAACCCAAAATGTGAATAAGGATGGTCTGGTCGTGCCGATCGTCAAAGCCACTTTGAGCCAATACTGCCTGTAGAGGGGCGTGCCGTGCCGAATGATCAATCGTCCTATGCCGGAGAGATCGAACTCCGCTTGTCCGACGAAGCTCCCACAGTTGGACCGCTTGGCGCCGATGCGGCGATGACTGGCATGCAGCTTCCTCGCCGCGATCTGGTCAAAGCCTACCGCACCATGCGCACCATTCGCGCCTTCGAGGAGCGGCTGGTCAAGGAAGTCGGCACCGGCGATATCCCGGGCGCGGTGCACCTCTATGCCGGGCAGGAGGCATCAGCCACCGGCGTGTGCGCACATCTGACCGACCGCGACTATATCTCGTCAACCCATCGCGGCCATGGCCATGCCATCGCCAAGGGCGTCGCGGTCGACGGCATGATGGCCGAAATCTTCGGCCGCAGCACCGGCACCTGCCGCGGCAAGGGCGGCTCGATGCACATCGCTGATCTCGATCACGGCATGTTGGGCGCCAACGGCATTGTCGGTGGTGGCGCGCCACTGGTGTGCGGCGCGGCGCTGACCGCCAAGACACTTGGCACCGGCGGCATCGCGCTGGCCTTCTCGGGCGACGGTGCCTTCAACCAGGGCACCATGGCCGAAAGTTTCAATCTGGCCGTGGTGTGGAACCTGCCGGTGGTGTTCGTCACCGAGGACAACGGCGTCGGCGAGGCCACCTCCAGCAAGTTTGCCGTGGCCGGCGACATCATGGCTCGCGCCACTGCCTATGGCATGCCCGGGCGCAGCGTCGATGGCACCGATTTCTTTGCCGTCAGCGATGCCGCGCGCGTGGCCGTGGCGCATGCCCGCGCCGGCAATGGGCCGTACTTCCTGCATATCAAGGCGCCGCGCTACTACGGCCATTACCTGGGCGACGCCGACAACTATCGCAGTGCGCAAGAACGTGCCGCGATGCGCGCCGAGCAGGATTGCCTGACGATCTTCCGGGCCCGCGTGCGGAGCGCCGGCTTGTTCGAGGCCGAGGAACTTGATGCCATCGATGCCGAAGTCGCTGCCGTGCTCGATGCCGCCGTGATCGCCGCCCGCGCCGCGCCGCAGCCTGCCCTAAGCGAGCTGACGACGGATGTTTATGTGAGTTATGCGTAAAAGGATTGCCGATGCCGCGTAAGTCGTTTCGTCAGGCGCTCAATGAAGGACTGCGGCAGGAGATGCGTCGCGATCCGCGCGTTGTCATCATCGGCGAGGATGTCACTGGGGGGGCGGGCCTGTCGGGCGAGCAGGATGCCTGGGGCGGAGCCTTTGGCGTCACCAAGGGCATTCTGGGCGAGTTCGGCCGCTCGCGCATACTCGACACCCCGATCACCGAGAGCGCCTTTATCGGCGCGGCTGCCGGGGCCGCCATGACCGGTTTGCGTCCGGTTGCCGAGTTGATGTTCGTCGATTTCCTCGGCGTTTGCTTCGATCAGATCATCAATCAAGCCGCCAAGTTCCGCTACATGTTCGGCGGCAAGGTGAAAACGCCGCTGGTGATCCGCGCTACTTACGGCGCGGGCTCGGGGCAGGCTAGCCAGCATAGTCAGGCGCTTTATCCGCTGTTTACACATATTCCGGGCCTGAAAGTGGTTATTCCGTCCTCGCCATACGACGCCAAGGGCCTGCTTATCCAAGCCATCCGCGATGATGACCCGGTCATTTTCCTTGAGAACAAGCTGATGTACGACGACATGGGCGAGGTGCCCGATGGATCATATACGGTGCCGTTCGGCGAGGCCAACATCGCGCTGGAGGGCAAGGACGCCACCATCATCGCGTTCGGACGCATGGTGCGGATCGCCAAGCGCGCGGCCGAGCGTTTGAGCATCCTGCACAAGATCCACGTCACGGTGATCGATCCGCGGACCACCTCGCCGCTCGACGAAGAGACCATCCTGGACTCGGTCAAGCGTACCGGTCGGGTGGTGATTGCCGATGAATCCTATCCGCGCTGCGGCATGGCGGCCGATATCTCCAGCATGATCGCGGAAAAGGGCTTTCGCTACCTCAAGGGGCCGATCCTGAAGGTGACTCCGCCGCATGCGCCGGTGCCCTATGCGCCCAGCCTGGAGCGCGCTTTCGTGCCCATGCCCTCCAAGATCGAGGCAGCGGTCGTGAGCCTTTTCAAGTAGTTACGGAAAACCCTTTGCCGCAAAGAGCATAACGCTGGTGAACCGGCGCGCGACGGATTCTGCCTCGCCCAAACGTTAATTGACCGTTGATGGGTGCCCTCCGCCGGCGGCGGCTGGGCCCTGGAATGTTCGGGCGGCCACAGCGTTCACCATGATAGCGACCTCCCGACGCACGTGATCAACCTTGAAAGGAGACGATCATGTTGAGAAAGCTGACATTGACACTAGCCTTGGCGCTCAGCCTCGGCGCTCTCGGCACCATAGCAACGCCGGCCCCAGCAGAAGCAGGCGTGCGGTTCTTCTTTGGCATAGGCAATCCCCACCCGCACTTCTTCTTCGGGCCACGCGTTTTCTTTGGCCCGCGGGTGTTCTTTGGCGAGCCCCGGTTTCTCGTGCGCTCGAACCCGTGCCAAGGGCTGAAGGCCAGGGCCATCAATACGGGCAGTCCGTACTGGTGGCACCGCTGGCAGGAATGCCGGATGGACCAGGGCTGGTAGAACTGTCGGGGCGTGCCCTGATCAGTCAGGAAAGATCAGGTCGAGCGCCTGACCATAAATGCGCTCGGCCAATTCGGGTCCGCCCAGGTCCGGCCGGCTCGCGACTTCCAGCATGACGCCGGCATTGGCCTCCAGCACCATCGGTGTGCCGCCAACCGTGACGATGTCGATCGAGGCAAAGCGCAGCGTCAGCGCGACCATGGCGGCGCGGGCGAGGGCTAGCGCTGGTTGCACGGCCGGGTCGGTGAGGTCCACCGGCAGTGCGCGGGCGCCCAGCCCCAGATTGTGCCGCCATTCCCCCGCTGCCGGCTGCTTGGCGTAGGCGAGCACGCACGCGCCCTCCAGCATGACGAAGCGTTGCTCCCGCTCGATGGCCAGATAGGGCGACAACGCCACCCCGCGCGCGATCTGCATCAGCTGATGGGCACGCTGCTCCAGCTCGGTCTGCGAGCGTACCCGGAACACCTCCATGCCGCCGGTGCCCTCATTGTCCTTGATCACGGCATCGCGTTGGAGCGCCTCGAAGGCAGCCAGCATGCCCGGCCAATTGCCATCGACGGGCAGGAAATCGAGAAAACGCGGATGCAGGAACACTCGGTGCTCGACAGCGGCCAGACCGGCCGCGGTCAGCACGCTATAGGTCGCGCCCTTGTCGTTGGCGATCTTGGCCGCGGCGGCGCCGTTCAGCCCGAGGTCATAGCCGAACACCAGGCGGCGTTGCTGGCCGCGCGTCAGGACGGCGATCCAGTCGTGCGACAGCAACTCGATGGCGATGCCGCGACGGGCAGCGTAGCGCTTGAGGACGTCGACGAGTTTGCGGCCGGTGTTGGTCACTTGGAACCGCCTCTTAGCCAAAGTCTGCCGCAAGCGTTGGCGGTGCCAATTCCAATGCGGATTGGCAGGAAAATCTGCGCCACATCATCAACACTTGTCATCCCGGAGGCACTGCACCGTCAAAGCGCTGCAGTGCCTCCAGGATGACAAGGGTTGGTCGCGCGCCTAATTGCCTACTCTCCTTCTGGCACGAAATGTGCCTGTTGCCATACCGAAACTATGCAAATGAAGACTAACCGCAGGACCACTCTGTGATCACCACCCTATCCCCCGCCCGCGCCCCGCGCCTCGCCGACATCCTCGCCCCGGACGCTAACAATTTCGGCCTGCTGCGCCTCCTCGCCGCGCTTGCCGTGGTGGTCTCGCACAGTATCCACCTGGCCGGCGCGCCCGAAAGCGCCGAGCCACTGGCCGCCGCCACGGGCTTTTCGCTCGGCGAGCATGCGGTGCATATGTTCTTTACCATCTCGGGTGTGCTGATCGCGGCCAGCCTGCTGCGCTCGACCTCGCTGCTGAGCTATTTTCGCGCCCGCGCGCTGCGGCTGCTGCCGGGGCTGACGGTCTGTGTGCTGCTGACGGTGCTGGTGCTCGGCCCGCTGTTGAGCACAGTCCCCGCCCTGGCTTATTTCCACGACGGCGCCGTGTGGCGTTATCTCGCCGTCACGCTCGGCCTGATCACGGCCAACGCGCCGCTGCCCGGTCTGTTCACGCACAATCCGGTGCCCGATATCGTCAATCTGCCGCTGTGGACGCTGAAATACGAGGCGCTGTGTTATTTCGGCCTGGCGCTGCTGGGCGTCACCGGCCTGATCCGGTCTTTGCGTGTGACCACCATGGTGCTGCTGCCGCTGCTGGCGGCCTGGATTGCCGTCGCCGCCTTCCCCGAGCAACTGCATGTCGGTAGCACGCTGCTCTCGTTCCTGCGCCTCGCATTCTCGTTCGGCCTTGGCACGCTGGCCTTTGTCTGGCGCGACCGGCTGCCGTTGCATTGGTACGGCGTGGCCGCGACCCTGTTCGGCATGGCGGCGCTGCTCGGCACGCCTTTGCAGGCGCCGGCAACACAGATCTTCGTCGCTTATGCAACCCTGTGGGCTGCCAGCCTGCCGCTCGGCGTTCTCGGCGCGCTGCCGCGCAAAGATGACCTCAGCTACGGCATCTATATCTATGACTGGCTGATCGCTCAGTCGCTGCTGGTGATCTGGCCCGGCCTGTCGCAGCCGGTGCTGCTGGCGGCCACGCTCGCGCTGCTGTTGCCAGTTGCGGCCTTGTCCTGGTTCCTGATCGAGAAACCAGCGCTGGGCTGGAAGCGGGCGACCACCAAACCTGCTCCTGTCACGGCAGAGCCCATCCAGCCTCCCGCGCCCATTTTCCCGCTCGATGGCCCGGCGCGTGATCGTTTCGCCCGGATCGCGGGTCCGGGAGCGCAATCGGAAAAGTGCGACGCGGTTTTCGGATAAATTGCGCGACCAAATAATAGAACCAGCCGGCCTGTAAGCCGGGTTTTGTACGGTGGGGTTGCCCCCACGTGACGGCCATTCCTCTAGGCCATGCGTTACCGCATGGCTCGAGCAACCAACCCGGGCGGCGGCGCCGCATGCACCGCTGGCGCCTTGCGAGTTACCCCGCAAAACACCGTGCCGCCCCTATTCGGTCTTGCTCCCGGTGGGGTTTGCCCTGCCACGCCTGTTACCAGGCGCGCGGTGCGCTCTTACCGCACCTTTTCACCCTTACCCGGGACGCGTCCCGGGCGGTTCGATCTCTGTGGCACTGTCCCTGGGGTCGCCCCCGCCGGACGTTATCCGGCACCGTTGCATGCGTGGAGCCCGGACTTTCCTCTCCGATTCGCCCCTCTGATTCGAGAGTCAAACCGCAGCGGCCGTCCGGCCGGCTGGTGGGCATGAGAAATATTCTGATCGCCGCGCCTGTCAAGCCGTGCTTGCAGGCGGGATGCGCCAGTTCGTTACAATTGTCTGAAATATTTCGAGAAATTGCAGCAGCCGCGTTGGCAGTTCATCCAACAAAGTAAAGGAACGAGCGTCCAGTGTGCGCTCGAGCCCCGTTCCGTTAGGTAACTATTTACTCGGCTGCAGCAGATTGGCGAGTGAGCAGGCCAACTAACGCATAACACGAGGAGCATGAGACTATGGGTAAATGGACAGGCAAAGGCACGGCTGACACGCATGTCGCGAGCGCCGTGCTCGCTGAGAGCACGCTGTACGGTCTTGGCGGCAACGATACGCTGACGACGCTTTCGACACTTGCGTCGGGCACGACCTTCAACCAGGTCTACGGCGGCGACGGCAACGACACCGTCAACGGCACCGCGGTCGCCGATCACGCCACTGGTTACTTCGGCAACGACTTGCTGCACGGCGACGGCGGCAAAGACGTCATGTACGGCGGTAGCGGCAACGACACCATGGATGTCGGCGCCGGTAACGCTTACCTCTCTGGCGATGTCGGCAATGATTCCCTGACCGGCGGTCTTGGCAACGATACGATGGCCGGCGGCGACGGCAACGACACGATCAACGGTGCAGCGCTCGTCAGCACCACGGTCACCAATTACATTGAGACCGACAAGGGCGGCAACGGCAACGACTCGATCACGGCCGCGTCCTTCACGACCGGCACTATCGCTGGCGCCACGATCACCAACTACATCTACGGCGGCGCCGGGAACGACACCATCACCGGTGCAGCGGCATTTGCCGGCACGACGGTCAAGGACAAAATGATCGGCGGCGCGGGCGCCGACTCGTTCGTCGGCGGCGCCAGCAACGGTGGCAACGAAACCGTTTCGTATGAAGACAGCACTTGGGGCGTCTCCATCAATCTGGCCACGCCGCTGGTGGCCGGGACCTTCGCGACGGCGGGTGTCAGCGAAGCCAACGACATTACGTTGCACTACGGCCTTTCGTCGTCACACCAGGTCCTTGCAACGGCGGCCGGCGATCGTATCAGCGGCATCGAGAACCTGACCGGTTCGGCCTACCGCGATAACCTGGTTGGCGATCTGGTTGCCAACAGGCTGAATGGCGGACTGGAAAGGGATACGCTCGACGGCGGCGGCACCTCGACCAACACGGCCTACGGTACTGCCGGCGCTTCCGGCAACACTGGCAACGACACCATTCTTGGTGGCGCGGGCAAAGACACCATCGTCATGCACAACGGCAGTCAGGCCGTGTCGGGGACGTCAACGGGCGACGTGATCGACGGCGGCCAGGACCTGGTTGGTGACAACACGATCGACTTCAGCAAGGTGTTCAGTCCCACGACCACGGGCGTGACCGTCAACCTGTCGAACACCTATGCCGTCGGCGGCTTCCAAGTGAACTTCTCTGGCTTGGCCGGTTCGGGCACCATCAACAACGTCGACAATGTGATCGGGACGGACTTCAACGACACGATCACGGCAGCGAGCGGTGGCAAGATCACGGCCGGACTTGGTGCCGACACTATTCTCTCGGCAACCGGCAGCGGCACGGCCGACACGTTGGTCGGTGGCGCGGGTAACGACACCTATGATCTCAGCGGCAGCCAGCAGAGGGATGCCATCAGCGTCACCGCGACCAGCGGCACAGTGGCCAATGGCGTCGATCAGATCATCGGCTTCGACCAGGCTACGCACGATCAGATCTACGTCAAGCTGTCTGACTTCGGCATCACTGGCATCGCAACCACCAATGCCTCGGCCGGTGCCGTTGTCAGTTCCTCGCTCTACACCGCCAACTATGGTGTGGCGCTCAACACCGCCGGAACACACAATCTGACGTCGATCACGCTGAACGCCCTCGATATCGTCAACGGCACGGCTGCCAACGCGGCCCATGCGCAGTTCATCTACAATGATGCCACCGGCGATTTGAGCTTCGACAGTGACGGTAACGTTGTGACCAACGCCGCTATCGTGGTCGGGCACTTCGACCTGACGCAGCTGACAGCCACGGTGACGGGTAATGCGGCCCCCCACGCCTTTGAGTCTGCGGACTTTATCCTGATCGCCTAGTGCGGCCAGAAACCCGGGCGGCACCCCCGCCCGGGAACTGCTCCTCGTGACACGCGGGGGTCTGGAGCAATCCGGGCCCTCGCGTTGTTGTTTGTGGCGTTCGGGGACATGAAGTTCATCGGCAGCTTGGATCCTCCCGGTAGCGGACGAAAGGTTCGAGCGGGCTGCCGATGCACATCATGTCCCCGACCCGACACTTGACAGCCGCCGCCCGCGCCGCCTATCTGACAATCCACTGGTTCGGGTGCGTAGCTCAGCGGGAGAGCATTCGCTTCACACGCGAGGGGTCGCAGGTTCAATCCCTGCCGCGCCCACCAGGACCCTGTCAATCGGGACGACAGAACCGCACGGGGTTGCGTCACCTCCAGGGTTCAGCCTGCTTGCCCCGCCAAAAAATCGAGATACTGCAAAAACACTTCGCGCTCGGTGGTGATGTCGAGCTTGCGGAAGATGTTCTGGCGATGGTTGCGCACGGTTCCCGATGAAATGCCGAGGCGCGCGGCAATGGCTTGCGGCGGATGACCGGCCAGAATCATACTAACCAGCTCGCGCTCGCGCGCTGTCAGATCCGGCCAGAGCGGTTCGGGCACCTTGCTGCTGTGGCGCGGCGGTTCGCTGGGGCGGCGCGTCGCAGCCTTCCGCCCGGCAACATCGCCGGTCGCCGAGAGCCGGCGCTGCAGCGCATGGATCGCGGCGATGCGCCCGAAGGCCTGTTGCAGCCGCGCGATCTCACGGTGGGTAAACGTCCGGCTCGCCCGCTCAAGGAACACGGCAAGCGTCGTGCCCGGACCATCGTCAAGCAGCACGCCAACCTCGTCGCGGATCACGGACTGGGCAAGGAACTCGGCGATATAACGTCCCTGCTTCAGCTCGCGCGAGCCGAACTGCGCCAGATGCAGCACACCGGGCGTCAGGTGCTGGCACCAATGGGCATAGAACGGATCATAGGGGTAGTAGACAGATAGGTAGCGCTCTACCAGCGCATCGGAGAAATTGCGATGGGTGAGGAACTCGGGCCGGGCGTGGATTGCGTAACGAGTGACGGTGATCCGATCATGCGGCACCAGGTTGCCGACCAGATCGATCAGCCGTGGCAGATAGTCCTCGGTGCCGGCCACGTTCAGCACGGCAATCAGATCGTCATCGCCTGTGACGGATGTCATATGGCAGCGCGCCCCCAGCAGCAGTAGGTTTTCCTGACACAGGAACGAACATCGCCGGGAGCGCATGCGCAAATGGACAACCCGAATTCCAGTGGGCCCATTGTCATCGGCATCGACGCCGGCGGCACCATGACCGACACCATCCTGGTCGATCGCGACGGCCACTTCAAGATCGGCAAGGCGGCGACCACGCCGCGCAACGAGTCCGAGGGCTTCATCCAGTCCGCCGAGGACGCTGCCGACGCCTGGGGCATTTCGCTCGATCAGCTGTTTTCAGGTGTCGACGTGGTGCTCTATTCCGGCACCGGTATGCTCAACACGCTCTTGTCGCGCACCGGCCGCCGTCTCGGCCTGATCACCACCAAGGGCACCGAGGACATGATCCTGATGGGCCGCGGCCTGCAAGCCTGGTCCGACTATGGCTACGCCGACCGCCTGCATGCCGTCACGCACCACCATCCCGATCCCCTGGTTCCCCGCCGCCGCACCCATGGCGTCACCGAGCGGGTGGATCAGTTCGGTGATGTGGTGATTCCGGTTTACGAGCACGAGGCGAGGGCGGCGGCCAAGGCGCTGATCAGGGACAAGGTCGAGGGCATCTGCATCTGCCTGCTGTTCGCGCATGTGAACCCGACCCACGAGCTGAGGATCGCCGAGATCGTCCGTGAGGAGATCAAAAAGATCAAGGCGGATATCCGCGTCTATACAAGTCATGAGATCCGTCCCGTGATCCGCGAGCAGTCGCGGTTGAACAGTGTGCTGATCGAGGCCTATGCCACCTCGCGCGGCCGAAAACAGTTGCAGGGCATCGAAGATATTTCCAAGAAGCACGGCTTCAAATACGGCGTGCAAACCCTGCTGTCGTTCGGCGGACTGACCTCGATCAAGCATCCCCGCCTGCACGAAACCATGATCTCCGGACCGATCGGGGGCATCCTGGGGGCCGCCTATGTCGGCAAGCTGATCGGGAATAATAACCTGATATGTTCCGACATGGGCGGCACCTCCTTCGACATGGGCGTGATCACGCGCGGCGTCACGCGGCTCGAAAACGAGCCGATCATGGACCGCTTCAAGCTGAACGTACCGACGCTCCATCTCGATACCATCGGGGCGGGCGCGGGCATGATCATCAAGGTCGATCCGCTGACCAGGAAGGTGTCTCTGGGGCCGGAGAGCGCCGGCTCCGATCCCGGCCCGATCTGCTTCGGGCGTGGCGGTACCGAGCCGACCATCGCCGATTGCGATGCGATCCTCGGGCGACTGAACCCGCACTATTTCCTCGGCGGCAAGGTGATTCTCGACGTCGCCAAGGCGAGAGCGGCGTTCAAGGAGAAATGCGCCGATCCGCTCGGCGTGGGGGTCGAGGAGGCCGCCGAAGGCATGATCACCATGTTGGACACGGACGCCAACAATGCGCTGCGGCGAGTGATTTCGGGGCAGGGCATTCATCCCTCCGAGTTCACATTGTTCTCCTACGGAGGGTCTGGTCCCCTGCACGTCGCCGGCTACAGCCGGGGGATCGGCCTGAAGGATATCGTGACCTTTCAGTTCGCCGCGGCCTTCTCGGCGTTCGGCTGCACGACAGCAGATTACATGCGCCGCCACTCCGCATCGGTGCAGATCGATATCGGCGCCAAGGCCGATGACAAAGAGCTGAAGGCGCATGCCGCCAAGGTCGCGGGCATTTGGCGCGATCTGACGAAACGTGCCGTCGACGAAATGATCGAGGACGGCCACAAGGCCAAGGCCGTCCGTACCGCGCCGTTCCTGATGATGCGCTACACCGGCCAGTTGGAAGACGTCGAGGTGATCGCGCCGTTGACCAATCCGAAGTCGGCTGACGATGTACGAAAAATCATCGCCGAGTTCGAGGCCGTGTACGAAAAGATCAACCACCGTGTGAGCCGCTACGGCCAGGCCGGGTTCTCGATCACCGAGCTGGGCGTGGTGGCGGTGGCCGACAAGGTCAAACCGACACTGCTGAAGCGGGCGTTGGGGACGAAAGATCCCAAGGCGGCGCATAAGGGAACGCGGCAGGTTTACATCGCGGGCAAGTGGCACAAGGCGCAGTTGTACGAAATGGATCAGCTCGAGCCGGGCAACGAAGTGACTGGCCCGGCGATCATCGAGCATCCGGCGACCACGCTGGTGGTGCATCCCAACGACACGGTGACGATCGATGAGTGGACGCTGCTGCATTACCGGCACGCGGTGGGGACATGATGTTCATATTCGGCAGGATACAGCGTCCGCAGGTTTGCCCGTCAGTGGGCGCCGAATATGAACTTCGTGTCCCCGTTCCTTCAGTCGAACGGGGACACGAAGTTCATCTTTGACGTGAGTTTCGAGGATCCAATCTAGGTGCAGTGTAGGTCAAAGATGAACATCATGTCCCCAGCCACCCCCCTCCGTGACCGTCTCATCGCCTCCGAAACTGCCATGGAGGCCACCGGCTCCTACGATGGCGTCACCGAGCTGACGTTGCGCAAAGCCGACCCGCTACGCTACGAAACGCTGCACACCAAACTGCGCTCCTTCTGCGTCTCGGCCCGCGAGATGGCGCGCCGCATCTCGGCCTCGCCCGGCGTGCGCGAAGTGGGAGAAATGGTGGTTGCGATCTATACACCGGAAGGGGATGCGGTGGCGCTTTCCAACGGCATCATGGTGCACGTGCACACCATGAGCCGCTTCATCAAGTGGATGATCCGCGAGGGCTATGAGACCAATCCCGGCATCAATCCCGGCGATATTTTCGCCAACAACGACGCCTTCATCGGTACAGTACAAGTGCCCGACGTGATGGACGTGGTGCCGATCTTCCACGGCAAGGAACTGGTCGGCTGGGCCGGCGCGGTCTGCCACGAGTTGGAGGCTGGCGGCATCACGCCGGGCGGCGATGTGTGCCTGGCGCAGGAGCGCTTCACGGAAGGCCTGTTCGTCTGCGCCGAGAAGATCGGAACGAACGACGAGATCCGCCGCGACTATGTCATCCGCTGTGAACGCAATCTCCGTATGCCGATCTATTGGGTGCTGGACGAGAAGGCGAAAGTCGCCAGCTGCATCGATATGCGCGAGAGTGTGCTGTCGATCATCGGGGACGTGGGCGTCGACTACTGGCGGCAAGTGACCAAGGAGTTCATCGAGGAGGGTCGGCGCGGGCAACTGCTCCGTACCCAGCAATTGACGGTGCCCGGCGTCTATCGGGGGCATACGTTCTATGGTCACGTCACCGAGGGCAAGCCGGGGTTTCAGCCGCTGGGCGATCCCAACTGGCTGTACGGCATCCCGATCGAAATGACCATCGAGACCACGGGAAAAATCACCATGGATTTCGAGGGCACGCAGTCCTGGGGCTATCACTCCATGAACTGCACGCCCGCCGGCATGGACGGCGGCATGTTCGTGACGCTGACCCAGCACATGAATTTCGAGGGGCTGGTGAACGACGGCGCCTGGATGGCGACGGAACTGAAACTGCCCAAGGGCACTTGGACCAATCCGGACAATGAGTTTTGCGCCACGGCGACGTCCTGGGCGCTGCTGTTGCCCGCGTTCGGTGTGTTTCAAAGACTACTATCACGCGGCTTCCTCGCCCGCGGGTTTGTCGAAGAAGTGTTCGTCGGCCAGGTCAATTCGCCCATGATCGAGATGGGCGGCGAGAGCCAGTATGGCACCCAATTCGGCATGGCGCATTTCGAATGCGCGGCGGCCGGCTCGGGCGCTCTGGCGATCAAGGATGGTCTCGATACAGCCTATGTCGGCTGGAACCCCGAAAGCGACATGGGCAATATCGAGATCTGGGAACAGAACATGCCCATGCTCTATCTTGGCCGCTCCATCCTGCCCAATTCCGGCGGGCAAGGAAAATATCGCGGCGGCAACTCGTTTATCTCGACCTGGCTGCTGCACAAGACCTCGCATTTGCGGCTGGTCACGTCGGAGCATTCGTCCCGCGTGTTCGACAACGCCGGCATGTGCGGCGGCTATCCCGCGCCGACCTGCCAGTTGCACCGGGCGGTGCGCGACACCAATGTCGCCGAGGTGATCGCGGCGCAGAAGCCTTTGCCGCATGGCATCGGCACCAATCCCAAGCGCTCGACCATCGAAGAGTTGATCGAGGGTGATCATACGACCACGGAAGGTCCGTACATCACGGCGCCACACGAGGCTGGCGACATTTTCAGCCACGCCTACAACGGCGGCGGCGGTTACGGCGACCCGCTGGAACGAAATCCGGAGCTGGCGGCTTATGACGTGACGAACGGGTTTGTCACCGAGGAGGCGGCCCGCGACGTTTCGGGTATCGTGCTGCGCGAAGACGCCAAGACGGACAAAATGGTGGTGGATGAGGTAGCGACGGCGGCGGCTCGCAAAGTGTTGCGCGAGGCGCGACGGGCCAAGGCCGTGCCGGTAGCCGATTGGCTGAAAGATGAGGCCAAGCGCGTCGCCGCCAAGGACTTCGTCTACGAGGTGCGGCGCATGTATGAGAGCAGCATGACACTGTCGCCGCGCTTTGCCGGCGAGTTCCGCGCGTTCTGGAAGCTACCCAAGGACTTTACGTTCACGGAGAAGAAAGTCCGGCGCATCAGCGCATCGATATCGCCGCCAAAGCAGGGAGCGCACACGTCATGACCAGCTACTCGCAAGAGGTGATCAGTGATCTGATGAGCGGGCAACTGCCCTGGCATCAGACCAAGCGCATCATGAGTGCGTATAAGGACGAGGACCGCTTCTGGAAGGTGCTCGCCGTGCATCAGGCGCGCGTGGCCTGGAAGGAGCGCATCCTGCTTCCCATCGGCGAGCATCTGTTCATTGTGCAGAAGGGACGTAAGCGGATCACAAAGTGTGATTGCGGCCACGAATTCGGCGACTACCAGAAGAACTGGAAGCTGTCGGCCCTGATCAGTGTCCGCAAGGACGAGGAGAGTTTGCGCGAAATCTACCCCAGCAACGACATCTGCCATCCCGATTGGATGGAATTGCGCGAGTTCATCTGCCCGGGTTGCGCCGCGCTGCTGGAAGTGGAAGCCTGCCCGCCGGGCTATCCCATCGTGCATGATTTCCAGCCGAATCTGGAAGGGTTCTATCGCGACTGGCTGAAGCAGCCACTGCCGGGGGGATGATCCGGTCGCACGACGGGCGCGCTGCGGCGCGCCGCTACGCCGAACGCCCGTTTGTAGGGGCGCACCGCAGTGCGCCCGCGGTGCAACAGAACCGGTGGGAGCTGAAGATGCCCGGACGCGTCGCAGGCAAGATCGTCTTGATCACAGGAGCCGGCCTCGGGCTCGGTCAGGCCGCCGCCCGATTGCTGGCGTCCGAGGGGGCGACAATACTGTGTACGGACGTGTCCCCTGACCTCGCAGCCGTGACCGCCAAGTCGATTGTCGATGCCGGCGGCAAAGCCGACAGCCATTTCCTGGACGTCACGTCGCCCGAACAATGGGACGCCCTCAGCCAATACGTCCAAAAAACCTTCGGCCGCCTCGACGTCCTGGTCAACAACGCCGGCATCGCCATCGCCGCCAATATCGAGACCACAACGCTGGCCGACTGGCGCCGCACCATGGCCGTGAACGCCGATGGCGTGTTCCTCGGCTGCCAGACGGCAGTGACGCTGATGAAAATATCCGGCGGCGGATCAATCATCAATCTATCCTCAATCGACGGCATCATCGGCGAGGCAGAACTGGCGGCCTATTGCGCCAGCAAGGGAGCGGTGCGTACGCTGACCAAGGCCGTCGCCGTGCATTGCGCCGAGCAGGGCTACAAGATCCGCTGCAATTCCATTCATCCCGGCTACATCTGGACGCCACAGACGGAAAACTACCTGCGCGATCTCGGGAAACTGGACTCCGAAAAGGCCAAAGCCCTGTCGCGCCACCCGATCGGTTTCCTGGGCGAGCCGAAAGACATCGCCTATATGGTACTCTACCTCGCCTCCGACGAGTCCCGCTTTGTAACCGGCGCCGAGATGGTGGTCGATGGTGGTTATTTGATGGTGTGATCGATGGTGAATCTTGCAGGACGTTCAGCACTCATCACCGGCGGCCTCACTGGCCAGGGCTACGCAATCGCCGCGGCGCTGGCCGAGGAGGGCGCCAACGTCGCCGTCGGCTCCTATGTCGGGGCAACTCGGGGTCGCTCGGGTGACGCTGCCGCCTACCCGGAACCGGCCGAGATCGAGCGCGTGCTTGCGGCGCTTTCGAGCAAGGGCACCAAGGTGCACGCAGGCCACTTGGATGTGCGGGAGAGTGCAAGCGTGTGCAGCTTTGTGCACGCTGCCGAAACCACCTGCGGCCCCATCGACATCCTGGTCAACGCCGCCGGCACCACCGCCGAGCAGCCGGTTTGCGGGCATACCGACGAGCTGTGGGCCAAGATCATCGACACCAATCTCACCGGCGCCTTCCGTATGACGCGCGAACTGCTGCCCGGCATGATCGCGCGTAAATGGGGCCGCATCGTCAACATCGGCTCGACGGCGGCCAGCGTCGGATGGAAGGACAATCCCGCCTATTGCGCGAGCAAGGCCGGCCTGCTCGGCCTAATCCGCTGCGTGGCCTTGGAAGGGGCGCCACATGGCGTCACCTGCAACATGGTCAGCCCCACGTGGGTCGAGACAGAACTCATGACCCGCAACGTTTCCCAGGTGATTGCGCGCGAAGGCAAGGGCCGCACGCTGCAGGCCGCCATGGCCGAGATCGCCGCGCAGAACCCGCAAGGCCGCATCATTCAACCGGGCGAGATCGCTGCCATGGTCACATTTTTGTGCAGCGACGGCGCCAAGGGCATCACGGCGGAAAATGTCCAAATCACCGGCGGGGCGCACTGGTGACGGCCAGGACGTTCAGTAGTTGCCGGCGCCGGTCACCGCCAGACTCAATTCAAATCGACAAAACGTCTCATTTGGAGCAATGCTGGTCGCAAATCAGGCTCGAAAGCATCGTAGATTTCGAGACCATGGAAGAATAACAAAAATTACCGGAAGGAACGTTCAGAACATGCGCATCGTGAAAACCCTGCTGCCACTCAGCCTCGGCCTCGCCAGCCTGTTGGGCGTCTTTACCCCGGCTTACGCCGCCGATCTTGGCGCCAAGGACGAGACCATCAAGCTCGCCATCCTGGAATGGACCGGCCAGCATGTGTCGTCGCACGTCGCCGGCCAGCTGCTCGAGAAGCTCGGCTACAAAGTCGAATACGTCACGGCGGGCAACTTCCCGCAGTTTTCCGGCCTTGCCGATGGCTCGCTCAGCGCCTCGGTCGAAGTCTGGATGAACAATGTCGGCGACATCTATCCCAAGGCGCTGGAAGCCAAGCAGATTGAGGATATCGGCAGGCTCAAGCTCGCCGCCAAGGAAGGCTGGGTGTATCCCAAATTCATGGAGCAGGTCTGCCCAGGCCTGCCCGATTGGTCGGCGCTGTCCAAGCCCGATTGCGTAAAGGCTCTTTCGACGCCTGAGACCGCGCCGAATGGCCGCTTCCTCGACTATCCGGCCGACTGGGGTTCGCGCGCTGCCACCATCATTGCCGACAATGCCATGCCGCTGACCGCCGTGCCGTCGGGCTCGGAAGGTGCGCTGGTGGCCGAACTCACGGCCGCCTCGGCCTCCAAGAAGCCGTTGGTCATGATGTTCTGGGGGCCGCATGACGCGCTGGCCGGCAATCCGGTCGGCTGGGTGACCATGCCGCCGTGCAAGACCCAGGAATATACCCACTGTATCAACCCGCCCGACGTCGACAAGATCGTCTGGTCGGGCTTTGCCAAGAAATGGCCTGCTGCCTATGCGTTCCTGCAGCACTTCGAAATGAACGCCGATGCGCAGCTCGGCTTGATGGGACTGGTCAACGAGAAGGGCGCGGACATCAAGGCGGTGGCCAAGACCTGGATCGACGCCAACGAAAAGGTCTGGGGCGCCTGGGTCGCCGAGGCCAAGGGTTAGTTGCTTTTGTGCAAACGCTGAGAGCATGATCGGGACCGGAGTTATTCCGGTCCCGTTTTGCTGTGGAAAGCTGATCCTTGATGAGCGCCGGCCTGACAGTTGCGAACGCAGGTACGTCCGCCATCACGCGCCCGGTCAAGCTCAGCTGCCGCAATGTCTGGAAAGTCTACGGCACCGCCGCGGACGAACTGGAGCAACAGCTGGCGACGCGGCAAGAGCCTGGTGCGATCGCCGATCGCTGCAGGGCCAAGGGCGCGATGCCTGCGGTGGTCGATGCCTCGTTCGACATCCACGAGGGCGAGATCTTTGTCATCATGGGCCTGTCGGGGTCGGGCAAGTCCACGCTGGTACGCTGCCTGTCGCGCCTGGTCGATCCGACCGCCGGCGAAATCCTGCTGAACGGCAAGGACCTCGCCAAAGCCAGCAAACGCGAGCTGATCGAGCTGCGGCGCCATACCATGGGCATGGTGTTTCAGAGTTTTGGGCTGCTGCCGCATCTGAATGTGCTCGACAACGTCGCGTTTCCGCTGCGCATCCAGGGCAAGAGCGCCGCCGAGCGCCGCCAGCGGGCTGGCGATATGATTTCGCTGGTTGGCCTGGAGGGCCGCGAGTCGTCCTTCCCGCATCAATTGTCGGGCGGCCAGCAGCAGCGCGTCGGCATCGCCCGCTCGCTCGCGGTCGGGCCCGAACTGTGGTTCCTCGACGAGCCGTTCTCGGCGCTCGATCCGCTGATCCGCAAGCAGATGCAGGACGAGTTCCTGCGCCTGCAGAAACTCCTCAAGAAAACCATCGTCTTCATCTCCCACGACATCACTGAGGCGTTCCGCCTCGCCGATCGCATGGCGCTGATGCGCGAGGGCCGCATCATCCAGATGGGCCGCCCCGCCGATATCGTGCTCGCACCGGCCGACGACTATGTGGCCCAGTTCACCGAGGATGTGCCGCTGCTGCGTGTCATCACGGCGGGCGATCTGCTGGATCGCAACGCCGCCCCCGTAGTGCGCGCCGACGGAATTGCCAGCATCGCGGCGACGACTCCCTTGGAACGGCTGGTGTCGAGCCTTGCCGCTGGCGCCAAGGCGTTCAACGTTGTCGATGATGCCGGCCGCTCGCTTGGCATCCTGGCGGCGCGCACCGCGCTCGCTGTATTCGCCCGCGACGACCACCGCCGCAAGCCCGTATCATGACCACCTTGACCTCTGACATGGCGCCCGTTCGGTCCTGGCGGATCGAGCCTCAGCTGGTCCAATGGATCGCAGTATTTATCCTCACTGCGTTGTGTCTGCTGCTGAGCCACAGCCTGCCGTGGCTGATAACCTACCCGAAGGCCTGGGTGCTGCCGGTCGCGCAATGGATCAACGCGGTCACTGACGTGGTGCTACCGGTGGTCAAGCCGTTCTTCCGTATGATCTCGGCCGGCCTCGACACGCCGATGCGCTGGATCCAGAGCGCGCTGCAATGGCTGCCTTGGCCAATTGCGATGGCGATGGTAACAGCGATTGCACTCAGGGCGGGCGGTCTGCGCTTGGCGGCGTTCGCGGTTGCCACCCTCGCCTATGTGTATGTCGCTGGATACTGGCGCGAGACCATGAACACGCTCGCCCTGGTGACGCTGGCGGTGCCGCTCGCCGCCGCCTTCGGCTTTGCCTTCGGCGTGTTTGGCCACTACGTGCCAAAGGCGCGCTCTGCCATCAACACCACGCTCGATCTGATGCAGACGGTACCGGCCTTCGCCTATCTGATCCCGCTGTTGTTGCTGTTCGGCTTTGGCCCGGTGGTGGGATTGCTGGCGAGCGCGATCTACGCCGCGCCGCCAATGGTGCGCAACACCATGCTGGGCCTCAGCATGGTGCCCGAGGCGGTCAAGGAATCCGCCGAGATGAGCGGCTGTACGCCCTGGCAGCGCTTCTGGCAGGCCGAGGTGCCAGCAGCTCGTCCGCAGTTGTTGGTCGGCCTGAACCAGACCACCAACGCCACGCTCAGCATGGTGATCGTTGCCGCCATCATCGGTGGCTTTGCCGATCTTGGCTGGGAGGTGTTGTCCTCCATGCGCAAGGCCGAGTTCGGGCAAAGTCTACTCTCGGGCCTGGTCATCGCGCTGCTGGCCATCCTGATCGACCGCATCACGCTTGGCTTTGCCGATGCTGCCCGCAGTGGCACCACCCATGCGGGGCGGGTGCTTGAAGGGTGGCGGTTGCCGGTCCTGCTGCTGACAGGCGTCGCCGCGGCGGTTGGCGTTCATCTGCTGATCGCGGACCCTAATCTAGGCCTGCCCGGCGCCGGGGCCCGCGTCGGCATCTCGGTCATGAACGACGGCCTGAATGCCATCGTGCGCGATTATGCCGGAGTGCTCGAAACCATCAAGAACGACACACTCTATCTCCTGATGCTGCCGCTGCGGATCGGCATTTCCGGTTCGGCGATTCCGGCCATCTGGGGCTTTGAGCTGACGCCGGTCATGACAATTGCGGGTTTCGCCATCTTCCTGTCTGCCGTATTTGTGTTGGATTGGCGCTACGGCTGGCGTCCTGCCATCGGGATATGGATCGCAGGGCTGGTGCTGTTTTTCGGTTTCTCCGGTCTGCCTTGGCCAGCCTTCATTGCCATTGCCACTTTATTTGCGTGGCAGGCTGCCGGTAGGGGGGAGGCCGCTCTGACCATGCTGGGGCTCGGTTTCATCGCCGTCACCGGCCTGTGGGAACCGTTGACGCGCTCGCTCTATCTGTGTGCCCTGGCGGTGTTGCTGTGCGTGCTGGTTGGCGGCGCCTTGGGCCTGTGGGCGTCGCAAAACGATCGCGTATCGCGCGTCATCCGGCCGATCAATGACGCGTTGCAGACCATGCCGCAATTCGTGTTCCTGATCCCGGCCCTGATGTTCTTCCGGGTCGGTGAATTCACCGCCCTGATCGCAGTTATTCTCTATGCCATCGTTCCGCCGACGCGCTATGTCGAGCACGGCCTGCGCAACGTTTCTGAAACGGTGGTCGAAGCCGCAAGGCAGATGGGCACGACGTCCAGCCAACTGCTCTGGCAGGTCAAGCTGCCGTTGGCCATGCCGGTTGTGATGCTCGGCATCAACCAGACCATCATGGCGGCACTCTCGATGCTGACGATCGCCGCCTTGGTGGGCACGCGCGATCTCGGCCAGCAGGTCTATGTTGCGCTCGGCAAGGCCGACGCCGGCCAGGGACTGGTCGCCGGTCTCGCCATTGCGATCATCGCTACCATCTCCGATCGCACGCTGCAGGCCTGGGCGCGCAAACAGCAGCGGCCGGCCTGATACCGCTTACTGTCATCGCGTGCGCAGCGCAGCGTTTTTGCGGTGCGCTGCAGACATGGGACCTCGGGGGCTCAAGCCGTGTTGTTATGCGGCAAGCGCCCAATGGGTCCCGGATCAGCGCTGCAGCTTCCTGGCTTGCGCTCGGCGACTCCCGTTCCGGGAGCCGGCCGCCGAGCGCGCGTTGTAGTGCATCCGGGATAACAACTGGGCCAATCGGACCACTGGGCCACTCAGAACAGATACTCGATATCGAACGTGCGGTCCTGTTGCGAGGTCCCGGTGGGTGGGCGGCTGAAGGCGGCCGCCCAGACAGCGGCCATGGCGGTGCGGTCGAAGCCGTCGCTGCCGCTGCTATGCGAAATATGCACATCGAGCGGCAGGCCGTCCTCTGACAACGTAAACGTTACCACGACGCGACCGGTGCCGCCGGGGGAGCCCGGTTTCGTGCGGGCGAGCGCGCGCACCACGTCGCGCGAGAATTCGTCCACTTTGCCCTTGTGCGCGCTGATGGCTGCCGGCGCCTTGGCGGCCAGATCGATCGATTTCAGCGCCTGCTGAATCTCCTGGCTGCTGGCCGGATGGGCGGCCGGCTGCTGGGTCAGCATCGGCTTCAGCGATTGGGTCGTCATGTCCAACGATAGATCGAGCGCCGGCGCGGGCGGCGCCGCCTGCGGTTGAGCCGGCGCTGACGGCTGCGCCGGGGTTTGCGCGCGCGTGGCAGGCACCGGTGCCGGTACCGGTACCGGTACCGGTCGGGTCATTTCGATGGTCCGGCGGTCGAGGTCCGCCTCGGTGATCATCGAGATGGTGATGGCTTCGGGCTCACCGGCGGCGTCGCCAAGACGCTTATCGTGGGACGGTAGGTGCGCAAAGCCGACCCCGACGATGGCGACATGCAGCAGCAAGGCGATGGCCAAAGCGAGCCACGGCAGCCGTGTGACCGGCACGCTTTCGCCAACCCACGGATCGCCACTGCGGACGAGTTCGGTGTCGGCCGGGTCGCTCAAGCTGAGTCTCGCTTCGCCATGGCCGCGACCATAGTCGATCGGGACGGCTTTGGCATTGACGGTTCGCCGTCCTCTCCCCGTTTTGACTGGGAGAGGAACGATCGGCCCTAGTGGCCTGAATCACCTAAAGCGCTGGATACAGGCTTTTCAGCTTGATGCGGGCGTCGGTGGTTGTAAAGCGCCAGTTGGCTTTGGCGTTGTGGGCGTTGCGCCCCGTCTCCCATGCGTCGACCTCGGTGGTGAGGACCTGGGCGTCAGGGATGCGACGGGCCAGGCACTGCCGGCCGAGGACGGCCAGCTCGGACTCGGCCAGATTGAGCCAGCTGCCGTGCTTGGGTGTGTAGTGCCATTCGAACCGCTCGATGAGGCGACGGGCCTCCGCTGGTTCGAAGGCCTCATACAGTGACGCTGGCGTGTGCGTATTCAGGTTGTCCTGAACCAGCACGATCTTCTCGGCTTTGGGAAAGTGGATGTCGCTGAGGTCGCGCAGGATTTTGGCATAGTCGATGGCTGTGCGCCGCGCCGTCACTTCGGCGTGACGCCAGCCTTCGAGCGGCGCGAACAGCATGAACAGATTGGCTGTCCCATTGCGCTGGTATTCGTAGTCGTGGCGCGCGGGGTGTCCCGGCAGCATGGGCAGCGGCGCGCGCGTC